>NZ_QSTE01000001.1:0-8675 GCF_003438115.1 Collinsella sp. OM08-14AT
GCGCTGCATGAGCATGCCCTTCTGGCGCGAGGACCTCTAAGTCTTTCCGTTTCCGGTGCGGTCCCCCTACAACCGCACCGGTTTCGCCCGTCAAACGGGCAACACTAATACTTACGTAATTCATTTCTTCGAAAGGATTTGAACCATGGGTGTTAACCTCTCCGGCCGTAGCTTCCTCAAGCTCCTCGACCTCACCACCGAGGAGATCGAGTACCTGCTCAAGCTCTCCAAGAACTTCAAGGACATGAAGCGCGCCGGCGTTCCTCACCGCTATCTCGAGGGCAAGAACATCGTTCTGCTCTTCCAGAAGACCTCCACTCGTACCCGCTGCGCCTTCGAGGTCGGCGGCATGGATCTTGGCATGGGCGTCACCTACCTCGATCCCGGTTCGTCCCAGATGGGCAAGAAGGAGTCCATCGAGGACACCGCCCGCGTTCTCGGCCGCATGTATGACGGCATCGAGTTCCGTGGCTTTGCCCAGGACGACGTCGAGGAGCTCGCTGCTAAGTCTGGCGTGCCCGTATGGAATGGCCTGACCACCGAGTGGCACCCCACCCAGATGCTCGCCGATATCCTGACCGTCCAGGAGAACTTCAACTACGACATCAAGGGCAAGACCCTCGTCTTCATGGGCGACTGCAAGAACAACGTCGCTCGCTCCCTCATGGTCGTCTGCTCCAAGCTCGGCATGAACTTCGTGGCCTGCGGCCCCGAGGAGTGCATGCCCGCTGACGACGTCATCGAGGCCTGCAAGCCCATCGCTGAGGCTAACGGCTGCACCATCAAGCTGACCACCGACGTCAAGGACGGCGTCACCGGTGCCGACGTTCTCTACACCGACGTGTGGGTCTCCATGGGCGAGCCCGACGAGGTCTGGGCCGAGCGCATCGCTCAGCTCACTCCGTATCGCGTTACCTCCGAGGTCATGGCTATGGCCAACCCGGGTGCCATCTTCCTGCACTGCCTGCCCAGCTTCCACGACACCAACACCACGATTGGCGCCGAGAAGTGCGAGCAGTTCGGCATCACCGAGCAGGAGGTCACCGACGAGGTCTTCGAGAGCCCCGCTTCCAAGGTCTTCGACGAGGCCGAGAACCGCATGCACACCATCAAGGCTGTCATGTACGCTACGCTCAAGTAAGAGCATCTAGCATCTCGCTCGGGGTGCATTGCTGCGCACCCCGAGCGCTTTTGTCTGGTAAAAATCTCGCACCGAGCGACATGCACGGCACGGAAGAGCCGCTTCGGGCGAGATCAGTAAATGATTTATGAAGGGGGGATGAGAACTATGACTGAGACCGCTAAGAAAAAGCGCGGTATGCCTTCATCGTTCACCATTCTTCTTGCTCTGCTGGCAATCGTCGCGGTTGTTACCGTTATCGTCTCCGGTACGTCCGGTGGCGCGGTTACCGCTGCCCGCTTGAGCGATTTCTGCACCGCCCCGGTCAAGGGCTTCGCTGACGCTCTGCCCGTCTGCCTCTTCGTTATGATCCTCGGCGGCTTCCTCGGCATGATGACCGAGACCGGCGCCCTGGACAACGGCATTGCTGTTCTGGTGCAGAAGCTTAAGGGCAATGAGATCATGCTCATTCCCGTGCTGATGTTCATCTTCTCCCTCGGTGGTACCACCTATGGTATGTGCGAGGAGACCGTTCCCTTCTACGCCCTGCTCGCCGCCACCATGATGGCTGCTGGCTTCGACCCCATGGTCGGCGCTGCCACCGTCCTGCTCGGCGCTGGCTGCGGCTGCCTCGGCTCCACGGTTAACCCGTTTGCCGTCGGTGCTGCCGTTGACGCTCTGACTGGCGTTGGCATTGAGGTCAACCAGTCCATCATCATCGGCCTCGGTGCCGTCCTGTGGATTGTTACCACTGTTATGTCCATCCTCTTCGTCATGAGCTATGCCAAGAAGGTCAAGGCTGACAAGGGTTCCACCATCCTTTCGATGCAGGAGCTCAAGGACGCCGAAGAGGCTCACGGCAAGGCTGCTTCCGAGGTTCACAAGGAGGTCAAGCTCACCGGTCGTCAGAAGGGTGTTCTGATCGCCTTTGCCTTCACCTTCGTCGTCATGATCGTCGGCTTCATCCCGCTGGCCGACCTTAACGAGGGCGTCGCCAACTTCTTCGATGCTGGCGCTGTCTATGACGCCGACGGTAACGCCATCGTTCAGGGCTGGTCTGCCCTGATCACCGGCCTGCCCATTGGTCAGTGGTACTTCGACGAGGCTTCCACCTGGTTCTTCCTCATGGCTGTCCTGATCGGTATTATCGGCGGCCTGTCCGAGAAGCAGATCGTCAACACCTTCATCACCGGCGCTGCCGACATGATGTCCGTTGTCCTCGTCATCGCCCTCGCCCGTGGTATCTCCGTCCTCATGGCTAGCACCGGCCTCGACGTCTACGTCCTCGACGCTGCCGCCAATGCTCTGGCTGGCCTGTCCGGCGTGATCTTCGCTCCCATGAGCTTCCTGGTCTACTTCGGCCTGTCCTTCCTGATCCCCTCGACCTCCGGTATGGCTACTGTCTCCATGCCCATCATGGGACCGCTGGCTGTTAAGCTCGGCTTCTCGCCCGAGGTCATGGTCATGATCTTCTCCGCCGCCATCGGTGTCGTGAACCTGTTCACCCCGACCTCCGGCGCCATCATGGGCGGTCTTGCTCTGGCCAAGATCGAGTGGACGACCTGGCTCAAGTTTGCTCTTAAGCTCATCGTCGCTCTCTCCGTCGTCTGCGCCATCATCCTGACCGTCGCTTGCGTGATGCTCTAAGTACCCCTTGGGTACCCCACGGAAACCATGACGATCCTGTAAAGGATCACCTGGTCATCGTCTGTCCGGTGGGGTAACCCCACCGGTAGACTCCTACCTTTAGCCTCCTCCCGTTCCGCGCGCGGGAGGGGGCGACTTGCGTTCCGGCGTTTTACCAAACGCCGGAACCGGTCGACGCTGCGCGCCGCCCAGGACGACAATTTGTCATTCAAAAGGCAAGGCATGACCAAAAGGTCTATGCCTTGCCTTTTTCATGCCAACTTGTACGTCCTGGACGGCGCTCGCTGACTTATGCTCATCCTGCGGCGCTGCCTTTGTTGGTGTAAAGGTGTCAGATTGCTTTGCGCCATGCCCTCCTCTTTCACGTCACCTTGCTCGCTCTGGTGGGCTTTCGCTGACTTATGCTCAACCTGCGGCGCTGCCATTGTTGGCGCAGGGGGCGGCTTGCTCGCTCTGGTGCCTGTTCGCTGTCCGTTCTCTGCCCGCGACGTTTCTGCTGTTGGTGCAAAGGGGTCAGGTTACTTTGCGCCAAAAGGGGAAGTTGCGGTGGAATAGTTCCCGTTTGGCCGTCTTGAGGGGTTAAACAGGAGCTATTTCACCGCAACTTATCGATGGCGTGTTTGGTTGGTGCCTGTTGATGGCCTGGGCATCGGGGAGGGCAGGCTCCGTTATAATCGCCTAAGACATTAAATGGAAACGGGACGGGAGCCATATATGCGCCAGGGTTTCGACAACGCGAAGTATATCGAGCTGCAGGCCGCTCATATTAAGGAGCGCATCTCGCAGTTTGGCGGCAAGCTGTATTTGGAGTTTGGCGGCAAGCTGTTTGACGACTATCACGCGAGCCGCGTGCTGCCGGGTTTTGAGCCGGACAGCAAGTTTCGCATGCTCAAGAGCATAGCCGACGACGTCGAGGTCATCATCGCCATTAACGCGAACCACATCGAGAAGAACAAGGCTCGTGGTGACCTTGGCATTACCTATGACGAGGATGTGCTGCGCCTGGTTGACCTGTTCCGCGGCAACGGCTTTGCTGTCGCGGCCGTGGTCATCACCCAGTACGCCGGCCAGCCCGCTGCCGATGTGTTCCGCAACCGCCTGAACGCGCTCGGCATTCCCGCCAAGCTCCACTATCCCATCGAGGGCTATCCGCACGACGTCGACCTGATCGTGTCCGACGACGGCTATGGCAAGAACGAGTTTGTCGAGACCACCCGTCCGCTCGTCGTCGTGACGGCGCCCGGTCCTGGCTCGGGCAAGCTCGCCACTTGCCTCTCGCAGCTGTATCACGAGCATAAGCACGGTACCGCCGCCGGCTATGCCAAATTCGAGACCTTCCCGGTCTGGAATCTTCCTCTGACGCATCCGGTCAATATTGCCTACGAGGCCGCCACGGCTGACCTCGACGACGCCAATATCATCGATTCGTTCCACCTTGAGGCCTACAACAAGACCACGGTCAACTACAACCGCGACGTCGAGGCCTTCCCGGTAGTTCGTGCCCTGATGGAAAAGATCCTGGGCAAGAGCCCCTACCAGAGCCCTACGGACATGGGCGTCAATATGGTCGGCTTTGCCATCACCGATGACGATGCCTGCCGCGACGCTTCCAAGATGGAGATCGTCCGCCGCTACTTTACCGCGGTCGAAAATGTGCGCCGTACCGGCGTGGGCGATGAGCAAGTCGACCGTCTCAAGATTATTATGAAGAAAGCCGGCATCGATAAGAACTACTCACCGGCGCGCTCGGCGGCCCTCACCAGGGAGCAGCTGACGGGTGGTCCCGTGGGTGCCATGGTCATGCCCGATGGCTCCGTGGTGACCGGTAAGACCTCCACGCGCCTGGGCGCCGCAAGTTCGCTCATTATGAACGCCCTCAAGCATGTCTCGGGCGTCGACCTTGAGCTCGAGGTCATTAGCGATGAGGCGATCGAGCCCATCAGCAAGCTCAAGACGCATTTCCTGGGCAGCAAAAACCCGCGCCTCCACACCGACGAGACGCTTATGGCGCTGTCGATCACCTCGGCCACGAGTGAGACGGCCGCTCGCGTCCTTTCGGGCCTGGAGCAGCTGCGCGGTTGCGATGCCTTCTTTAGCGTGATTATCTCGCCGACGGACGAGACGGTACTGCGCAAACTGGGTATCAACGTGTGCTGCGAGCCCAAGTTTGAGCGCCGCGGTTTCTTCCATCGCTAAGTTTGAAGCACCGCGGTAATTGCATTGCATTTTGGCCGTATCGGGTTAGCGCCCGGTACGGCTTTTTGATCAATAAAGCGTCTATTTCGGCGAAAAATAGCTGTTTACCTGCCTAGAAACAATTTGAGCGGTATACAATAACCGTAACTGTTTCATCCTTAGCGGGATGCCGCATGATGGATATTACCTGCCATCGTGAGGTGTGTCGGTCGCGCACGGCGCGTTAGATGCTCGTGCTCGGTTTGAGGAGGCTGCTATGGCGGGCAAGGGTCGTGCGAGTGTCAACGATATGAAGCGTGTCGAGGTGCTGGTGTTGATGGAGATCGACCAGCAAACCGAAGACAATGGCGGGCCGTATGGTTTCTCGCGCAAAACGCTTGCCGAGCGCGTGGGGGTTTCGCCGTATCGTGCCCGCGCGGCAATCGATCGCTTGGATTCCGAAGGCATGATTGATGTCGTCTCGCGTTATAGCGACGACGGCGGTCAGCTTGCAAATGGCATTTGCCTCACCGAACGTGGCGAGTGGTATCTTGAGGGCGTCCGTACCGGCATGCTCGTTCAAGAAATGCTTGAGGACGAGGTTGCTGATCGATAGCAGCATGTAACCCTTGCCATAGCGACGCCGCCTGGGAAACCGGGCGGCGTTTTGTTTCAAGATTGAGAAATGCAATCGCACGCGAGAAAAATTGCGGACGGTCCGCGGCGCGAGTATTACAATGAAGACCCGTAAGATGTGGATAAACAACTTCTACGGGAAGCGCAGGTAACTCAATATGACCAAGCATGTGTTCGTAACCGGTGGCGTGGTTTCGTCCCTGGGCAAGGGTATCACCGCGGCCTCGCTGGGCCGTCTGCTCAAGTCGCGTGGCTACAAAGTAACGATGCAGAAGGCCGACCCGTATCTGAACGTCGACCCCGGTACCATGAGCCCGTTCCAGCATGGTGAGGTCTTTGTAACCGAGGATGGTTACGAGTCCGACCTGGACCTGGGTCATTACGAGCGCTTTATTGATGAGAACCTGACCCGCGATTCCAACTTTACGACCGGTGCCATCTACAAAAGCCTAATCGCCCGCGAGCGTCGCGGCGACTTTTTGGGCGGTACCGTGCAGGTGATTCCTCACGTCACCAATGCCATTAAGGACAAGTTTCGCCGCATCGAGGAGCAGACCGGCTCCGATGTAGTCATCACCGAGCTGGGCGGCACGATCGGCGACATCGAGTCCCAACCGTTTGTCGAGGCCATCCGTCAGTACCGCAAGGAGGCCGGCTCCGAGAACGTCTGCTACATCCACGTGTCGCTCGTTCCCTATATTGCCGCCGCCCACGAGGTCAAGACCAAGCCCACGCAGCATTCCGTCAAGGAGCTCCGCAGCTTTGGCATCCAGCCCGATATCATCGTGCTGCGCTCCGACCACCATATCGATGACGCTATCCGCGGAAAGATCGCAAGCTTCTGCGACGTCGACACCGATTGCGTCTTTACCAATGAGGACTGCGCGAGCATCTACGACGTGCCGCAGCTGCTTGCCGAGCAGGACTTTGACCTGCGTATTTGCGAGCGCCTGGGCCTGGACCCGCGTGAGCGCGACATGAGCGAGTGGAATGAGTTCCTGCGTAAGCAGAACCATGCCAACCATCACGCCGATAAGGTTAAGATTGCCGTCGTGGGTAAGTACACGCAGCTGCCCGATGCGTACCTGTCGGTTATCGAGGCCCTGCACCATGCGGGCGTCTTCTACGATCGCCATGTGGACGTCCAGCTGGTCGACGGCGAGAGCCTCGACGAGCAGAATGTCTCCGAGGTTCTGGGCGACGCCTCGGGCATCCTGGTCCCCGGCGGCTTTGGCAAGCGCGCCCTGGAGGGCAAGATCCTCGCGGCCGAGTTTGCCCGTGAGCACAAGATTCCGTATCTGGGCATTTGCCTGGGTATGCAGGTGGCCGTGTGCGAGTTCGCCCGCAACGTCGTCGGCCTTGCCGGCGCCAGCTCCTCCGAGTTCGATCCGGACGGCCCGTTTAGCGTCATCGATCTGATGAGCTCGCAGGAGGACGTGACCGAGAAGGGCGGCACCATGCGTCTGGGCGCCTATCCGTGCAAGCTCGCCGCCGATACCCTCGCTCGCGAGGCATATGGCGAGGATCTCGTCTACGAGCGTCACCGTCACCGCTTTGAGTTTAACAACGCCTTCCGCGACCAGCTTGAGGACGCCGGTTTGGTTATCTCGGGTCTGTCGCCCGACGAGCGCCTGGTCGAGATGGTCGAGCTGCCGCGCGACGTGCATCCTTGGTATGTGGCAACCCAGGCTCACCCCGAGTTCAAGAGCCGTCCGACCAACCCGCAGCCGCTGTTCCGAGAGTTCGTGCGTGCCTCGATCGGTCAGCACGAGGGTGTCGATCGCCTGCAGGTGACGCCCATGAACCTCGCTACGGACTAAGGGTGCCGGCGAACAAAGAACATACCGAAGCTACTCCCTCGTCGCTCGCCGTGGCGGCGGGGGAGTATCTCGATTACCTCGCGGTCGAGCGGGGTTTGGCGCGCAACACGATTGCGGCCTATCGTCGTGACCTGACGACGTACTGCGCGTATCTGGAGCGGGCGGGCATCATGTCTTTTGATGAGGTGACTCGTCAGGTCGTGGAGGGCTTTGTCGCCGACCGTCGCGATGGGGGCTATTCCGATGCCTCGGTGGAGCGTGCGCTTGCGGCCGTGAAGGGCCTGCATGCCTTTTTGGTGCGCGATGGGATTGTGGCCCAAAATCCAACGGCGGCGTTGCGCCTGCCTAAAAAGGCTGAGCGTTTGCCGGAGTATCTATCGGTGGAGGATGTCTCGGCGCTGCTCGATCAAGACTTCCCCGAGGGCGAGATGGGCTTGCGCGACCATGCCATCTTGGAAGTGCTCTACGGATGCGGCTTGCGTGTGAGTGAGTTGGTGGGGCTCGATGTGGGCGATATCCATATCGACGATGGCTTTGTGCTCGTTCGCGGTAAGGGCTCAAAGGAACGCCTGTCCCCGTTGGTGGGAAGCGCGGCGCGAGCTCTGACGCGCTATATAACTAAGGGGCGTTCTCGCTTGGCGGCCCATGCCCACGGAACCGAGACCTCGGCGGTCTTTTTAAATAAGAACGGCCGCCGTCTGTCGCGCCAGGGCATCCATGCCATCTGTGAGCGCTACGGGCGCCAGGTGGGGCTGGTGGGACTCCATCCCCATACGCTGCGTCACTCCTTTGCCACCCATATGCTTGCGGGCGGTGCGGACCTCCGTGTGCTACAGGAGATCTTGGGACATGCCGATATATCGACCACGCAGGTCTACACGCATGTCGATCGTACGCAACTGACCGAGGTCTATCTGGCGGCGCACCCGCTGGCACATCGTTAACACATCGCTGGCCTGCATATCTATAGGTATTTGGGGACGGGCCCCAGATTGCCGCGGCGTGCTTTTGCGCGCGCATGGGCAATCTGGGGCTCGTCCCATTTTTCGCTAGACACCGACGCGGCGGTGGGCCGTGTGTACCGTGGGTGGGGGAGTTTGGGGGCGATGTGAACGGCGTGTAAAGGGACGTAAAAATCGCCTCAAGGTCAACTTGAAGGTTGAGGTTCGCGGGCGTGGTTCTACAGGTGGCATCCCGCCTTTGCTGCAAACACAACATATTGTGTTTTCGAACATATGCTCGGGGGTGTTTTACAACATATTGGGGGTGGAATGGTG
>NZ_QSTE01000001.1:8712-321818 GCF_003438115.1 Collinsella sp. OM08-14AT
AATGGTGGGGAGGGGTGGGGGAAGGGGTGGGGAAAGGTGTTGAAAAATGGGGCGGTTCCCCATATTATTGATGACGTCGACAGGCGGGGTGGTTCCCCGCGTACGTGCCATCTGAGTAACCGAGGGGAGGGCGCACATGGGAATGACTGGTGCATATGAGCGCAATCTCGATGCAAAAGGTCGTCTGTCCCTGCCTGCACCCCTTCGCGAGGAGCTTGGAGAGCACGTTCGCGTGTTCAAAGCCCTGGATGTCGATGCTCTGTACGTGTTCTCTGCCGAGGCCTTCGATAAGTGGGTCGAAGGACTCTTCGCGGGTCGTGAGGGCCACGAGGGTTTTAACCCGCGCGACATCAACGACCAGAAGCTCATGAGGGCGATCAACAAGCGCACCACGTCGATGGACGTGGACAGCGCCGGTCGTATCTGTCTTTCTGAGTCTCTCCGCAAGCAGGCGAACCTCGACCGCGAGGTCACGGTTGTGGGCAACTACGACCACCTTGAGGTTTGGGATCGCGCCGCGGCCGATGAGGACGATGACGATGAGGCCCTGCTGGACCTCTTCTTCTCGTAAGGGCAAGGCACGGGTAACGGATGGAGCGTGGGATCTTGACACAAGAATATCGGCATGAACCTGTCATGCTCGGCGAAGTGCTTGAGTCGCTGCAGCTAAAGAGCGGCTCCGTCGTCTGCGACTGCACCCTTGGCGGTGCCGGCCATTCGGTAAAGATGGCCGCGCAGGTGGGGGAGACCGGCCTTTTGCTCGGCGTCGATCAGGACGACATGGCCCTCGAGGCCGCTGGCGCCCGTCTGGACCGCGAGGTTCCCGGCGTACCGCACCAGCTGCTGAAGGGCAACTTCGGCGACTTGGACGAGCTGCTTTGCTCGGCCGAGGTGCCCGGGGTCGATGGCTTCCTGTTCGATTTGGGCGTTTCGTCACCGCAACTCGATATCCCTGGCAGGGGCTTTTCGTATAACGAGGACGCCCCATTGGACATGCGGATGGATCCGGGCAATAACACCTTAAACGCAGCTGAGGTCATCAACACCTATAACGAACACGACCTCGCCCGGATTCTACGCGTCTACGGCGAAGAGAAGTTCGCCTCGCAGATCGCGCGCGAGATCGTGCGCCGCCGCGAGCAAGAACCGATCGAAACCACCGGCCAATTTGTCGAGATCATCAAGGCGGGTATCCCAGCTGCCGCTCGTCGGCATGGTGGACACCCGGCCAAGAAAAGTTTCCAGGCCATTCGCATCGAGGTCAATCACGAGCTCGATGTGCTCGAACGAGGGCTTGATGCCGCCACCAGGTGGCTCAACCCGGGCGGACGTATCTGCGTCATTTCGTATCACTCGCTCGAGGACCGTATCGTAAAGAACCACTTTAAGGAGATGAGCCAGGGGTGCACGTGTCCGCCGGAGATTCCGGTGTGCGTGTGCGGCAACGTGCCGATACTCAAGGTCATCACCCGCAAACCCCTGGTTGCCCAGCCTGATGAGGTTGAGCGCAACCCTCGGGCGAGATCAGCCAAAATCCGCGTGGCGCAGCGTCTGTAGGCGCGACCGCGCGATATTGGACCTCCCGCTCGCACCATAAACGAAGCTTAAACACACTACCAACGTACTCGGGATGGGAGGCGGCATATCATGGGCTACAACACTTCAAACGCAGCACTCGCCTATGATATGAACGCCATGCCCGCCTATCGTGAGACGCCGCAGGCCCCAGTTGCTCCCCGTGAGCAGCGCACGCCGCGCTTTGATGTCTACACGGGCGCGGGCCGTCAGGCAAACCAGGCGGTAAGCCCGGTTTTCATGAGCGTTCTTAAAACGTTTTGCATCATTGCGGCTATCTTCATGACGATCGGCGTCGCCCGCGTGGCGCTCGCCGGCGTTACGGCCCAGGTGCTCAACAGCAACGCCGAGCTTACCAACACGCTCGAAAAGGCGACCGATGAGAGCTCCGACCTGGAGGTCATGCATTCGGTCTATGGCGCCGACACGCGCATTCGCGACCTTGCGGGCGCTTATGGCATGGTGGAGCCCAGCGAGAGCGTTACACTTGACTTTTCGCAGGATGCAGCCGCGGGCGCCAACGCGACCGCGACCGCTCAGTAGCAAGACGGTAGCTGAGTATGACAAATGACTATCGCCGCGGTTCCGATGGGGGCCGCGGTTCTGGACGTCCCTCGTCGCGGGGACGTTCTGGTTATCAAGGAACGGGTCGGCAATCTTACAACGCCGGGCAGTCCCGTGGCAACGACCCGGCGTCGCGACTTCGCGGCTCGGGCGGCCCTCAAGTGCATAACACTAGGTCGCGCAAGAGTTCGTCGACCGAATGGCTCACAGGCACGCCGCTGCCTCGCCGCAAAGCCGTCATGGGATTCATTGGGCTTGGCTTGGGCTTGGGCGTCTTTCGCCTTGCCGACTATCAAATTGTCGAAGCCGATAAACTGCGCGAGCGTGCCGATGCGCGTCGCCTGCTTGCGCAGACCCTCTATGCCAAACGTGGCACCATCTACGACCGCAACGGTAACGTGCTGGCGTCGTCGGTCGAATGTCGCAACATCGCTGTGAACCCGCAGCTTGTCGAGGATGTTGACAAGACGGTGTCGGCGCTGGTCAAGGCAACTGGAATCGATAAAAAGACCTGCCGCAAGCTCGTTGAGTCCGATGGAACCTGGGTGTATATCAAGCGCCAGGTGGACGAAGACGATGCTGTGGCGCTGGAGAAGAAGAACCTGCCCGGCGTGCTTTTTGAGCAGGCCATGAAGCGCGTATATCCATACGGCAATCTGGCATCGCAGGTGCTGGGTGTAGTGAATGTAGACAACGACGGCTTGACTGGTCTCGAAAAGCAATACAACAAGCTTCTAACCGGCACGAACGGTTCTCTCGTACGCGAGCGCGCGAGGGACGGCAGCTATATCGCGGGCGGTGCCTATAAAAAGGTGGCTGCGGTCGACGGCGTTGATCTCGTGACGACGCTCGACGTCAATATCCAGCGTGCGGCCGAGGATGCCCTGGCAGAGGCTGTCGAGAAGACAAAGGCCAAGAACGGCTCGGCGCTGGTCACCGATCCTACGACAGGCGAGATCTTGGCAGCCTGCTCGTATCCGACCTACGACCAGACCAATTTGGAAAACGCCAAGACCGAGGATATGAACCTGCGCCTGGTCACCGACGCCTACGAGCCCGGCTCGGTCTTTAAGACGCTCGTGGCGGGCGCCGGCTTCGACTTGGGTGTCGTGCGGTCGAGTACGTCGTTTGAGGTGCCGGCGAGCATCAAGGTGGGCGACGATACCGTCACCGATGCCGACAAGCGCGACTACGCCATGACCATGGATGTGCGCGAGATGATGCGCCGTTCGTCCAACGTGGGATTTGTCCTGGTGGGGCGCAAGATCGGTGCCGACGACTTTGCCGCCTATGTGGACAAGTGGGGCATCGGTCACAGCTCTGGTGTCGATTTTCCGGGCGAGAGCCTGGGCATCGTCAAGGAGCGTGACCAGTATGACGGCGCCACGCTGGGCTCGATGAGCTTTGGACAGGCGCTGTCTGTCTCACCGATTGAGATCGCACGTGCCGTGGGCGGCATCGCCAACGGCGGCGTGATGATGACCCCGCACTTCTATAAGTCCAGCAAAGGCGACGAGAAGGACTGGGGCGAAGGCGAGCGCGCGATTTCGGAGGACGCCGCATCCCAGGTGACATCGTGCATGCAGACGGTCGTGTCGGAGGGAACGGGCGTTGGCGGCGCGGTTGACGGCTATGACGTGGCGGGTAAGACCGGTACGGCCGAACGTGCCGACGAGAACGGCGGCTACCTCAAGGAGAACTACATGTCGTCCTTTATGGGCTTTGCACCGGCACAATCGCCCAAGGTGCTGTGCTATATCACGCTCGACGGAACGCCGAGCGGCTCAGATGCCGCTGCGGTGCCGTTCCAGTCCATTATGGCCAACGCGCTCGACGTGCTGGGTATCCCACACACGAAGTAGGGGGTTACAATCTTTGGGGCGTGGTTTGTTGTCCCATATGAGGGGTGTTCACATGCCCTGCACCACGCATGCGCGGCGCTGGGATACAATACGCCGATAGCATTATTTAGGTTTACAGGGGAGCTGCAATGATAGAGATCGCCGTCAACAACCTCGCGGCCGCAACAGGGGCCCGAACCGTGACGGGAGAAGTCGATCGGGTATGCCGCGGGTGCGTTATCGACTCGCGCCAGGTCGAGGAAGGGACGATTTTCGTCGCCTTTCCCGGTGAAAACGTCGACGGCAATGATTTTGCTTCCCGTGCCGTCCAGTCGGGTGCCGGCGCCGTCGTGATGACGCGTGAGCCCGAGGCCGAGCTGGTCTCGCTGGCGCAGGACAAGGGCTGTGCCATCTTGCTGACCGATGATCCCGAGGAGTTTCTGCTGCGTTTGGCGCACGCGTATCGCCTGGAGCTTGGCTGCCTGGTCGTTGGCATTACCGGTTCCATCGGCAAGACGACGACCAAGGACGTTCTCGCCGCTGTGCTCGCCAAGCGCTATCGTGTCTGGGCCACCAAGGGCAATTTCAATAACCTGATCGGCATGCCGCTCACGGTGCTTTCCGCTCCGGCCGATACCGAGGTCCTGGTGCTCGAGATGGGCATGAATCATTTCCACGAGATCGAGCGCCTGTCCCAGTCCGCCAATCCCAACCTTGCCATCGTGAGCAAGATCGGCACCTCTCATATCGGCATTTTGGGCAGCCGCGAGAACATCGCCCGCGCTAAGGCCGAGATTGTCCAGGGCATGTGCGCCGCCGGCGACTATTTGCCGCTGCTGGTTTTGGGCGGCGAGGACGATTTTACGCCGTTCATTCGCGATACGTTCGCCCAGCCTGCTGGTATCGACGTGATGCTGGCCGGTGTCTCTGACGATGATGAGGTCCGCGCCCGCGACGTTCGCGTTGATGACGAGGGCCGTCCGGTCTTTACGCTCGATTTTGGTCAGGGCGAGACAATCGATACCATGCTTGCCATCCACGGCGTGCAGTCCGTTCCTAATGCCGTTAAGGCCGCCGCGGTTGCCTATCGCCTGGGCGTGACGCCCGAGCAGATCGATGCTGCCTTTAGGGGTCTTACGATCACCGGGCACCGCCAGGAGATCAAGCGCGCCAAGAGCGGTGCACGCATCATCGACGATTCCTATAACGCCAGCGCCGAATCGATGGCAGCCGGCCTCGATCTGCTGTGCTCGCTTTCATGCACGGGGTCTCGCATGGCGATCCTGGGCGAGATGGGCGAGATGGGCGATGAGGCTCCTCGCATGCATGAGCTCGTGGGCGCCTATGCCGCCGCCAAGAAGCTCGACATGCTGGCGTGCGTGGGTGGTGAGCTGGCCCAGCTTATGGCCGATGCCGCGCGCATGATGGGCATGGACGAGGACCGCATCCAGGTGTTCTCCGATTATCAGCAGGTGCTCGACCGCATGGGCGGCGCGCTTGAAAAACATGATGTTGTACTGGTCAAGGGTTCCCGCTTTGTTGAGCTCGACCGCTTTGTGGAAGGTGTGTGCTAGCCCATGTTCGGCAATCCCTCGTATCCAACGTATCAGGCTTTTTTGGGGCTTGGCATCGCCGCAGCCATTGCGCTGCTGCTCATGCCGTGGTGGATTAAGCTGCTCAAGGTCGAGGGTATCGGCCAGCAGGTTCGTGCCGACGGCCCCAAGCGTCATTTGGTTAAGCAGGGAACGCCCACCATGGGTGGCGTTGTCATCCTCGTCGCGATCTCGCTGACCTGCCTGCTGATGGGCAAGCTCACCACCGAGCTCGTGCTCGTGCTGCTCGCCACGCTGGCGACCGGCGTGCTGGGCCTGATCGACGATCTGACCTCCGTTACGCATGGGCGCTCGCTCGGTCTGACGCCGCATGCCAAGATGATCGGCCTAACCATTATCTGTGTCACCTTTACGGTGCTTGCCGTCAACTGGTGCGGCGTCGCCCCCGAGATTCGTTTTCCCGGCGGCCTGACGATCGACCTTGGCGTGCTTTCGACCACCATCTGCGGCCTTTCGTTCCCGTGGCTCTATATTGTCTTTTGCTGGCTGATGATCGCTGGTCTTTCCAATGCCGTGAACCTGACCGATGGCCTTGACGGTCTTGCTGGCGGCACCTCCATGATTGCCATGCTCGCCATGGCTGCCATGGCGTTTTTGCACGGAGACGTGAACCTGTCCATCTTCTGCACCGCGTGTGCCGGTGCCTGCTTGGGCTTTCTGTGGTTCAACTGCTATCCGGCGAGCATCTTTATGGGCGATACCGGCTCGCTTGCTCTGGGCGCCGCGTTTGCCTGTACGTCCATCATGACTAACACCGAGGTCGTCTCCCTCATCATCGGCGGCCTGTTTATCGTTGAGACTCTGTCGGTCATGATTCAGGTTGTCTACTTCCACTTTACGCACAAGCGCGTCTTCCTTATGGCGCCCATCCATCATCATTTCGAAAAGAAGGGCTGGGCCGAGACCAAGGTCGTCATCCGTTTTTGGATTATCGCTGCGGCCTTTGGTGCCGTTGGCCTTGCTCTGTTCTTCCAGTTGGGATAGTGGTCTTTCATGCCTCTTGCTGATGTCTTTAGCCTGCTCGTTTTGGGTCAGGGCAAATCCGGTCTCGATGTCGCCCGCTGGGCGCTGGCACATCCAGAGCGCGTAAGCGCCGTTACCGTGTATGGCGGCGGCACCTCTGAGCCCAATGACGCCACGCGTGCGCTCGAGGCTGCTGGCGCGTCGTTTGTCTATGGGACCGAACAGGTCGAGGGCGCCTATGACGTATGCGTGACGTGCCCGGGCATCTCGGAGTTCTCGGGCTTCTTTAAGGCCGGGCGCGAGCATGCCGCCCAGATTATGGGTGAGCCCGAGTTTGCCTATCGCCTGTCGCCCGATAACTGGATTGCCATCACGGGCACCAACGGCAAGACGACCACCACGTCGCTGACTGATTATCTGCTCAAGGCTGCCGGCGAGGCCAGCGTAGCTGTCGGCAACATCGGCGAGCCGCCGGTCAACGAGATTGACGGACGAGCCCACAACGAGTGGTTTGTGGCTGAGCTCTCGAGCTATCAGATTGCTACGACCACCGAGCTCCACCCTCGCGTGGCGGTGCTGCTCAACATCACTCCCGACCACTTGGGCTGGCATAAGAGCCATAAGAACTATGCGCTTGCCAAGATCAAGCTGTTTGACAATATGGTCGATGACGATCTGGTGGTTGTCGACGTCGAAGACGCCGGCATTCACGAGTTCGATGAGTACATCTATACGCCG
This sequence comes from Collinsella sp. OM08-14AT, assembly GCF_003438115.1. Taxonomy (NCBI): domain Bacteria; kingdom Bacillati; phylum Actinomycetota; class Coriobacteriia; order Coriobacteriales; family Coriobacteriaceae; genus Collinsella; species Collinsella sp. OM08-14AT. Next base: position 16,007 of record NZ_QSTE01000001.1, read on the forward strand.
GGTCGCCGCATCTGCAAGGTCGCTTTTGACGAGCCCGAGGGTGCAGATGCCGCCTTTGTGCGCGACGGCAAAATGGTCGTGCGCCTAAAGGGCGTCGAGACTCAGCTTGTCGCCACGTCCGAGCTCAAGATCTCGGGCCATCACAATGTCATCAATGCCTTATGTGCCGCCACGGCTGCTCTGGCCGTCGGTGCCGATGTCGATGGTGTCCGCCGCGGTCTGGCCTCGTTCCAGCCGCTCGAGCATCGCGTGGAGCCGTGCGGCGAGATTGACGGTGTGCGCTACGTCAACGATTCCAAGGCGACCAACACCGACGCGGTCGAGAAGGCGCTGACGGCATTTCCCGATGACGACGTGATCTTGCTGCTCGGCGGCCACGATAAGGGCACGCCGCTCACGGACTTCGCGCGCGTTGTCATGGATAACGTGCGCTCGGTCGTCTGCTTTGGCGATGCGCGCGAGCGCTTCACCGCCGCTATGGACGAGGCCGATGTCGATGGCGATGTGGATATCGCCCAGGCGGATGACCTACGCGATGCCGTGGACGTTGCTCGTTCGCTGTCGAGCCGTGGCGACGTGATCTTACTTTCTCCTGCCTGCTCTTCGTTCGATGAGTTCTCGGGCTATGAGGAGCGCGGCCGCGTGTTTAAGGACTATGTGGCCCAGCTTGCCGCTGCAGCGAAATCGCAAATGGAATAGGGGTTGCCGGTGAGAGAGGAGAGCCCCCGACAAGGTATGAGGAGGCCCGACTCGGACCGTGCTTCCTCGCGGCGTAGCACACCGCGTTCCGGTCGCGGCGGGCAGTCGTTTAGCGAACGCTATATTGCCGGCGTTCCCGCCCGCATCATGCGCCCCCGTCTGATATTCATGGCCTGTCTGTTTATCTTGGTGTGTTTTGGCCTGCTGATGGTGTACTCGGCGTCTTCGGTCGAGGCGCTGCACGAGAATGGCTCAGCGACGTTTTTTCTGGGTCGACAGGATGCGTTTGCCGTGGTCGGTGTTCTGGCGCTGATTGCCATCGTGCGCGTTTTGCCGGACAGCTGGTTTGGGGAGGATGTGCTCAGGATCTTCCTCATAGGCATGATAGGGCTACTGTTTCTGGTGTTCTTGGTGGGCAGCGGCAGCCGTGGCGCCACGCGCTGGCTCAACATCGCCGGCATTCAGTTCCAGCCTTCCGAGTTTTTAAAGCCATTTGCCATTGCGTATTCGGCCATCATGCTTGATCGCTTTTTTTCGCCCGGTGGCAACATCAACGAATTCCTTCGCAAGATGGGCATCTACCTGGGCATTCCGCTCTTTCTGATCTTTATCCAGCCCGATTTCGGTACCGTCCTGATCATCCTGCTGACCCTCATGTGCATGGCGTTGTTTGCGGGTCTCGACCCCAAATTTATCATCGGCGTGATAATCTTCGGCATTCTCGTGATCGTGATTGCGCTTGTTGCAGAGCCGTACCGTATGGTGCGTATTCAGGTTGCCTTGAACCCTTGGGCCGACGAGTATGGTGACGGCTATCAGGCCACGCTTGCCATCATGGCCTTTGCCTCGGGCGGTCTGTTCGGCCGTGGCATCGGCAACTCAACCATGAAGTACTCGTATCTGCCCGAGGCGCACAATGACTACATCCTGGCCATCATTGGCGAGGAAGTCGGTTTTGTCGGAACCGTGCTGTTCTTCTTGGTGTTTGCGATGCTGATCTACTCGGCGTTTCGCATTGCCGAGCAGGCGACCGATCGTCGGGGCGCGCTCATGGCGTCTGGCTCCGCGGTCATTCTCGCGGTGCAGTTTTTGATCAATGCGCTGGGCATCCTCAACGTGTTTCCCATGACGGGCAAACCGTTGCCGTTTATTAGCTACGGCGGTTCGTCGATTATTGTGTCACTTATGCTTGCCGGTCTGATCCTGCGCGTTTCGTACGAGAGCGCCCGTCGCGATGAGTACGACCGTCGCCGCGAGAGCTTTGCCGTTATGGATGAGAGTACCGCCGGCGTGCCCCACGTACGCGGCGAGCGATCTTCGCGTAACGGCTTTACCGTTCTGGATGGCTCTGCGACCGAGCCGGCAGCCCGTCCGCGTCAGCGAACGGCGCCGCAAGGTCGTCCGCAGCGCCCCAGCCCTCGCAGCGCGGGCGGCGGATATAATCGAATCGATTTGAACTCGGACCCGTCGGCGCGTTTGCGCACCGACGACCAGGGACCGCGTGTACGAAGGGACTACCATGACCGATAAGATGACCGTTGCTATTGCAGCCGGCGGCACGGCAGGACACATTAACCCCGCGCTCGCTTTGGCCGAGGAGCTGCATGACCGTGGCCACCACGTTGTGTTCGTGGGCCAGTCGCGCAAGCTCGAGGGTCGTCTGGTCCCCGAGGCTGGGTTTGATTTTGTGCCCATTACGGTCACGGGCTTCGACCGCTCCCGTCCCTGGACGGCGCTGACCTCGCTGTGGCGTGTCAACAAGGCCAAGCGTGCGCTCGCCAGTCATTTCTCAAAGGTCGGCAAGCCCGATGCTGCCATCGGTTTTGGTGCCTATGTCGAGGTTCCGCTGCTGGGGTGGTGCAAGGGCGCAGGCGTTCCGTATCTGCTACATGAGCAGAACTCTGTTCCGGGCCTGGCCAACAAGATGATGAACTCCCACGCCGCTCGCGTGTGCATCTCGGTGCCGGCAGCGCGCTCGGTCTTTGAGCGCGAAGGTGACCCTGACCACGTGCTCATGACCGGCAACCCCGTACGTCGCTCGGTGATCGAGGGCGATCGCGCTCGCGGCCGCAAGGCACTTGGCGTTCCCGAGGACGCTACGCTGCTGCTCGTCTTTGGCGGTTCACTCGGCGCCCAGCACCTCAACGAGCGCGTGGCTTCGCTCAAAAACGAGCTGCTTTCGCGCAAGAACCTCTATGTGTTGCATTCGACGGGTGCCGACGGCTTTGAGGAGACCGAGCGCGCTTTGGCGCTGACGCTCGAGGAGGCGAAGCGTTACCGCGTCCAGCCTTACATCGACAACATGGGCGACATGCTGGCTGCTGCCGATTTGGTGCTATCGCGTTCGGGAGCATCGAGCGTGGCCGAGATCGCTGCGCTCGCCGTGCCTTCGGTGCTCGTGCCGTACCCGCATGCGACGGCCGACCACCAAACCACCAATGCCCGTTATCTGGTCGACGCCGGGGCCGGCGTGCTCTGCGCCGATGCCGATATCGACGGTTCTGCCTTTGCCGATGAGCTGCTGCACCTGGTCGATGACGCGGCGGCGCGCGACGCCATGCGTCAGGCGGCGCGTGGTCTGGCTCAGGATAGAGCCGCCGCTCTTCTGGCGGATGCAGTAGAGGGTTTGCGTTAGTTAGACGGGATATCTTCGGTCGCCCTCGCGCTGATGCGGTAGGTGCGGTACAGTTAACGGGTTACAGGCAGTGTTTACGCAAGGAGTACACGAGCACATGGCTGATTCCCAGACTGCAACCTCCGCGCCCGAGTTTAAGAGCGCCCACTTTATCGGTATCGGCGGCGCCGGCATGAGCGGCATCGCCCTCGTTCTGCACGAGCGCGGTTATGCCGTTACCGGCTCCGACCTTAAGACGTCACGTTATATCCGCCAGCTTACCCGCGCTGGTGTGAAGGTGCATGTGGGCCATGAGGCCGCCACGATCGACGAGGTCAAGCCCGACGTGGTTGTTGTCTCCACCGCTATTCCGGAGTCCAACCCTGAACTCGTGCGCGCTCGCGAGCTTGGTATTCCCGTGTGGCCCCGTGCCAAGATGCTCTCTGCTTTGGGTCACGGCTACACCACCGTCGCTGTTGCCGGCACGCATGGCAAGACCACCACGTCTTCGATGTGTGCCACCATGCTCGACCGCATGGGTCTGGATCCGAGCTTCCTGATCGGTGGCATCGTCGAGGGCTATGACACGAACGGCAAGAACGGCTCGGGCGACTACTTTGTCGCCGAGGCCGACGAGTCCGACAGCTCCTTCCTGTTCCTGAACCCCAACGTAGTCATTGTGACCAACGTCGAGGCCGACCACCTCGATCACTACTCGGGTATCGAGGAGATCGAGGCAACTTTCGCCAAATTCATGAGCCTGGTGGGCGAGGACGGCACCGTCATCGTCTGCGGTGAGGACCCGCATCTGGTCGAGCTCGCCAAGTCGACGGGCCGTCACGTGCTTTCCTACGGCTTTGCCGAGAGCAACGACATCGTCTGCATGCACCCGGATGTCAAGGGCATCCAGAGTGACTTTATCGTTCGCTTTGAGGACGGCACTGAGCGCGCTGTGGAGATCAAGAGCAATCCCGGTCGCCACAACATGCTCAACGCCACGGCGGTGCTCACCGTCGCCCATGTCCTGGGCCTTGACATCGACGCCGCCGCCAAGGCGCTCTCGAGCTTTGAGGGCGTCCGCCGTCGCTTTACCCACGTGGGCGATATCAATGGCATCACCGTGGTCGATGATTACGGCCATCACCCCACCGAGATCAAGGCGACGCTTGCTGCCGCTTCGTCGCTGGGTTACAAGCACGTCGACGTCGTGTTCCAGCCGCACCGCTATTCGCGCCTGCAGGCCCTGTGCGAGGACTTTGCCGATGCATTTGCCAATGCCGATAAACTGCTGCTGATTGATGTGTTCTCGGCTGGCGAGATGCCCATTCCGGGTGTCACCTCTAAGATGCTCGCCGATACCGTGCGCGCCAAGCATCCTGGCAAGGAGGTCGTGTACTGCTCCAGCCGTCTTGAGCTCAATCAGGAGCTCGAGCAGATGGTGGGCGAGGGCGACCTGCTGCTCACCATGGGTGCCGGCGACGTTACGACCGTCGGTCCCGAGTTCATTGAGTATCTGACTGCCAAGAAAGACGCTTAAGTCTAATGGGTCTGTTTAACGCCGTCATGGCGCTCTCGGGCATGATCGACACGGATGTGATCGAGGACGAGCGCCTTGCGCGTCATACGAGCTATCGTATCGGCGGCAAGGCCGACCTCTTTGTGACGTGCCATAGCTATCATGCCCTCCGCCGCGCCGTGGCGGTGCTCGATCGCGAGCAGGTGCCGTGGGTCATCATCGGCAAGGGCTCCAATCTGCTGGTTGCCGATGGCGGTTATCGCGGTGCCGTCATTTCGCTCGGACGTGAGTTCCAGCGCACGGTTGTTGCCGATGACGGTTGTACGCTGACGGTCGGTGCGGGCGTGATGTTTGCGCGCCTGGTCAACGATGCCCTGTCGCGTAGCCTCTCGGGCCTTGAGTTTGCCGTTGGCATTCCTGGTTCGGTCGGCGGTGCGATATCTATGAATGCCGGCACGCGGACCGAGTGGATTGGCTCGCTGGTTGAGGATGTCGTAACGTTTGACCCGGCATCCGGTATCAAGCATTATGCGGGGTCCGAGATCTCTTGGGGCTACCGCGAATGTAGCCTTCCCCGCAATGAGATCATCCTCGAGTGCGTGCTCAAGCTTAAACCGGCGCCCAAGGCCGACATTCGCGAGCGCATGGAGCGGTACCTTACAAGGCGCAAGCGTACGCAGCCCATGGGTCGCGCATCCTGCGGGTCTGTCTTTCGCAACCCGCCCGATGCGAGTGTGGGCAAGCTTATCGAGGATTGTGGATTAAAGGGTTTTTCGATTGGCGGCGCGGAAGTTTCGCCCGTTCACGCTAATTTTATCGTTAATAACGGAACTGCCACGGCCGATGACGTTGCCGCGGTTATCAGACATGTGCACGGAAAGGTGAGGGAGGCGTATGGCATCGAGCTCAGACCGGAAGTTAAATTCCTCGGCTTCTAGAGCATCGAAACCCACCTTCCGCCGCGCCGGAGGGCGTTCCGGCGCGCCTGCCAAACCTCAACGCAATACCGTCGCGCACTCTAAGTCTGTCAGGCATGCTCGACAGACCAGTCGTCCGGTCGTCGGCTCGCAGCTCGGTAATCGTCCGGCCGCAAAAAAGTCCTCGCGTCCCTCGGTGACGTCAAAGCCTGTTATGGGCGCCAAGCCTGCCCGTCCCATGGCAGCTCCCAAGCCCTCGACGGGAACTAAAGCGGCGCGTCCAGGTCTCACGCTGGGCGCATCGAAACCGCGCTCGCTGACATCGGTGCCGGCTACCGCCAAGAAGCCTTCGAGTAAAAAAGGTTTCAACCCGTTATCTTCACTTGGAGCGATGGCAAATAAAACATCAGATGCCGCTTCTGTCGTTACAGGCAAAGGCAAAATCGTGGGCGGCGTTCTGGCCGTCTTGGCCGTGCTCGTCGTCGTTGCCATCGTGGTGATCAACTCTGGACTGTTTACTGCCACTGATATTCAGATTCAAGGCAGCGAGCATGTGACGAAGCACGATGCTATCCAGCTGATCGACTTGCCCGAGGGAACGTCGCTTTTTAACGTCGATCCCGACCAGATTACCGAGGATCTCAAGCAGAACCCGTGGGTTTCGGGCGTGGATGTCCAGCGCCAGTTTCCCCATACGCTTATCATCACGCCGACGGAGCGTAAAGTTATCGCCATTGCGTATATCAGCTCCGACGACCTTGCCTGGGCTATCGGAGACGATGACACCTGGATCGCCCCGCTGTCGACGTCGGTCGAAGTGGACGACCAGGGCAACGTCATCACGACAGGGCAGGGCTCAAATACCTTGACCGGAATCGATGCCGCGCTGGCGCTCGCCAAGCATTATGGCGCGGTGTTATTGACTGATGTCTCGGCGGATGTCGCTCCGGTTTCCGGCCAGGCGGTGAACTCCAAAGCCGTTAAGGCCGGCCTGGATTATGTGCGTGGTTTTTCGAGCGAGTTCTTGGGACAAGTCAAGGATATTTCCACGCCTTCGGTCGAAGCCATCTCGGCAAACCTCAATAACGGCATTGAGGTGTCGCTGGGCGATTCGGACGATATCGCCAAGAAGGAACGCGTAGTCACCAAGTTGCTTTCGCAGGTAGAGGGCGTAACGTATATCAATGTGCGCTCTCCGGGCAACTACACATTTAGGAATGCTCCGACCTCGTAGCGCTGGTTGATGCTTTGTTGAGGGGCCATACCACGCCGTTTATCTGGTTTGTTTGGTTTTCACGGTCAATTATTTGACTGATACGTTCATAATGTGCAAACATAATACGGTTTACCTTTGCATTTACTTTCAACCTGAAGGTTAATGTGCGCAGGGGTCGACCCATGCTATGGCTATAACCTTTGTTCGGAGGACCGACATGCACGAGACAGAGATCAACAACTACCTTGCCGTCATTAAGGTGGTCGGCGTCGGCGGCGGCGGTACCAACGCGGTCAATCGAATGATCGAAGAGGGCATCCGCGGCGTCGAGTTTGTTGCCATCAACACCGATGCTCAGGCACTCGCGATCTCTGATGCCGATATCAAGGTGCACATCGGCACCGACCTTACCCGCGGCCTGGGCGCCGGCGCCAATCCCGAGGTTGGCCGCAAGGCTGCCGATGAGTCCCGCGACGACATCGCCGAGGCGCTCGCTGGCGCCGACATGGTGTTTATCACCTGCGGCGAGGGCGGCGGCACCGGTACCGGCGCTGCTCCCATCGTTGCCGATATCGCGATGAACGAGGTCGGCGCACTGACCGTCGCCGTCGTGACCAAGCCCTTCACCTTCGAGGGCCGCAAGCGTAAGAAGAGCGCCGAGGAGGGCATCAAGACCCTCTCCGATTGCGTCGACACCATGATCGTCATTCCTAACGATAAGCTGCTCGACATCGCCGAGAAGAAGACCACCATGCTCGAGGCCTTCGCGATTGCCGATGGCGTCCTTTCCCAGGGCACCCAGGGCATCACCGACCTCATCACCGTCCCCGGTATCATCAACCTGGACTTCGCCGATGTTAAGACCATCATGAAGCAGGCCGGTACCGCCATGATGGGTATCGGTACCTCTTCTGGGGATACTCGTGCCGTCGACGCTGCCCAGCAGGCCATCTCCAGCCCGCTGCTCGAGAGCTCCATCGATGGTGCCACGCGCGTGCTGCTCTCCATCGCCGGTTCCAAGGACCTGGGCATCCAGGAGATCAGCGACGCCGCCGACGTTGTCGCCAACGCCGTCGACCCCGAGGCCAACATCATCTTCGGTACCGTTGTCGACGAGTCCCTGGGCGATCAGGTGCGTATCACCGTCATCGCTACGGGCTTCTCCGACTCCAACGTCAACCGTCAGGATGAGCTCTTTGCTGCTCAGCAGTCTCAGAGCAAGGCCGCTGCCTCCGCTGAGCCGCAGCGCACCGCCCCGGCTGCCAGCCCGGCTCAGGCAGCTCCGACCCGCAACGTCGGTGGTACCGAGCTGCCCAACTTTGGCAACGACCAGTTCGAGCTTCCCGACTTCCTGAAGCGCGGTAGCTTCTAGTTCGTTTTTCTCAACGACCTGCACGGGGTGTGTCCATTTGGATGCACCCCGTTTTGTTTCTCGTTTGTAAACGAAAGCCTCCAATCTCCTTACGTTCCCTTTACGTTTGGTCCCTACCGCTGCGGGTATCCTTTTAAGGAAGTATGACAGCCGTATAAACGCGGACTGCGCGGCGACGCCGCGGTACTTGTGTTATTAGGAGGCTTTAGTATGGCAGCACGTGCGGACAACGTTTCGCGTGTCGACCATGATGGAGTTACGTTGGTGGAGGGCGCGACATCCGATGTCCGCTTTGCCTTTACCGAGCGCACCGGTGGCGTTTCTGAAGATGCGTACTCCTCGCTCAACCTGGGCTCGCATGTAGGCGATGACCCCTTTGCTGTTCAAGAAAATCGTCGTCGAGCGCTCGAAGCTATGGGCGCCACTGAGTGCGAGCATAATCTGCTCGTGCCCAATCAGGTACATGGTGACCATATCGTTACGGTGACTTCGAACGGTGCCGACGATCTTGAGGCTGTTCGCGAGCAGATTGCCGAGGGCTGCGATGCCATCGTCTGTACGGCTCATGACGTGCCCGTGCTGCTCTGCTTTGCCGACTGCGTTCCCGTGGTGCTGGTGGCCCCTGGCGGATTTGCCGTGGTGCACTCCGGTTGGAAGGGCACGATTGCACGTATTTCTGCCAAGGCGTGCCAGGCGCTTTGCGATGCTGCCGGCTGCGATGCGAGCGACGTTTCCGCCTATATCGGCCCCCATATCTTGGCTGACGAATATGAGGTATCCCAGGAACTCATGGACCGCTTTGCCGCCGAGTTTTCGTGCATCGATGCGGGCGCTTCTCGCATGCTCGATCTATCTGCCGCCATTCGTGAGGCGTTGGTAGATATCGGTGTGGACGCGGATATTATCGTGGATACCCAGCTTTCGACTGTGCGTCAGAACGACCGCTTTTATTCCTACCGTAACGAGGACGGCACCTGTGGGCGCCATGCTGCGATCGGCGTGATGCTATGAGAAAGATCGTATCGGTCCTGAGCGCCGCTGTGCTTACGCTTACGCTGTGCGCCTGTTCTTCGGGATCTTCTACCTCTTCCATTACCGTGGCCGGCTCCACGACCTGCCTTCCTATCGCCGAGATTGCGGCAGAGGGCTTTAAGGAGGAGACCGGCATCGACGTGCTCGTTTCCGGTTTGGGCTCTTCCGCTGGCATCGAAGCCGTCAGCGCTGGCACGGCCGATATCGCCAGCTCCTCCCGTGGACTCAATGCCGACGAACAGGATCTGGGCCTGACTCCCATCGTCATTGCCCACGACGGTATCGCGGTCATCGTGAACGACGATAACCCGGTCGATAACCTCTCGACCGAGCAGCTCCGCGATATCTATGCCGGCAAGATTACTAATTGGAAAGAGGTCGGTGGCGAGGACCTGAAGATTCAGGTCATCAACCGAGACGAGGCGTCTGGCACGCGTGAAGCATTCCGCACCATCGTGATGGACGGCACCCCGTTCGATCGCCGCTCCGCCGTTCTTTCGGGCACGGGCCAGGTGCGCGACGTGGTATCTCGTTCGCGCGGTGCCATTGGCTACATTTCGCTGGGCTTCGTCGATAGCCTCAACGCCAAGACCTCGGTCAAGGCCGTCTCGGTCAATCATGTTGAGGCGTCCGAGAAGACGGTCGCGAGCGGCGGCTATCCCATCTCACGCGACCTTTACTTCTTTGTGAAGGGTGCGCCTTCGCAGCAGGCGCAGGATTACATCGACTATGTGACGTCCGAAAAGATGGACAAGCAGATTCGCGAGGCGGGCTTTATCCCCGTCACCAACGACGAGAAGGGGAGTGAGTAGCATGGAAGCACAGGAAAACTCCCAGACTGAGCGGAATGTTCAGACGCCCAAGAAGCGCGAGCTGGCGCTCGTATCGCGCAGTACCTATATCAAGGAGAAGGCGCTGCAGTGGATCTTCTTTGCCTGCGCGTTCTTGGCGGTCGTTACCGTCATCCTGATTTTTGTCTTTACCACGTACTCGGCGCTGCCCGTCTTTACCGACATCGGTCTGGCGGACTTCTTTAGCTTTACGTGGGCGCCCTCTGAGGGTCACTACGGCATCGTGTCGCTGCTTGCCGGCTCGGGTCTGGTGACCGTCGGTGCACTCGCCATGGGTGTGCCCCTAGGCGTGGGCACGGCCGTGTATCTGGTCGAGATCGCCAGCAAGCGCGTGCGCAAGCTCATCAGCCCTGCCGTTGACCTGTTGGCCGGCATCCCTTCTATCATCTATGGCTTCTTTGGCATGATCATCATCCGCCCGTTTATCGCACAACTGACCGGCGGTCTTGGTTTTGGCGCGCTGACGGCGTGGTTCGTGCTCGCCATTATGATCGTGCCCACCATCACGACGCTTACCATCGATGCTCTCAATTCCATTCCCATGGGCATTCGCGAGGCATCGTATGCCATGGGCGCCACCAAGTGGCAGACTATCTATAAGGTCGTGTTACCTGCCGCCAAGCTGGGTATCGTGGATGCCATCGTGCTGGGTATGGGCCGTGCCATCGGCGAGACCATGGCCGTGCTCATGGTCGTGGGTAACGCCCCGGTTATTCCCGACAGCATTGCGAGCCCCATCTCGACGCTCACGAGCCAGATTGCGCTCGACATGAGCTATTCCTCGGGTCTGCATCGCTCGGCGCTGTTCGGCATGGGCGTGGTCCTGTTTATCATTTCCGCCACGCTGGTGGGCATCGTCCGCCTGGTTTCCAAGAAGAAGAGGGGGTAGGCTATGTCCGATTCCGTTGACACGACGGTCGATACGACCTCGTCGCGCGAGCGCATCAAGCGTGCCCTTTCCCACGGCAAGAAGGGTCGCATCAACAAGGACCTGTCCAACAAGATCATGCTCGGCGTATTCCGCGCGGCTGCCTACATCACCACGCTGGTGCTGGTCGCTATCATTGCCTATGTGGTCATTAACGGCCTGCCGCATATCTCGCTCGACTTTATCTTCGGTTGGCCCCAGGGCGTCAACGCCGAGGGCGGTATTTGGCCCACGATCGTCTCGACCGTCTATGTGACGGCGCTCGCCATGCTTATCTGCACGCCGATCGCTGTGCTGGCAGCCGTCTATCTGGCCGAGTACGCCAAGCAGGGCAAGATCGTCGAGCTCATTCGCTACGCTGCTGACGCTTTGGCCTCGGTGCCCTCCATCGTTATGGGCCTGTTTGGCTACGCCTTGTTTGTCGAGGCTATGGGTCTGGGCCTTTCGATGGTCTCGGCCGCTCTGGCGCTTGCGCTCTTGATGCTTCCCATCGTCATGCGCACCACCGAAGAGGCCATTCGCGCCGTTCCGCGCTATATCCGTTGGGGCGCGTATGGCCTGGGCGCCACCAAGTGGCAGGTTGTCTCCAAGATCGTGCTTCCTTCTGCCTTTGGCCGTATTGCCACGGGCATTGTCCTTGCCATCGGCCGTGCCATTGGCGAGACCGCCGTGGTGCTCTACACCATGGGCCAGGCCATCAATCTACCTATCTCGCCGCTCGATTCCGGCCGCCCCATGACCGTTCACCTGTACCTGCTTGCCAACGACGGCATCAACATGAACGCAGCCTACGGCACCGCGCTCTTGCTGATGGTGATCATTCTGGCCTTCAACCTGTTTGCGCGCTTCCTGTCGCGCAAGCGTCGCTAGTTAAGGAGTCCCATGTCCGTTTATCAGTCCGCTCCCACGCTGGAGCAAGCGGCCATTACGGCCAAGGATTTCAACTTTTGGTACGGTGACTTTCATGCGCTGACGGGGCTCGACCTCAACATCGCCAAAAACGCCATCACCTCCTTCATTGGCCCTTCGGGCTGCGGCAAGTCGACGTTTTTGCGCTGCATCAACCGCATGAATGACCTGATCGAGGGTACGCGCGTCGAGGGCACCATGACGCTCGACGGCAACGATATCTATGCCGAGGGCGTCGACCCGGTCGACCTCCGTCGCCGCGTGGGCATGATTTTTCAGCAGCCCAACCCGTTTCCCAAATCCATCTACGAGAATGTCGCCTTTGGCCCTCGTCTGCAGGGCGTGACTAGCAAAAGCGACCTCGATGACATCGTGGAAGAATCGCTCAAGCGCGCGAACCTCTGGAAAGAGGTATCCAATCAGCTCAACAAGGATGGTTTGGCGCTCTCGGGCGGTCAGCAGCAGCGTCTGTGCATCGCGCGCGTGCTTGCGGTGCAACCCGATGTCCTCCTGATGGACGAGCCCTGCTCCGCCATCGACCCCACGTCCGTCTCTAAGGTCGAGGATTTGATGGCCGAGCTGGCGCCCGAGATGACGATCATCATCGTCACGCATTCAATGCAGCAGGCAGCTCGTATCAGCGACTACACCGCATTCTTCTTGCAGGAAGTTGCCGGTGAGCCTGCCACGCTCATCGAGTATGGTCAAACCGACGCGATCTTCACCAGCCCGGTGGACTCGCGGACGGAAGACTATATCACCGGCCGCTTTGGCTGATCGGTGCGACTAGTCCCAAGCCGATCGGACCTGGTCCGGTGCGTATTCACTGTGCGGGCGGCATGACCGCACCCAACTGATTGGAGTGAACCATGCGTAAACTGTTTTCCCGTCAGCTCATCGAGGCCCGCCACGAGATGCTGAGCATCTACGAGGCCGTCGATCTGGCCCTCCACGATGCCGTTAAGGCCTATGTGACCGACGACCGCAAGCTCGCCACCAAGACCAAGAAGCGCACGCTTTCGATTGACGCACGCTGCGCCAACCTGGAGGCCGTCTGCTACAACCTGATTGCCACGCAGTCACCGGTCGCCTCCGACTTCCGCCTGCTTCAGACGATCATCTACGTCGACTTTAACCTGCAACGCATGACCGATAAGGTCCGTCAGATCTGCCGTGCCACGCGTCATATGATCAAGGCCGACATCTCGCTGCCCAAGGAGCTTGTCGGCACGGTCGAGGCCGAGGCTGAGGCCGTCTACCAGGTGCTGGGCTCTTCGCTTTCTGCGCTCGTCACCAACGACATGTCCATCATCTGCAACTTGGCCGTCGAGGACGAGCCAGTGCACGCCGCCTACGAGAAGTTCTTCCGCACCTTTAACCGTATGGATACGGGCGACTTTATGGACGACGACAGCAACTATGACGACCTGCGCCGCGCCATCATGGTTTCGCGCTACCTCGATCGCATCGCCTCGATTTCCATCGATGCCGCCTGCCGCCTGACCTTCCTGCTGACTGGTCAGCGCATGAATGCCGGCGATATCGCCCGCACGGACGAGGACGAGCTCGAGAGCATGCGCGTGCCTTCGGGCGAGGGCGTCATCATGAGGCCCGCCGTCGATGCGCGCTACGTTGCCAAGGTGCCCGTTAACGAGGTCAGCGAGGGACTTCGCTACCTGCTCGATCATCTTGAGGACGAGGACGATGACGAGGACGACGAGGAGTAAGTAATCCCGTTCGTCGAAAGATTGTAAATACCTAAGTGAGCGCGGCCTTGCACATGCGGGGCCGCGCTCTTGCGTTAGCATGGGACTACTTGTTTGGCCGTCAGCGGAGGCGATTGGCAATGGATAACTATTTGGACTTGATGCGCGCTCGCCGCGAGCAGATTCTGGAACGTTTTTATGCGGCGCTCGATCGCGCAGGCCGTCCCCACGACGCCGCGAGCCTCATTGCCGTGTCCAAGACCGTTGGTGTCGATGAGACCGTTGCCGCCATCCAGGCGGGGTATCGCCATTTTGCCGAGAACCGCCCGCAGGAGCTGGTTCGCAAGCTCACGGGTCTGGCGGAGCATCCGGAGCTGCCCGAGGTGCGCTTCGATATGATCGGCAACCTGCAGACCAATAAGATCAATGCGGTGCTGGGCTCAGCCGAGCTGATTCACTCGGTGGGTTCGCTGCATCTGGCGCAGGCGATCTCGAGCCGTGCTGTCCGCAAGATTGAGGCAGGCGAGCTCGCCGGCCCCCAGCGTGTGCTCATTGAGGTCAATGTGAGTGGTGAGGAGTCGAAGGGAGGCTTTTCGCCCGATGAGATTCGCGCCGCCGCGGGTGAGCTTGCGGAACTTGAGGGAATTTGCGTGCAGGGGCTTATGACTATGGCGCCCCGGGGGAATAAGGATGTGGCACGCCGCACCTTTGCGGGGCTTCGTGAGCTGAGGGATGAGCTGGAGGCGGCGCATCCCGATTTGAACCTGCCTGAGCTTTCCTGCGGCATGAGCGAGGACTTTGAGCCTGCCCTTGAGGAGGGCTCTACGCTCGTTCGCCTGGGCAGGGTAGTATTTAGCCCGGAGTTTGCAGTAAAATAAGGCTCTGAAGTGCGCACTGATTATCGGGGCGCCTGCACTAAACCGCGAGAGGACACAACCATGGGCTTCCTTGACGAGATTAAAAATAAGATGCACCTGGGCGGCCAGCAGGGTTACGACCAGGGTTATGGCCAGGACGACGACTACGGCTACGATGACGGCTATGACGATAGTTATCAGGGCAACGGCTACGGCGGTGCTTCGGGCGAGGGCTTCTACACCCAAGACGAGCCGAGCAACGGCCTGCTTGGTCAGACGCGCCGCGGTGAAGCTGAGTCGGTTGCCGTGTATACGCGCTCCGGTCAGCTGGTCGGCGATGACTCCCGCCATGCCACGACGTATAACCCGCCTTCGCGCTCGCAGGACAGCGTTGCGAGCGGTTATCGTCCTGGTGCCTATGACACGCCGTCGAGCTACGCCGAGAACACCCGCGCCCGTGCCGCCGCTGCACCCGCGCCTGCACCGAGCGATGCCTCGGCCTATGCGAGCAATATCATCAACGCCACGCCGCAGCTGCCGGCCTATGTCCTGCGCCCCGAGAGCTATGACGACGTGGAGACCGTGGTGCGCCGCGTTCGCACCAAGCAGCCTGTCGCACTGATTTTTGTGGGCGTACGCACCGAAGTTGCCAAGCGCGTCTTGGACTTCTCTTACGGCTTTGCCTGCGGTCTGGGCGCCACGGTCAAGGAGGTGGGCGACCGCGTGTTCATGGTGCTGCCCGCCGGTTGCGAGGTCAAAGATTCCGATCTCAAGAAGCTTCGTGCCGACGGCTACCTTAAGTAAAGACAAGACGAGGAGATTCCCATCAACATCTACACTATCGTCCAGCTGGTCAACACGCTGTTCAACTTCTATTCCACGCTCATTGTCGTCTACTGCTTTATGACGTGGATTCCCATGAAGCAGGGTGGTTTGCTTCAGGATATTGCTGCGGTGCTCGATAGCGTGTGCGGTCCGTGGCTCAACCTGTTCCGTCGTTTCATCCCGCCGATGGGCGGTATCGATTTTTCGCCGGTCGTTGCGATTATTGCGTTGCAGTTGGTGCAGAGGCTGGTTCTGCAGCTTCTTATAGGTATACTCGTATAGAACTGACTTAGTAACTTACGTCGGGCGTGTAGCGCCGAGGCGATGAAAAAGGAGACTTGTTATGGCTATTACCCCTGCAGACATCCAGGCTCAGACTTTCTCTGAGGCCAAGCGTGGCTACGATCCCGCCGAGGTCGACGTCTTCTTGGAGACGCTGTCCTCCGAGGTTGACGCTATGCTCGCTAAGATCGTCGACCTTAAGGGTCGCCTGACTGCTACCGAGCAGCAGCTTGCCGATGCGCAGGCTCAGCTTGCCCAGGCTCAGGATGCCACCGCCCAAGCCGTTCCTGCCGCCCCCGTGGCTGCTCCCGCCCCTGACTTCTCCGCTCAGGAGCGCCAGATTTCCGCTGCCCTGATCGCTGCCCAGCAGACCGCTGAGACCATCGTCAACGATGCCAACGAGAACGCTGAGCGTATCCGCAACGAGGCTGACGCTAAGGCCCGCGAGGTTATCCGCCAGGCTCTGACCGAGAAGCAGGCCGAGCTCGAGGAAATCGATCGTCTCAAGGCTTCCCGCGAGGAGTTCAAGGCCGAGTACCTCAAGCTCATCCAGCACTTCATGGACGATGCCCAGAACTCCTTCCCGGCCGACCTCATGGCCTCCACGCCGGTCGGTTCTGCCGCTTCTCCTGCGGTGACTGTTCCCGCTGAGCCGCTGCCCGTCGCTGACCCGGTTGTCCCCGTGGCCGATCCCTTTGCCCCGATCGACAACTTTGCTGCCGACGACCTGGACTAACATTCGGCCTACAATTTAGTGCCTAGAAAGGACCCGCAGCTTGCGGGTCCTTTTTTATGACTGTGCCGGGGTGCGTAACATAAAAAAACCGAGCCCTGCACATAGTGGCGCAGAACTCAGCGACGGGTGAGCGGTCAAGGGTAGATTTTAAGGTATGTCCAAAAACTACTTGAGGAGGAAGTTGGAGAGGGGAACAGTGCGGGCCTCGCGATGCTCGGGATCGGCGATGTGGTCGGCGGGATAGCCACAGACGAGCATGTGATAGGGATAGACGCCCTTGGGCAGATTGAACTGCTCCTGTGCCACCTCAGGCTTAAAATGGCATACCCAGCACGTTCCTAGGCCCTGCTCGGTGGCCTCCATCATCATCTGATCACACACGATGGACGTATCGATTTCACTGGAATTCATCTGGTCATACGGGCGTACCCAAGCATCATCGGTAACGCAGCAAATAAGGAAGATGAGCGGAGCGCCAAAGATAGACCCATCACGAGCAAACCGAGGCTGACAAGCAGCAGCCTTCTCCAACAGCTCAGGCGTATCCAGCACCATCACACGGGCTGGATGATTATTACAAGCAGAAGGAGCAATACGCCCAGCCTCAACAATGGCATCCACCACAGCCTGCTCAACAGGACGGTCCTCAAAAGAACGACAAGAATACCGACCACGAGCCAGATCCAAATAAGACATACAAGCCCTCCTAAAATTAAAAATCAAACAAACCAAAAGTAACCCAAAGAGTACCCAAAGCAGCAATCAGCCAAACGCTCATCAAGGGCCAAAGTGTCCGAACGGATACCAAAGGTCCCTTCAGCCAAACCCCCATCGCGCTAAATCTATCAGCCAAAGTTCCCAATGGTGGTACGTAAGGCGAAGGGCCGGCCACGGTTTACTTTCGAACGACTCTGCAAAGCAGCCGGAGTGAGAAAGCAAACCGTGGCCGGCCCTTCGCCGCCGGGACACGTACCCCCAATTAACTGTTCTTCATGACAATCGAATCCACGACATCGGCCACATTCTCGCAGCAGTCGGCGCAGTACTCCAGGAAGGCGTACACGTCACGCCAAGCGATGACCTCGAGCGGGTCCTTGCCGTTAACGTGCAGGTTACGCATGGCGTTGATATAGAGCTCGTCGGCCTCGGACTCGATGGTGTTGATCTGGATGACGAGCTCGCGCAGCGTTTTGGACTTGCGGTAGTTAGGCAGCTCGACCATCAGGTCTTTCATGGCGCGGCAGGCGTCGGTCACCTTGTGGGCGATCACGATGGCATCGGGATGGATGCTCTGGATGTTGGTGAAGTAGACGCGCTGCACGACGCCCTCGATACGGTCGAGCACGGTGTCGAGCGAGCAGCTCATCAGGTCCAGATCCTCGCGCTCAAGCGGGGTGATAAAGGCGGTGAGCAGGGCGTCCTCAAGCTCATGGTGCTTCTTGTCGGCCGCATGCTCGATCGCATGCATCTTGTCGAGCATATCGTGAATCTTTGCGGGATCGAAGTTCTCGAAAATCTTGATGAGCAACTCTGCGGCCTGGACAGCAAGGTCGGCGCAGGCGACGTAGTTGTCAAAGTAGAACGAATCGGGTTTCTTTGCCATGGGTGGGTCCTTTCGAGGTGAAGACGGGTGGGCGAAGTGTTGCGGTCCAGATGGACGTTCGGTTTGACTAGAGGAACATCATGAACAGCTTGGCCATGACAAAGCTGATGAGTCCGCAGGCGGGGAAGGTGAAGAACCAGGTGAACATCATGTCCTTGACGACGCCGAAGTTGATGGCCGAGAGGCGCTTGACGGCACCGACGCCCATGATGGCGCAGGTCTTGATGTGTGTGGAGGACACGGGGATGCCGGTAAGGGTGGCAAGCAGCAGGTTCGCGGCGCCCGCCAGGTCGGCGGAGAAGCCCTGGTACTTTTCGAGCTTGACCATGCTCTGGCCAACGGACTTGATGATGCGCTCGCCGCCCACGCTGGTGCCGATGCCCATGGTGGCCGAGCATAGCAGCATAATCCAGATGGGGATGCCGGCATCGCCGACGCTCGTCTGGCCGCTGGCAAAGGCCACGCCTAAAAAGAGCACGCCGATGAACTTCTGTCCATCCTGCGCGCCGTGCATAAAGCTCATGGCCGCAGCGCTCGCGATCTGAGCGTATTTAAAGAAGACATTGGCACGTCGCCTGTTGGCGGCGGCGAAAAGAATCGAGACGAGCTTGCACAGGACCCAGCCCATGACAAAGCCCAGACCGATGGAGAGCGCCAGGCCGTAGATGACCTTCATCCACTCGTGGACGTTGACGCTGCTCGCACCGCCGAGGGCGATGGCGGCACCGGTCAGGCCGGCGATAAGGCTGTGGCTTTGCGAGGTGGGGATGCCAAAACGCGACGCTGTGGCGCCGTAGACGACGATGGAGAACAGCGCCGCGCACAGACAGGCGAGCGCCATGGTGCTGTTTCCTCCAAAGTCGACAATATGGGAGATGGTGTTGGCGACGCTCGCGTTAAAGTGCGTCATGATGAGCACGCCAAGGAAGTTGAATGCGGCACTCATGAGAATAGCGGCGCGGGCGGGCATGCAACGCGTAGTGACGCAGGTCGCGATGGCGTTGGGTGCGTCGGTCCATCCATTGACGAAGATGGCGCCGAGCGCGAGGATCACGGTGACGGCAAGGACTGGGTTCGACACAAGTTGGCCGAGGAAGGTTGAGAACGTTACGTCCATATATGGGCTTTCTCGAAGTTTGCAGGCACGTTACAGAAACATGATAAATCGTATCACCTCCTGCGGGTTTCTTTACCGAGTTCTGATGGGAGCAGTGAATTTTTTGGCACTAAAAATGAATATTAGCCCTGTTGACCGTGGGTGTTCTTTTTGCTAACACACCATGAGGACACGTGCGCGCGCCCCAACACCCCAAAACCACAGCCTGTTCGCTTTACAACATGCAAACATGCGTTCGATAATAGGAGGCATGGAATATCGACAGACAGATGGCAAAACTCGGCGCGTGCACAAGCAGTATGTGGACGTCGTGGCTCGCATCCTCGCGGGCGGACAGGTCGTGCCGGTCACCGTCTGCTGGGTCGACGGTCGTTGCTTTACGATTGACGAGATTGTCTCGACCACTGGGTTTGGCCTGACGGTTCACGGCATTCGTACGGCAACCTATAAGGTGCGTTTTGGCGGGCACGCGACCGAGTTGTATCTGGAGGACCAGGCGCGCGAACGGCCGGACGGCTCGCAGGCCCACGTGATGCGTTGGTGGGTCTGGGCGTTTGACCGCACGCTCGAGGGCGAGCGCCGTAGGTAGGGACGCACGGCGTTCGGGTACAATGGTAGGAATCTTGTCATCTGCTGCGCCGTCATTCGCGGCGCTTTTTGAAAGGACGAAGCTATGAACGATATCCAGGGCTATCAGAACGGCCCCGTCGAGACCGGCGCAAGCCGCGCCAAGGAGATGTCGCCGCGCGCGTACAATCTCGCCATGTCTGCCCTGATCTTCTTGGGCTTTTGCGCCATGGGCGCCGGCGCCTACTTTACGAGCACCATGTCGTTTGCGCGCATGATGATGAGCGGGGCCGCCCTGCCGCTGGTTTTTGGCTCGTTTATCCTGACCATTGTCGGCATCGTCATGATGTCAGCTGCCGCCAGCAAGCAGTCCGTGGGCCTGTCCCTTGTGGGCTACGTAATCTTTGCGAGTACCTTTGGCCTGACCGCGTCGTTTGGCCTTGCCAACTACGACCTGCCCACCATCAACACTGCCTTTATCGCCACGGCCGCCATCACCTTTGTCTTTGGCGCCTTGGGCGTGACGTTCCCCAAGTTTTTCCAGCGCGTATATGGCATCGGTTTTGGCATTCTGCTCGCCACGATTCTGGTTGAGATCGTGCTGATGTTCATGGGCGTCTCGCAGACCATCACCGACCTGATCGTGATCGTGGTGTTCGCCGGCTTTATTGGTTACGACACCTATGTTGCCACGACGGTGCCACCCACGCTGCCCAATGCGGTGCTCATGGCGTCCAACCTGTTCGTGGACATTATCAACGTGTTCCTGCGCATCCTGAACATCCTCGGTCGTCGCGACTAGCGCGGGGGATTGCAGCGTTTCTTGTCGGACGCGGTAAAACGATGCGAAAGGCGGTCCTGCGGGGCCGTCTTTTTTGTGCGCGGCGGGGTATCATGGATGGGAAAAAGCCGATAGCGGCAGCGACAGGAAAGGTGGCCACGTATGGCAGACGTCGACAACAGGAACCGTAACCGCAGGCCCAACCGCGCGGGACAGCCCAACCCCAAGCGCGAGGCCCGCGCCAAGGCCGCCGAGCGTCACGTGGCAACTGTGTCCGAGGCGTGTGCCAAGGATATCGAGCGCTCGCTTGCCGGCGTTCGCGAATTCGACGGTATGCCTGCCGGCTTTGTCGCGGCGATGAAGGCCAAGGCCCAGAAGGCTGCGGCTGCCGAGGAGCCGGTTGCCGAGGAGTCTGAGTCCGCTGAGGTTGCGTCCGCCGAGGCTGAGGTTGCGTCCGCCGAGGCTGAGGTTGCGGCTGAACCTGCGCCCGCAGAGGAGACCGACGAAGTCGAGTCCGCGCCTGCTGCTGAGGAGCCCGCTCCGGTCCTGCCCGAGGTCACTGTGCTTGATGCCTCCGCCACGCAGGCAATCCTCGATAACGGTCGCGGCTATGCGCAGTTCTGCGACATGGCCGTGCTCGCCTTTGCCTCGTTTACCAATCCGGGCGGTGGATATATTCAGGGTTATCTGGGCCAGGAGGCCACGCTGTGCGCCGATTCGTATCTGTACAACGTTCTCGATAAGCAGCGTAAGTGGTACGGCGAGAACCGTCGCCGCAACATCAACTGCGAGCTCTACCGCAACCGTGCGCTGGTGGTGCCTGCGGTGCGCTTCGACCGCAACCACGTGCATGCATACGCCGACGTGATCGTGGCCGCCGCGCCCAACGTTAGGCGCGCCCGCCAGGAGTATCGCGTGAGCGACGATGCTCTGCTGGATGCCCTGCGCGACCGCATCCGCTTTGTCCTTGCCATCTGCGATGAGCTTGGTCGCGAGAAGCTCGTGCTGGGTGCTTGGGGCTGCGAGAACAACGGCTTTGATGCCGAGGCCGTGGCCGAGCTCTTCCGCAAGGAGCTCGCGTCGGGCGACTTCAAGGTCAAGCAGGTCTTCTTTGCCGTGCCCTCTACGCGCTGGGATGAGGACTTTGCCAAGTTCGAGCACGTGCTGGCAAACTTCCCCGAGCGCAACGAGGAGTCCTATGCCCAGGTTGCCGCCCGCGCCGCAGCCGCTCGCGCCGCCGAGCAGGCCCAGACAGCGGTCGAGGATGATGAGGACGAGGATGACTGGCGCAAGTACCTGTAAGCGGTGCGCGCGATGTGATATGCCAAGCCGACGGGAGGGGTTGCCCCCGTCGGCTTTTTACTGAATGAGGAGCTCAAGATGAAAAACGTTCTGTGCTTTGGTGACAGCAACACCTATGGCTATGATCCGGCGGGCATGCGCGACGGTACCGCGGTGCGCTATGCGCAGGATGTGCGCTGGTGTGGCGTGGTCCAACGTGACTTAGGCGAGGGCTGGCATGTAATTGAAGAAGGCCTCAACGGCCGCACGACGGTACGCGACGACATGTGCCATCTGGACACTAACCTCAACGGCATTCGCGCGCTTCCGATGCTGCTCGAGGCCCATAAGCCGCTGGACGCCATTGTGATCATGCTGGGCACCAACGACTGTAAGACGGTCTTTAACGTGACAGCTTCCGATATCGCCCGTGGCGCCATGGCGCTGATTCGCGCCGTCCGCGCGTTTCCGTGGACCGACGCTGCGCCTTGCCCGCGCATCCTGCTGATGGCTCCTATCAAGATCAAGCCGCAGATCGCCGATGTATATATGACCGATTTTGACGAGCGTTCCGTCGAGGCGTCTGAACATTTTGGCGAGTACTATGCGCACGTGGCCGAGCAGTTTGGCTGCGACTTTTTGAATGCCGCCGAGTTTGCCGAGCCGGGCGATATCGACTATCTGCATATGATGCCCGAAAGCCACGAGAGCTTGGGACATGCCGTGGCAGCCAAGCTCCAAGAGATGCTCGGTGAGTAGCACGGCCCCAAACCACCACAGAGTTCCCCTTGCGGGGGCTTGTTTCGTTTGTTTGTCTTGATCTGTAACAGTTCCAAGGCCGAAAACGGGCTAGATGTTACAGATTAAGATTATTTAGGTCGATATCGATTGTTTGTCTTGATCTGTAACATCTAGGGTCGATTTTGCCGAGTTACTGTTACAGATCGAGATGTTTGTGGGAGCCACCGCAAAGGTGCCTGTCCCCTTTGCGGCGGTTTTGGGCTGCGAATCTTAATATTGCCACATGTGATTGACGGGGCCGGAGCCTTTGCCCATGTTCAGGCCGGCGGCCAGAGCGCCGGTTAGGTAGGCCTTGCCGCCGTTGACGGCGTCGGCAAGATCCATGCCCTGGGCCAGCGCGCAGGCGATGGCGGACGAAAGCGTGCAGCCGGTGCCGTGTGTGTTGTCGGTCTCGATGCGCTTGTGGCGGAACCACGTGGTGAGCGGATCGCCCAGATGGTTGCCCTCGTCATCGAGTGGCGCGGGTTCGGCCAATACATCGTTAGCCTCGTTGACAAGATGCCCACCCTTAACGAGGGATGCGCAACCAAAGCGGCGGGTGAGGAGCATGGCAGCATTTTGCTGTGTGCGCTCGGAGTCGACCTCGTAGTCAAGCAGGGCCATGGCCTCGGGAATATTGGGCGTGATGACGGTTGCTAGTGGGAACAGGCGGCGGGTGAGCGCCTCGGCGGCATCTTCGGTAATCAGCCGTGCGCCCGAGGTGGCTACCATGACGGGGTCGACGACCACGTTTGTCGCGTTCCAGGCGCTCAGGCGGTCGGCGATAACCTCGATAATCTCGGCAGAGGAAACCATGCCGATCTTGACGGCGCTGGGGCGGATATCGTCAAATACGGCGTCGATCTGCGCAGCGACGATATCAGGGGAGATATTCTGCACGGCGGTGACACCGAGCGTGTTTTGTGCGGTGATGGCGGTGATGGCCGTCTCGGCATACAGGCGGTGCGCCGTGATGGTCTTGATGTCGGCCTGAATGCCGGCGCCACCGCTGGAATCGGATCCTGCGATGGACAGGACGGCAGGTACCTTACTGCGATCCATGTTTGCTCCCTTGTTCGGTCGGAATCAAATGGGTCTTTAAGCCAGCATTATAAAGATGCCCGGGCCGACTCTATGTCGAACCCGGGCGGGCGATGCAATCTTTACGCAAATGTAAGCAAATGTTCACACGTCAACAATTGACGAACACCATGTTACCGATTGTGGCTCCGGTGACGAGTTAGTCCTCCATGCCGAGGTCGATCGTCGTGCCTTCGAACACCTTGTTAACGGTGCGGACGGCGCACATCTTGCCGCACATGGTGCAGGTGCCCTCGGTGGCGGCGGGGGATTCTTCGTAGCGTTTCTTGCCGGTGACCGGGTCGAGAGCACACTTCCACATGGCATCCCAGTCGAGCTTGCGGCGTGCCTGGCCCATCTTGTCGTCCATGTCGCGGGCGTGCGGTACCTTCTTGGCGATATCGGCGGCGTGCGCGGCAATCTTAGTGGCCATGAGGCCATCGAGCACGTCCTGGGCGTTGGGCAGGCACAGGTGCTCGGCCGGCGTCACGTAGCACAGGAAGTCGGCACCGGAGCTGGCGGAGATGGCACCGCCGATGGCAGCGGTGATGTGGTCGTAACCCACGCCGATATCGGTCACCAGCGGCCCGAGCACATAGAACGGGGCGTTGTGGCACAGGCGCTTCTGCAGTTTCATGTTGGCGGCGATCTCGTCGAGCGCCATGTGACCCGGGCCCTCGACCATGACTTGGACGCCGGCGGCCCAAGCGCGCTTGCACAGCTTGCCCAGCTCGATCATCTCGGCGGTCTCGGTGGCGTCGTTGGAGTCGTAGAGGCAGCCCGGGCGGCAGGAGTCGCCGAGCGAAATCGTCACGTCGTACTCGTGGCAAATCTCGAGCAGCTCGTCAAAGTACTCGTAGAAGGGGTTTTCGTTGCCGGTGACCTCCATCCAGCCAAACAGCAGCGAGCCGCCGCGGCTCACGATGTTCATCAAGCGGCCGGTCTCCTTAAAGGTCTTGGTGACCGACTTGTTGATGCCGCAGTGGATGGTCATAAAGTCCACGCCGTCCTCGGCGTGCGCGCGCACGACCTCGAACAGGTCATCCTTGGTAAGCTTGACCAGCGGCTTTTCCATGTAGCCGATGGCGTCGTACATGGGGACGGTGCCCACCATGAGCGGCGTCTCGTCGATGAGCTGCTGGCGGAACTGGCGCGTCTTGCCCGAGTTGGAAAGGTCCATGATGGCGTCGGCGCCAAAGTCCTCGGCGATCTTGACCTTCTTCCATTCCTCGGCGGCATCGGCTTTATCGCCCGAGATGCCCAGGTTGACGTTGACCTTAGTAGACAGGCCCTCGCCGACACCAAAGGCGCGCATGCCTTTTTTGATGTGCACGATGTTGGCGGGAATGGCGATGCGGCCGTCGGCCACGCGCTCGCGGATGTACTCGGGGTCGCGATGCTCGCGCTCGGCGACTTCCTTCATCTGCGGCGTGATCTGCCCGGCGCGGGCGAAGTCGATTTGCGTGACGAGCTTGGGCTCGGTCTGTGTGCTCATTGGCACGGCTCCCTTCGTTGGCATTACCCATATCAGGTTTGCGGGTCAGGGCGGGCGCGCCCAGTCTCAGCCTGCCGTCTTGTCCTGCAAGCTCCCCGTTTATGTAATGGGCTCAAGTATAGCTCGAATGGGTACGATTGGCCTAACGAGCGTGCCTGTGGGGAGGCGAACATGGAAGACAAGCATCTATATCGAGAGACGCAATGGGATGTATCGGCCGAGGAAAGCCGTGCGCACCATGGCCTTGTCGCGATTGGTTTTGCGGTGCTTGCCGTGCTGGTGATTGCCTTTTGTATCTGGACGTTTGGCGGTCACGGCGGCGCTGCATGGGAGTTCGAGGCTGATGATAGCCTACCGATTATGACGGTGAGGAGTACTGGCGGTAATGCCAATACGCTCGCCGTTCCAGGCGACTATTGGTATCCGCGCGACGAGTTTGTGCAGCTGCAGTTGAGTGGTGGGTCGATTCCTGGTGAAGAAATCGAACGCGTGACTTACGACGTGGCGCTTAAAACGCTGACGGTGCAGCTCAAAGACCGGGGAGACGTCCCCACGACCATGGATATCGCCCTGACGGAATGGCGTCTGGAGCCTCCTGCGGGTGTTACGGTGTCCGAGGTCGAGCACGTAAAGATTACTTATCAAGATGGCTCGACGAGCGAGATTGCAAAGGCCGATGGCTTGGCGGAGTAACGGGGTGTTTGGAAACGGTGGGCCTATTGTGCCCGCGCGTTCATGAAAACCAGGGAGTCTTTGTCTGAAAGCTCGGGGATGTGACGATAGCCGATGTTGAATGCGGTAAGTTCGCTTGTATCCTCGAGCTTGTTTTCTGCCATCCACCGCACCATGGCGCCGCGCGCCTTTTTGCTGGCGGTCGAGCGCTGGATGGGCTTGCCGTTGCGGATGCCTTCGCCAAAGAGGCATGTGACGACCGTGGCGTCGCCCGCGAGGTGGGGCAGAACGGCTTTGGCATACTCTACGCTGGCGAGGTTGACGATCGTGGTGTTTGAGCCTGCCGGGGCGATAGCCCGCGCGAGCTTGTCGCTCCAAAACGCGTAGAGGTTTCGGGCATCGTCGACGGCGAGCTTCGCGCCCATCTCCAGTCGATACGGTTCAACGGCATGAAAGGGGCGTGCGCATCCGTAAAGGCCCGAGAGGATCCACAGATGGTCTTGCAGCCATGCGAGCTGTGCGGCATCCATGACCTCGGGCGCCATGCTCTGGTATTGAATGCCGTGATAGGACATGACGGCAGGGGAGAGGTGACGGGCGAGTGCGGGATTGTCAAGATCGCCGTTATTCAGGATGGGCCGGAACTCACGCAGGGTGTTGAGGCAAGGTCCCAGCAGTTTGTCACTCACGTTCCACAGCGCCTGCAGGCCGCCGCTGCCTTCATTCCGCTCGATATCTAGCAATGCGCGGTGGAGGCGAGCCGTCTCGTGCGCAGAGGGTGGAATGCCCTGGACTTCAAAAGCATCTTGGGCCGCGCGCATTTGCTTGGCGGGCGAAATGATGACCTGCAGCATGGACTCTCCTCTGCCAAGAAGGAAGTTGCGGTGGAATACGGTCTGTCTTGGCCGTTTATGGGCCAGTTTAGTCCGTATTTCACCGCAACTGATGAAGGGTCGGTTAGGCGCGCTCGAGGAAGGCCTTGTAGCCGCGATAGGCCTCGTAGATATCGGCCTTGTTAGCGACCTCCCACAGGGCGTGCATGGACAGGACGGCAACGCCGGAGTCGATGACGTTCATGCCGTACTCGGCCATGATGTAGGCGATGGTGCCGCCGCCGCCCGCGTTGACGCGGCCGAGCTCGCAGGTCTGGAAGTCAACGCCCGCCTCGTCCATGATGTCGCGGATGAGGGCCACGTACTCGGCGTCGGCGTCGTTGGAGCCGCCCTTGCCGCGGCTGCCCGTGTATTTGTTAAAGCACAGGCCGCGACCCATAAAGGCTGCGTTCTTGGTCTCGAACTTGCCGGCGTAGCCCGGGTCAAAGCCGGCGGACACGTCAGAGGAGAGCATGCGGCTGCGGGCGAGTGCGCGGCGCAGGGCCAGCGGGCTGCTCTCGCCGGCGAGCGTCATGATTTCGGCGACGGTGTTCTCGAAGAAACGGCTCGTCATGCCGGTGGCACCCACGGAACCGATCTCCTCCTTGTCGACGATGAGTGTGATGCTCGTGCGCTCCACGTTGGCGACGTTGATCTGGGCGAGCATGGACGGATAGGCGCAGACACGGTCGTCGTGGCCATAGCCCAGAATCATGGAGCGGTCGAGGCCCATGTCACGGGCGGGGCCGGCGGGCACGACCTCGATCTCGGCGGAGAGGAAGTCCTCCTCCTCGACGTCGTACTGCTCCTTGAGGATATCCAGGAACATCTGCTTGACGGGCTCCTTGGGAGCGTCCTTGTCGTCCTCGTCAAACTTGACGGGGCGGCCGCCCACGATCACGTCGAGGATCTCGGCGTCGACGGCGTCCTTGGCGGGCTTGGCCATCTGCTCGCTCGAGAGGTGGATCAGCAGGTCGGAGACGGTAAAGACCGGGTCGTCGGCCTTGTCACCGATGTTGATGTCGACGGTGGTGCCGTCCTTTTTGCAGATGACGCCCACGAGTGCGAGCGGGGAAGCGACCCAGTGGTAGCTCTTGACGCCGCCATAGTAGTGCGTGTCGAGATAAGCCATGTCGCCGGCCTCGAAGGCGGGGTTCTGCTTGAGGTCCAGGCGCGGCGAGTCCACGTGGGCGCCCAGGATGTTAAAGCCCTGCTCGAGCGGGGCGGTGCCCAGGTTGACGAGCATGAGGTCCTTGCCGTGGTTGGCGGCGTACACCTTGTCGCCGGCCTTGAGCGCGCGGCCCTCGGCGATCACGGTCTCCAGATTGACGTAGCCCGCCTCCTCGGCCATCTTGATACCGGCCTTGACGCACAGGCGCTCGGTCTTGTTCTCACTCAAAAACTGCTTGTAGCCGCGGCAAAGCTCCTCGAGCTCCTCGATCTGCTGTGGCGTGTACTTTTTCCATGCGCAGGGACGCTCCATGACGCAGGCTCCTTTCGGATCGATCGTGCTGGTTGATGTACCGTGAGCCATCGTATCACGCGCGGGCCCGCGGCGGCAGGGAAGCCTGATGTGCGGTGGCCGCGGGGCGGGGAGCGTGTAAACTGGTGTGAGCAAACCGTGCCCAGCCCAAAGCGAGGTATTCAATATGTCTGAAAAGCGCCGTACCTTTGCCGTCATCGACGGCAACTCGCTCATGCATCGCGCCTTCCACGCCGTGCCGCCGACCATGAACGCGCCGGACGGTCGCCCCACCAACGCGATCTTTGGTTTTCTGAACATGTTCCTCAAGATGATCGATGCCTTTAATCCCGACGGCGTTGTCGTGGCGTTTGACAAGGGCAAACCGCGCGTGCGTATGGAGATGCTGCCGCAGTACAAGGCGCAGCGCCCGCCCATGGACCCCGACCTGCACGCGCAGTTCCCCATGATCAAGGAGCTGCTCGCCGCGCTCAACGTGCCCATTTTGCAGTCCGAGGGCTGGGAAGGCGACGATATCCTGGGAACCATGGCGCGCCTGGGCGAGGAGGCCGGCTGCGACATGCTGCTGGTGACCGGCGACCGCGACATGTATCAGCTCGTGACCGAGCACGTCAACGTGGTCTCGACTCGCAAGGGCCTGTCCGACGTGGCGATCATGACGCCCGAGAGCGTGGACGACCTGTATCACGGCATCACGCCGGCGCTCGTGCCCGATTTTTACGGTCTGAAGGGCGATACGTCGGACAACATTCCCGGCGTACCGGGCATCGGCCCCAAAAAGGCGAGTGCGCTCATTGCACAGTACGGCAGCCTGGACGAGGTCATTGCGCACGCTGACGAGGTCAAGGGCAAGATGGGCGAGAACCTGCGTGCACACATCGACGACGCGCTGCTGAGCCGTAAGGTGGCGACCATCCGCACCGATGCGCCCGTCGAGCTCGACTTTGACGCAACGTCCTTCCCGGCGTTTTCTGCCGACGAGGTGTCCGCGGCGCTGGGCACGCTCGGCATCACGGCCATGCAGAACCGTTTCCTCTCGCTGATTGGCGGCGAGGGTGGGGCTGCGGCCGCTGGCAGCGCGTTTGAGATGCCTGCCGTTTCGCGTGCCGCCGCCGGCGATGCCGACGCGCTTGGCGCCGTTGCGGCTGAGGTCTCCCGCGCGATTGATGCCGGCGAGTGGGTCGCCGCCGTGGTGGACGACGACAAGGAAGAGGGCGCGCTCTTTGGACTGACGCGCACGCTGTGGCTGGCGACGTCCAAGGGCCTGTTCGCGCTCGAGGAGGGCGACAGCGGTGCGGCGGCTGAGGTTGAGGGCTTCAACTTCGTCCGCGGCGTGATCGCTGGCGTGCTCGCGCGCCTGTTTATGGAGGGCCGTGTGGCGAGCCCGGATATGAAGGCGCTGCTGCATGAGCTTTCGCCCATTGATTCTTCTGAGCCCGAGCTTATGGATCCGCTGGCCGTCGATTCCACGCGCATCTTCGATACCGTGGTCGCCGCCTACCTGCTGGATTCCGACCGCTCCGAGTTTGATGAGGCGTATCTGGCTGATACCTATCTGCAGATGGCGCTGCCTGCGGCGCGCGGCGCGGAGGGTGCCGGCGAGCACGCTCCTGTTCCCGCTGCCCGCACTGCGGCCCTGACGCTGACGCTCGTGGCGCCGCTGCGCGACCGCATGGCCCGTGAGAACGCTGCCAACGTGTTCGATGGCATCGAGATGCCGCTCGTGCCGGTGCTTGCCAAGATGGAGCGCGCGGGCATGCTCGTGGATCCCGACCGCCTGCGTAATCTGTCCGAGGGCCTGGCGACCCAGATCACCGAGGTCGAGCGCAGCATTCGCGACCTAGCGGGTGATGAGACCTTTAATATTGGCAGTCCCATGCAGCTGTCGCATGTGCTCTTTGATGTGATGGGGCTTCCGACCAAGGGCCTCAAGAAGACTAAGCGCGGCTACTATTCGACCAACGCCAAGGTGCTGAGCGACCTTGCGCGTGACCACGAAATCGTGCGTCTGATCTTGGACTGGCGTGAGAAGTCTAAGATCAAATCCACCTATCTGGACACCCTGGGCCCGCTGCGCCGTGGTGACGGCCGTGTGCACACCACGTACAACCAGACCATCACGGCGACGGGGCGTCTGTCTTCGAGCGACCCCAATCTGCAAAATATTCCGACTCGCTCGGAGCTGGGGCGTACTGTCAAGACGGCGTTTTCGGCAGGCGAGGGAAGCGTCTTTTTGGCGGTGGACTACTCGCAGATCGAGCTGCGTCTGCTGGCACATCTTTCGGGTGACGAGCACTTGGTGCGCGCCTTTAACGAGGGCGAGGACTTCCATGCCGAGACGGCCGCGCGCGTGTTTGGCGTGCCGGTGTCCGAGGTGACGCCCGACTTGCGCAGCCGCGCCAAGGCCGTGAACTTTGGCATCGTGTATGGTCAGCAGGCCTACGGCCTGTCGCAGTCGCTGCATATCTCGATGGCCGAGGCACGCGACATGATCGACCGTTACTACGAGGCCTACCCGGGCGTGCGCACGTTCCTCGACAATGTGGTGGCACGTGCCAAGCAGACGGGCTACGCCGAGACCATGTACGGCCGCCGTCGCCATATTCCTGAGCTCAAGGCCAAAAACCCGCAGCTCCGCGGCTTTGGTGAGCGCACGGCCATGAACCACCCCATGCAGGGTACCGCCGCCGACATCATCAAGATTGCGATGGCCCGCGTGAGCCGCCGTCTGGAAGAAGAAGGCTTTGCCGCTCACATGATCCTGCAGGTACACGACGAACTGGACTTTGAGTGCCCCGTCGACGAAGTCGAGCGCCTAACCACCATGGTCCGCGACGTCATGGAACACGTCGTAGACCTCCGCGTACCGTTGATCGCCGAAGCCAGCACCGGCATAACCTGGGCCGACGCGAAATAGGGAAGCACTCCGTAAGGCAAGCTCGCCCAAGACGCAAGCCCCCACATACTTAAGATTTGGGACAAACACTACTGATTAATTTGTCCCACAGTAACCAAAACAGAGGGGAGCCCCTCCCAACAAGGAGCTCCCCTCTGCTCAAATCATTTCAGCTAAGTATCTAGACACTCAAGACGCCATCTTGGCGCCCGGCTGGGTCCGACGAGCCCCGTTAACGAGCCGCCAAGATGGCGTCGATGAGCGTCAGTACGCCCCCGTCGTTGTTGCTCGGAATGCGCCATTTGGCATGCGCGTTCATGTGCTCCTCGGCATTGTCCACGATAAAGCTATGCCCGACGCGCTCCAGCATGGGGATGTCGTTGTACGTATCGCCCACGGCAGCGGCGTCGGCGATATCGATGCCCAGGCGCTCGCAGAGATGTGCTACGCCCGACCCCTTGTCGACGCCCAGGTTCATAAAGTCGATCCACTCGCGGCCAGCATTGGTGACATAGAGTCGGTCCGAGAATGCCGGGCTGTAGTCCTCGCGAAACGCTGGCTCGGCATCGTAGGCGGGGAAGAAGATCGAAATCTTGTTAGACTCGATGTCAATGCCCTCAAAGCTATCGACGTAGTTGATCGTGTTGTAGTAGACGCTGATCTCGTCGTGGTATTGATGATCGCGGGCAAGTACATAGAACTCGTCGAAGCAGCACAGGACGGGGACAGCGCGCGAATCCTCCGAGGCGCGGCTCAAGACCTGCTGATACAGCGCCACGTCGATAGTGCTCTTATAGATATAGTTGCCGCGGTAGATAACGCACGCGCCGTTATCGGGGCAAAAAGCGATGCGGCTCTTGATGTCCTCAAACATCTCCTCGAGTTTGGGGGCGGGGCGTCCGCTGGCGGGGCAGAACACGATGCCAGCCTCGGCGAGCTTGTCCAGGCGCTCGTCGAGGCCTTGAGGCAGCACGCGCTCGTCGGTCAGTAACGTCTTGTCCATATCGACAGCGAGAATCTTAATGTTGCCGATGTTGGCGTCTGATTCGTAAGTCTGCATAAAACGCGCCTTTCGGTTTCCAGAATGTTTCGGGTGATTGACCCTCTACTTGATAGTCGGGCGTATTTTCGCAGGATTGGCGCATATTTGCATCATCATTCACAAAGTAATGAAAAAACTTTTCAGAAATTTGAATTTGTCGCTTGTACAGCAGGCACTTTAGCGTAATATAGCGACCATCGAAAACGGAGACGGAAAAACAACCGCTTACCGAGGAAAAGGTACCGTTTACGATATTAGAATTGCGCCCGGCGATAGGTGAAAGGAGAGGCAGATGCAGTTCGTAAAGATTATCACTACTGCAGACAATGCCATCCGACGCCAGCGCGCAATTTCCCGACGACGATAACAATCGTCTCTGTCCGCATGGGGCTAAATGCCCCAACAGAGTCATTTTGAGGTCGTTGGGTTTTAGCACGACATTGCTGCATGTTTCTAGGGCATGCTGTGCCGCTTTTTGCTATTTAACCTGATATTGCACGGTTTTTTGACCTCGAAATGACTTGCAACTGACCGATGTTCTAACTAGCTACCAAGGGCGAAAGGAAACAGCCATGAGCAAGGAAAAAGTCGTTCTCGCATATTCCGGTGGTCTTGATACATCCGTATGTGTCAAGTGGCTCCAGGACGAGAAGAATCTCGATGTCGTTTGCGTCTGCGGCAACGTGGGCCAGGAGGAGACCGGCTTGGATGCCAAGAAGCAGAAGGCGCTTGACCTGGGCGTTCTCGATTGCCAGGTGCTCGACCTGCGCGACGAGTTCTCCGATGAGTTCCTGACTAAGGCCATCGCCGCAAACTCCATGTACGAGAACAAGTACCCGCTGCTCTCCGCGCTGTCTCGCCCGCTGCTCGCCAAGAAGCTTGTCGAGGTCGCTCACGAGTTTGGCGCGACCTACGTCGCCCACGGCTGCACCGGCAAGGGTAACGACCAGGTTCGTTTTGAGGCTGCCGTCAAGGCCCTCGACCCCGAGCTTAAGGTTATCGCCCCGGTTCGCGAGTGGGATCTGAAGTGCCGTCCCGATGAGGTTGCCTATGCTCACGCCCACAACGTGCCGGTTCCCGAGGGCGCCAACGACAACCCCTACTCCATCGACGACAACCTGTGGGGTCGCGCCATTGAGTGCGGTCACCTGGAGGATCCCTGGAACGAGCCGCTCGATGACGCCTGGGTTATGACCAAGAACCCCGAGGACGCGCCCGACACCCCGACGTATACCGAGATTGAGTTTGAGGCCGGCAAGCCCGTCGCCGTCGACGGCAAGAAGATGAAGCTCTCCGAGATCGTCATCGCCCTCAACAAGATCTCTGGTGACAACGGCTTTGGCCGTCTCGACCTGGTCGAGGATCGTCTGGTGGGCCTCAAGAGCCGTGAGTGCTATGAGGTTCCCGGCGCCCTGACGCTCATCACCGCCCACAAGGCACTTGAGGACATTTGCGTCGAGGGCGACCTGCTCAAGACCAAGATCAAGCTCGAGCAGGATTGGGCCACCGCCGTGTACAACGGCCAGTGGTACAGCCCGCTCAAGAACGCGCTCGATGCCTTTATGGCCGATACCCAGAAGTTCGTGACCGGTACCGTCCGTCTGAAGTTCTTTAAGGGCAACTGCCATGTCGTCGGTCGCAAGAGCCCGTTTAGCCTGTATGACTACGGTCTGGCTACCTACGACCGCGACACCACGTTTGACGAGAAGGCCAGCGCCGGCTTTATCGAGATCGATACGCTGTCGCTCAAGACGTGGGCAAAGGTCCAGGGTCCCAGCTCCGCTGCCGCCCAGGCCTAGCGCCTCCTTCCCTTGGTATCCGCGCGGCCCATCCGCGTGATACATAACGGGCGCACGGGGTCCCTACCTTTCGTTATGCTTGCTGACACTTCTTAACATCGGTGGCCCCTACGTTCCGCCCGCATAAATGATGCCGCGTCTACGGCTGAGTCCGAGCCCCGCCGGGGTTGTCCAGCGGGGCTCCTTCTATCAATTTGGCGGCTCTGTGCCTATATATATGAGGAGTATCCATTATGTTCAACGCTATCGCGCATGCCTTGCTTGCCCTCGCGCCCGAGTTCGATGCTGCAAAGGTCGAGGATGTTCCTATGAGCCTGAAGGCCTGGATCGATGGTTCGCAAGGCAACATCCGGAGGGAGACGTTGGGCACCAAGTGCCTCGTGCGTCACTTCTTTGCATATTAGCTACATGGCCCCGTGCACGGTGGGGAATGTGTAAAACTTGCGGTTGAAAAATCGCTTTAGCGACATGGCTCATTGCTTTGGGCGCTTGTTTTGGTATTTGGAGAAAGGGGACGGTTCCATGGCTCTTTGGGGCGGTCGTTTTGAGGCGGGAGTGGCCGAGGTCACGCAGGAGTTTGGCGCGTCGCTGCCGGTTGACAAACATCTCTATAAGCAGGATATCGCCGGTTCTAAGGCGCATGCCAAGATGCTGGCGGCCCAGGGCATCATCAGTGCCGAGGACGAGCAGGCGATTGCCGAGGGCCTGACCGGAATCGAACAGGATATCGATGCCGGCAACTTCACCTTCGATATCAACGATGAGGACATTCATATGTCCATCGAGAGCGAGCTGACGCGCCGCATCGGCGAGGCCGGTAAGCGCTTGCATACCGGGCGTTCGCGCAACGACCAGGTGGCGACCGATACGCGTCTGGGCGTCAAGGCGCTGGCCAAGGAACTCATGGAGGCCAATCTTGAGCTGCGCCATGTGCTGGTGGATGCGGCCAAGAAGTACGACAAGGTGATTCTGCCGGGCTACACGCACATGCAGCATGCTCAGCCCGTGCTGCTGTCGCATCATCTGCTGGCGTATTCCTGGATGTTCGCGCGCGACTTTACACGCCTGAAGGCTGCCTTTGATGCCGCTGACAACTGCCCGCTGGGTGCTGCCGCTCTTGCCGGTACGAGCTATCCGCTCGATCGCCAGATGACAGCTGCCGAGCTTGGCTTTGCGGGTGTGATTCCCAACTCGCTCGATGCGGTTTCCGACCGTGATTTCCTGCTCGATTTGCATTACGCCGGCTCCGTCATGGCCATGCACCTGTCGCGTCTTTCCGAGGAGATCGTGGTGTGGTCGAGCTCCGAATTCGGCTTTATCACGCTTTCCGACTCGTATTCCACCGGCTCGTCCATCATGCCGCAGAAGAAGAACCCCGACTTTGCCGAGCTTATCCGCGGCAAGAGTGGCCGAGTCTATGGCAACCTGGTGCAGCTGCTTGTGACCATGAAGGGCCTGCCGCTCGCTTATAACAAGGACTTGCAGGAGGACAAGGAGGGCGCGCTCGATACCGCTCACACGCTCATGCAGTGCCTGTCGGTTATGGCCGGCATGATCTCGACCTGGACTGTCAACGAGGACGCCATGGCGCGCGAGTGTGGTGTGGGCCACTTGGCAGCCACTGATGTTGCCGATTACCTGGCAAAGCGCGGCCTGCCGTTCCGCGAGGCACATGCCGTGGTGGGTCATCTTGTCCTGATGTGTGAGAA
Source organism: Collinsella sp. OM08-14AT (assembly GCF_003438115.1). Lineage (NCBI taxonomy): Bacteria > Bacillati > Actinomycetota > Coriobacteriia > Coriobacteriales > Coriobacteriaceae > Collinsella > Collinsella sp. OM08-14AT. Next base: position 51,644 of record NZ_QSTE01000001.1, read on the forward strand.
GCGCGGCAGCAATCTTGAGGACCTGCCGTTTGAGGTGTTTCAGGAGGCAAGTCCGCTCTTTGAGCGCGACATTACCGAGGCACTCGACATCCCGTCGATTGTCGCCGCGCGCACGACCGAGGGTGGTACCGCCCCTGCTGCCGTTGCCGTGCAGTTGGGAAGCGCCGAGGCGCAGCTCGCGGCCGATGAGGGTGTGTTTGGCTCGTTATCCAAGGTCGTCGAGATGGGCCACGGGGCAAAGTAGAGGTTTGGCTGAAGACGTATTGTCCATTTATTGATAAATCGTTTTAGCTTTACGGGCGTCTGCTGATGCGGGCGCCCCTATTTTGCTGCTATGGGGGAGGGGCTTGTCGAGAACTTCTGTAGGACCTTTGGGCAGGTTGTGAAGGGGGTACGTTCGCGGGTGGCAACCGACCGCCCGCTCTGTTCCATGTGGTTGATGAGCGGTCGGATGGTACTCTAATCGGGCTTCGAAACAGAAGTGACATATATGGAGCGCTTTAATAAATTGCAGCGTTTCAATAAACAGCTTTTTGTTTAACTGCAGCTAAAACTCTGTTACGATGCAGTACAGGCGGGTGCCGGAATGGGACTTGGGCACGCGCGAACCTACTTGAAAGGCTACCTTATGGCTATCGAGAAGACCTTCATCATGATTAAGCCCGACGCGGTGCGCGATCGCAAGATCGGCGAGATCGTTGCTCGTATTGAGCGTAGCGGCCTTGTCATCGAGCGCATGGAGATGACCACGCTCGAGCGCGCTACCGTCGAGGAGCACTACGCCCATCTGGCCGACAAGCCCTTCTTTGGCGGTCTCTGCGACTTTATGACGAGCGGTCCGGTCGTCAAGATGGTCGTTTCCGGTCTCTCCGCTGTTTCCAAGATGCGCACCCTTATGGGCGCTACCAACCCGCTTGATGCTGCGCCCGGCACCATTCGCGGCGACTTCGCTGTCGATGTCAACGCCAACGTGATCCACGGCTCCGACTGCCTGGAGAACGCCGAGATCGAGATCAAGCGCTTCTTTGACTAAACCAGCTTTGACTCCTTAAAGCTGTTAGCGTGTGGCTTGGGCGCCGCGGAATTCCAACCGCGGCGCCCTTTTATTCCGGTAGATTTTTGGTAAACGCATAGAAAACTACTAAAGAGCCCCGTCCGGATGTTTCTTCCGGGCGGGGGCTGGCGCTAGCGTATGGCTTTGTAAGTCTTTAGGCCTCGTCGACAATCTTTAGTCCGCGGGTCTGGTCGATCTCGTTGAGGAGATTGACGCGACGCTCGTGGCGGCCGCCCTCAAACTCGGCGTCGAGCCATTCGTCGACAATCATCTTGGCGAGCTCGGAGCCCACGACGCGGGCGCCAAAGGCCAGCACGTTGGTGTTGTTGTGCATACGGGAGAGCTTGGCGCTGAAGGGCTCGGAGCACACGACGGCGCGTACGCCCTCGACCTTGTTGGCAGCCAGGCTAATCCCGACGCCGGTACCGCAGATCAAGATACCCAGGTCGACGTCACCGTTGGCCACGGCCTTGCCCACCTTGTAACCGGCGATGGGGTAGTCGAAGCTCTCGGAGGTGTCGGTGCCATAGTTCACGACCTCGCAGCCGCGCTCCTTCAGGTGCTCGGAAATGATGTTCTTGAGCTCGACGGCGGCGTGGTCGTTACCGATACCGATCTTCATGAGTGGTTCCTCTCTGGTCCGTGCGGCGGAATTGCTAAAGGTTTTACCGCGTTCGACTGCATGATAGCGCGACTTTTGTGTAAACGCTCGGGCGTTTTTTGGTCAAACGCTTTAGCATGCAACAAGACCTGCTTTTCATGAATGAATGCCGCCAGTTTGTGCTTGAGCGCCGTCCGCCGGAACCGTGGTTGCGGTTTTTGATGCATTGTTATCAAATAAAGGAGCTAACTTTTTTGAGAGTCCAGCCCGTTATGCAAGCAGGAGATACCTATGCCTACCGATTCCATCCGTGATGCCGCGTTTTGCGATGTTTTGAACCGCGAGCTTGTCTGTGCACTCGGCTGCACCGAGCCCATTGCCGTTGCCTATGCAGCGGCGCTGGCGAGCCAGACGCTCGGTTGCGAACCCGATCATATGGATGTTGCCTGCTCGGGTAACATAATCAAGAACGTTAAGAGCGTGACCGTGCCCAACTCGGGCGGTATGCACGGTATTGAGGCCGCGGCCGTGCTGGGCGCCGTGGGCGGTGACGCCAAGAGCGCGCTCGAGGTGCTCGAGAGCGTTAACGATGAAGACCGCGCTCGTGTGGCCGAGCTCCTCGCCGACGCTGGCTACTGCGATGTGTCGCTTGTCGAGGGTGTGCCCAACCTCTACATCAAGGTGACTGCGACGGCCGGGGGCCATACCGCGGTCGTCGAGATTACCGATCACCACACTAATGTCACGTGCCATACGCTCGATGGTATTCCGGTATGCGGCAAGTCGGCGGGGGAGTGCGCCGCCTGCGCCGAGCGCGTGGTGGCCGAGCGTGCGGCAGATAACGCCGATACGCCCATGTCCATTGATTCCATCATCGACTTTATCGAGGACGGTGACATTGAGGGCGCCCGCGCTGCCGTTGAGCGTCAGATTGAGCTGAATGGCGCAATCAGTGCCGAGGGCCTTGCGCACGCTTGGGGCGCCGAGGTGGGTCGTACGCTGCTAGGTGCTCGTGCCGATGACGTCGCCTGCCGTGCCCGTGCCCGTGCGGCCGCCGGGTCCGACGCCCGCATGAACGGTTGCGCGCTGCCGGTCGCCATTGTGTGCGGCTCGGGCAATCAAGGCATTACCTGCGCATTGCCCGTCATGGAGTATGCCGAGTACCTGCGTTGCGACCACGAGCGTCTGGTGCGCGCCGTGATGCTGTCCGATCTTATCGCCGTGCATATCAAGAGCTATATTGGTGCGCTTTCGGCGTTTTGCGGTGCTATTTGCGCCGCGTGCGGCGCCGGCGCTGCGATTACCTGGCTGTGCGGTGGCACGCGCGAGCAGATTGGCGCGACGGTCTCGAATACGCTCGGTAACGTGGGCGGCATCGTGTGCGACGGCGCCAAGGCGAGCTGTGCCGCCAAGATCTCGGCTGCCGTCGATGCAGCGATTCTGGGCCATGATATGGCCATGCAGGGTCGCGGCTTCCGCGCCGGCGAGGGCCTGATCCAAGATACCGTTGAGCAGACAATCGCCAGTATGGGCTACGTAGGCCGTGTGGGCATGAAAGATACCGATGTCGAGATCCTCAACATCATGATCGGCAAAACCCAAGTGTGCTAGGACAGTTCGTCGGCTACTTGGTGTTCGTAGAAGGCTTCTACTACGGCGTTAAAGTCGCGGGCGAAGCCTTCCATGGTTCCGCGCCAGGTGACTCGGTTGGGCTTGCCCTGGCCTACATAGGCAGTCTGAATGCCGCAGGCGGGACTAGGGAAGTCGCGTTTGGGATCGTTGCCCACCATAAGGACCTCGTGCGGTTCGAGTCCCATCACCTGAAGCTGCTCTAGATAGTAGGTGGCATCAGGCTTGCAGCGGGTGGCGTTTCCCATGTGCGTGACGAGCTCAAAGGGGGCGTCGGCCAGGTCGCCCCAACCCATGCGGCACTCGATGGCCCCCTGCGGAAAGCTGGGGTTGGTAAAGAGCGCGCAGCGCAGCCCTGCGTCCTGTACGGTCTGAAGCGCGGCGTGTGCGCCCGGCATGGCATGGGCGTTGATGAGTTCGTCATTCTTGTACGGAAGAACTTCGCGGTCGTAGTAGGTAAACGCCTCGTAGATAAGTGGGTCCGAGAGGCAAATGCCGCATCGGCGCTCGACCTCTTCTTGGTAAAACTCAAGATTGGTGCGATTGTCCGTGCTGCTGCGGCGATTGGCGTTGAGGTCGACCAGGATGGTGCCGAGGCGTGCCATCGTGCCACCGCGGCTGCGGCGCCCGATATCCGCGAGCATCGAAGAGACATCCTTAAAATATCGAAGGATGAACGCGTTGAGGTTGATGCTAAGAAGCGTTTCGTCCATATCGAAAACGACTGCTTTGAGCACGCGGGCACCTTTCTCGAAAAATCGTTCCAGAATCGTTGGCTTGGGATACTTTACTCCAAAGCCGTATGCCCAACTGCTTATCGTCAGCTTGTGGAGACAGTCGTTCACAAGATTGCGAAAAAGTCTCCATACGAGTAAAAAATGGCAGTTCACGCTTGAAATCGAACTCATTTCCCCGTAACCTATACGAACGTGATTGCATAAGCGTCACATTAGTATCTGTCGGCTCCCGAGTGTTCCTAAACGTTGTGTGCTTGTCGCACCCTTCTGTAGGTCCTAGCAATCGGGGCCCCGTAGTTCGAAAGGGGTCCACCTTTGAGTGAGATTCAGAACTCGTCCATTTTCTCTCTTGACGATGTCAACGAGGAGGAGATGAACAACCTCATCGACGGTACGATTACCGACTTTGATGAGGGCGATCTCGTTAACGGCACTGTCGTTAAGATCGAGCATGACGAGGTGCTCGTTGACATCGGATTCAAGTCCGAGGGCGTTATCCCGGTCCGCGAGCTGTCCATCCGCAAGGACGCTAACCCTGCAGACATCGTTGCACTCGGTGATCCCATCGAGGCTCTGGTTCTCCAGAAGGAGGACAAGGACGGTCGTCTGGTCCTGTCCAAGAAGCGTGCCGAGTACGAGCGTGCTTGGAACCGCATCGAGGAGAAGTTCAACTCCGGCGAGAACGTCGAGGGCGAGGTTATCGAGGTTGTCAAGGGCGGCCTGATCCTCGACATCGGCCTGCGTGGCTTCCTGCCCGCTTCCCTCGTCGACCTCCGTCGCGTCAAGGACCTCACCTCCTACATGGGCACCCGCATCGAGGCCCGCGTCATCGAGATGGACCGCAACCGCAACAACGTTGTCCTCTCCCGTCGCGTCGTGCTCGAGGAGTCCCGTAAGGCCGAGCGCTCCGAGATCCTGTCCAAGCTCAAGTCTGGCATGCGTCTCCAGGGCACCGTTTCCTCCATCGTCGACTTCGGCGCCTTCGTCGACCTCGGCGGTATCGACGGCCTCATCCACATCTCCGAGCTCTCCTGGAACCACGTCAACCATCCTTCCGAGGTTGTCAAGGTCGGCCAGGAGGTCGAGGTCGAGGTTCTCGACGTCGATCTCAACCGCGAGCGCATCTCCCTGGGTCTCAAGCAGACCACCGAGGATCCGTGGCGCGCACTGGTCAAGAAGTATCCCGTCGGCGCTATCGTCGAGGGCACTGTGACCAAGCTTGTCCCGTTCGGCGCTTTCGTCGATCTGGGCGAGGGCATCGAGGGCCTGGTGCACATCTCCGAGATGGCCAACAAGCACGTCGATCAGCCTTCTCAGGTCACCCACGTGGGCGACAAGGTTCAGGTCAAGGTCATGGAGATCGACCTCGACCGTCGTCGTATCTCCCTGTCCATGAAGTCCGCTGCTGAGACTCTGGGCGTCGAGATCGAGGTTACCCCGCTGCCTTCCGAGAAGAAGGACGAGGAGACTGACGCCGAGTAAATCGGTTTGACGATCACTTGTTTTAAGGGATCCGTCCGTAATGGACGGGTCCCTTTTTGCATTTGGCACCGAGATGCGCAATGCTGCCGGGCTGTCCACAGGCTATTGAATTGTCGGTGCATGAAAAAGCCGACATCCCGCCTCGGGGAGGAGGCGGGAACGCACCGAGTAGACGGAGGGGTGCGGAGCGCGGTCGCGTCTCGACTGACAACGTTGCCCATCGACGGGATTATTGTAGCGCATGGGCGCTTCTTGGTTTATCGTGTCGAGCGCTTGTGTTGTGCCGTTGCCTGTGGCGGCGGTGTGCTACACTCTTGCACTGCTGAGTGGGCCAGACGGTCGCGCGATGTACTGCTTGCGGTACGCGTGAGGAAAGTCCGGGCTCCAGAGGGCGGGATGCCGGCTAACGGCCGGGCGGAGTGATCCGACGGAAAGCGCCGCAGAAAAGAAGACTCCCACCTGCGTCGCAAGGCGTAAAGGGAAAAGCTGAAACGGTGGTGTAAGAGACCACCAGCGTCGTGGCAACACGGCGGCTTGGCAAGCCCCATCCGGAGCAAGCGCGAATAGGAACGCTATGGGCCGGCCCGGTCCGCGTTCGGGTAGCGTGCGTGGAGCTGCACGGTAACGTGCAGACAAGATAAATGACCGTTCACGACAGAACCCGGCTTATCGGCCCACTCGGCACTTTGTTGACGCTGCGAACCCGTCAGCGCGGCAATCTGCCTTTCAAACCTTCGGGCATGACCATAAGGTCAATGCCCTCGGCTTTCAAGGCACCTTGCTCGCGCTGACGGGTTCTCGCTTTCGTTGACGGAATCATCGGCGTTGCCATTCTTTTTACTAGGGTTATCGTATTATTGAGGCTGTTTGTTGCTGCGCTTTATTTTGTTGAGGGGCTTTGTTGGACAGCTATTTTACTCTGCAATCGAATATTGAGGTTTCGGGCGAGTTTGTGGACCGCAAGAGCCGGTTTATTGCCCAGCTGGTCCATATTGAGTCCGAGGACGAGGCGAATGCCTTTATCGAGATGGTTCGCAAGCGTCATTATGACGCTCGACACAATGTTCCCGCGTGGATTTTGGTCGATGGACGCGAGCGCCAGAGCGATGATGGTGAACCGAGCCGCACGAGTGGTATGCCGACGCTCGAGGTGCTGCGCGGTGCGGGGCTCAAAAATGTTTGCTGCGTAGTGACACGCTATTTTGGTGGCACGCTGTTGGGGCCTGGTGGTTTGGTGCGCGCCTATACCGCGGCGACGCAGGCGGCGGTGGCCGCGGCTCAGGAGGCCGGGCAGATCGTCGAGATGACGAGCGTCGTGCCGGTTGATGTGCATGTGGCCTATCCACAGTATGAGCAGGTGCTTCGCTTGGCGCAGGATTCGGGTGCCAAGGTTTCGGATACCGATTACGCGGATGCTGTGACACTTCACTTGGTGTTTAAAGCGGGGGAGCAAGAGCCGTTTTGCGCTAAGATGCGCGAGCTTATGGCGGGGCGCGAGGAGATTGAGGTCAGCGCTCCCGAGTTTGCTGAGTTCTAACGACGACGGCCGTCGTGCATTTGGATGAATCCCAAGCGCGCCGGCTGTCGTTTTATGTCGCTGCCGTTTACTCGGCGAGCTGCTTTAGTACATCGCAGGCGATTTCGACGGCATCGTCGATGCAACCGGGGCAGCTGCGGAGCGGACCCTTATCCGATCCGACGCCCTTGAGCGTGCCGCAGACGGTCGTCGTGTTCTTCTCGCCAAAACGTTTGGCGATCTCGCGCGACAGTTTGTAGGTCTGGCCCTTGGTCTTGGGGTTTTCCATGCCATCGCTCATTACAAAGCCCATGATGGCCACGGCGCCCGAGATGGCGCCGCAAGTTTCGGTCATGCCGCCCATGCCGGCGCCAAAGCCCTCGGTGAGGGTAAAGGCGACCTGGGGGTCGAGCCCGACGGCGGGCGCGAGCGTGCAGGCGACGGCCTGCGCGCAGTTAAAGCTGCTGGCGTGGTATTCGGCAGCCTGAGCCTGGCAGGTGGCAGTGTTGAGCTGAGTGGTATCAATCTGCTTCATCGGTGTCTCCTTGATTGCGGTGTACCCGCCTATGGTACCCTTGCTGGCGCATTCGCTTATCGAGACCGCAGTGCATATCTCATTGTTTTTCGCCATCGAACACTTTCTTAAGATTTGGGACAAATAAACCTGATTAATTTGTCCCATAACCTATCGGCGGGATGGGTTGAGAGGGGTGCGGGGTAGCGGTATTGTGAACCGAATAAAACAAAACCCAAGTAAGGGAGTTGGATATGTGCGAGCAGACTATCGGTACCACGTGCGTTCAGGGCGGCTATCATCCGGGCGATGCGGAGCCGCGCCAGGTGCCCATCTACCAGTCCACCACGTGGAAATACGACACGTCCGAGCACATGGGCAAGCTGTTTGACCTGGAGGAGTCGGGCTACTTCTACAGCCGTCTGCAGAATCCCACGTGCGATCTGGTCGCCGCCAAGATCTGCGAGATGGAGGGCGGCACCGCTGCGATGCTCACGAGTTCGGGCATGGCCGCGAACTTCCTCGCGATCTTTAACGTGGCCGGTGCCGGTGATCACGTGGTCGCGAGCTCTGCTATCTACGGCGGTACGTATAACCTGCTCGCCCACACCATGGGCCGCATGGGCGTGACTTGCACGTTTGTCGCCCCCGACTGCACCGATGAGGAGCTGGAGGCAGCCTTTGAGCCCAATACCAAGCTCGTCTTTGGCGAGACGATTGCCAACCCCGCCCTTGCCGTGCTCGATATTGAGCGCTTTGCCAAGGCCGCGCATGACCACGGCGTGCAGCTGATGGTCGACAACACCTTCCCGACGCCCGTGATGTGCCGTCCCTTTGAGTGGGGCGCCGACATCGTCACGCACTCTACCACCAAGTACATGGATGGGCATGCGGCCTACCTGGGCGGCGTGATCGTTGACCACGGCCAGTTTGACTGGATGGCCCATGCAGACAAGTTCCCGGGTCTCACCACGCCCGACGAGAGCTATCACGGCGTGACCTATGCCGAGAAGTTCGGTCGCGAGGGTGCCTTCATTACCAAGGCAACCGCTCAGCTCATGCGCGACCTCGGCCCCATGCAGAACCCGCAGGCGGCGTTTTTCCTGAATAGCTCGCTCGAGAGCCTGCATGTGCGTATGCCGCGTCATTGTGAGAACGGCCTGGCCGTTGCTAAGTTCCTGCAGAGCCATCCCAAGGTGCGCTTTGTGAGCTATCCGGGCCTGGAGGGCGATAAGTACTATGACCTGGCTCAGAAGTACATGCCCAACGGTACCTGCGGCGTCGTGAGCTTTGGCTTTAACGGTGGTCGCGCGGCGGCCGAGACCTTTATGAAGAGCCTTAAACTCGCCCAGATCGCCACGCATGTGGCCGATGCTCGCACCTGCTGCCTGCATCCCGCTAACGCCACGCACCGTCAGATGAACGATGAGGAGCTCATCGCCTGCGGCATCTCCGCCGACATGGTGCGCCTGTCGTGCGGCCTCGAGGACACGGCCGATCTGATTGCCGACCTTGAGCAGGCGCTCGAGCAGTGCTAGGCTAGCTTCTCGTATGAAGCGACGGAGCCTCTTGGGGTTCCGGTGACATATAGTTCCGATTCCGTAGGCGGGGCCCCAATCGCGGCTGTTTGCAGGCGATTGGGGCCCCGTTTTTGTGTTGCGCCACTCGAAAGGATGGATATGGAGAAAACCGCAGAGCAGCTGCGCCGCGAGCACATTGCCCTAGAGGGCGATACCCATGGCAAGAACAAATGGGCGATTCTGTTTACCGTGCTCATCATGACGTTTATGGCGTGTCTGGATTCGACCGTCGTGACCGTGGCACTGCCCGTGATGCAAAAGGAGCTGGGCGTGGGCCTCGACCGCATCCAGCTGGTGAGCTCGGTGTATCTGCTTGCGACATGCGTGGCTATGCTTCCGTTTGGCCGTCTGGGCGACGTGCGCGGCAAGGTGGGCGTATTCCAGCTGGGCGTCATCGTCTTTACGGTCGGCTCGCTGCTGTGCGGCCTTTCGGCCTCGCTCGAAGTTCTTATCCTGGCACGCATCGTTCAGGGCGTCGGTTGCGCGGCGGCCATGGCTAACAACATGGGTATCATCACCGAGTCGTTTCCGGCGCGCGAGCGCGGTCGTGCTATGGGTATCCTCGCGACCTTTGTGGCCCTCGGCATGACGTGCGGCCCCGTGCTGGGCGGCATGCTGGTGGCAAGCTTTCCCTGGGAGAGCATCTTCCTCATCAACCTGCCCATTGGCGTCATCTCGTTTATCGTGGGGCTTTACACACTGCCGCATGTTAAGCCGGAGGCCGGCGAGCGCCCCATGTCGCTGGCGGAGGCCGCGCGTCGCTGCTTTGCGAGTTCGGCTTTTACGATTAACTTGGCATGCATGCTTATCGTGTTCATCGGCATCGGTGCATCTGAGTTTGTGCTGCCGTTCTATTTCCAGGATGCCCATGGCTTTAGCTCCGATATTTCCGGACTGCTCTTTTTGGCGCTGCCGATGGTGAATGCCTTTATCGGCCCGCTTTCGGGTACGGTTTCGGACCGTGTTGGCTGCGAGGGTCCCACGGCGGTCGGCCTGGGTGTGTACGTATGCGGTCTCTTTGCGGTAAGCACGCTCAACGAGCATTCCTCCATCCCTGTGATCGTGTGCTGTGTCGCGTTTATGTCGTGCGGCACGTCGATTTTCCAGAGCCCCAACAACTCGCTGTACATGGGCTCGGCTCCGCGCGAGGCACTTGGCTTTGCAGGTAGCTTGGGCAGCTTGGCGCGCTATGCGGGCATGGCGCTGGGTATTACGGCAGGTTCGCATATCCTTTATGGGCAGATGAGCGTGGCGATGGGCGAGGCCGTGACCAGTTTTGTTGCAGGCCGTCCGGATGTGTTCCTATTCGGCTTTCGCTCGGTGTTCTACGTGCTTATGGCTGTGGCCGCTGTGGGCTTTGCGCTTGCCATGGTGCGTTTGGTGAAGATGCGCGCCCGCCATTAGCGTGTTGGGAGGCTGTCTGCCACGATTCGCGCCGTCCCAAAAAGACTGGTTTGTGGTGCGATGCGGCTTGTGGGGCGGGCGGGGGTCGGTCCGTGGTAGACTATCGAACAACGTTTATTAATCGCGCGGTATCGTTGCCGCGAGAAGGGGTTGCGCCATGCAGGAGCTTGAGGATCGTATTCGCCATGACGGCATCGTAAAGGCCGGTAACGTCCTTAAGGTTGATGCCTTCCTCAACCACCAGTGCGACGTTGAGCTGTTCGACCACATGGGCGCCGAGTGGGCCCGTCTGTTCAAGGATGTCGAGATCAACAAGATCCTGACGATTGAGGCTTCGGGCATTGGCATGGCTTGCATCGCAGCTCAGCATTTTGGCGGCGTACCGGTGGTCTTTGCTAAGAAGGCACAGTCCATCAACCTCGATGGCGAGCAGTATGCCACGACCATCTACTCCTTTACCAAGCAGAAGGAGTACCCGGTCATCGTTGGCAAGCGCTTCCTGTCCGAGGTCGACAAGGTCCTGATTATCGACGACTTCCTGGCCAACGGCTGCGCACTCGAGGGTCTTATCAAGATCTGCGAGGCTGCGGGTGCCGAGGTTGCCGGCATTGGCATCGCGGTGGAGAAGGGCTTCCAAGGCGGTGGCGATAAGCTCCGCGAGCGCGGCTTCCGCGTTGAGAGCCTGGCCCGTATCGCCGATATGGACTGCGATACCGGCGAGATCACCTTCGCTTAAGCGCGCAACACAAGCGATTGGTATGCGATGTGACAAAGGGACTGTCCCTTTGTCACATTTTTTGTATGAGGGGAGGTGTTGATATGGATGAGAACAAGATGGGATGGCGCGAGTATGCGCGCTATGCCGAGATGTCGGTTGAGGGGTTGGCACGCGACTGCGAGGTTCAGGTGTTTCGTGCGACGGGCCCGGGCGGCCAGGGTGTGAACACGACGGACTCGGCGGTGCGTATGAAACATATCCCTTCGGGAATTACCGTGACGGCGCGCGAGAGCCGTAGTCAGTTTCAGAATCGCGCGAGCTGCCTGCGTAAGCTGCGTGCAGAGCTTGAGCGTCGTGGCCGTCCGCCGCGCCGTCGCGTCAAGACCAAAGTGCCCCAGCGATCGCGCCAGCGCAGGCTCAACGACAAGCACTTCAATGCGATTAAAAAGGCTAACCGTCGCAAGCCGGGCGGGGAGGAATGATCTTCTCAATAAGTTGCGGTGAAATAGGGACTGTTTCGCGGCTTTAACTGCATAAACAGTCCCTATTTCACCGCAACTTAGGTGGGGTTAGCGGGTTGGGTGCCAGACTTGGAGGGCGCCGGGTAGGATGTCGACTTCGATGCGCGAGGCGACGATGGGCTCGCCGTCGGCCTGGATGGGGTAGTCGGGCTCCTCAAAAGTTAGCTCGGCATGGCGGCAGCGGCGCATGCGAACCGGTGGCAACTTGGTATGGTGGCCGTCCTTGGCCGAAAGGAACATAGGCAGGGCTACCGCGCGAGGGACGGGGCCGCAGGCGTAGCAGACGTCGAGCATGCCGTCGCAGGGGTCGGCATCGGGGCAGATGCGATAGCCCGAGCCATAGGTAGGACCAAGCTGAATCGCCATGATGATCGCCCTCACGCGCTCGGCGGGCGCGCCGTCAAAGCTGACTGTCATAGGATAGTTGCGATAGCGTAGGCCAAACTGCTCAAGTCCCGAGAGGGTGTAGAGCGGCGCGCCCGTCAAGCCGGTCTTTTTGCGCAGCTCGGTGGTGCTAAGGCCGATGGCAGCATCGATGCCGACCGAGAGCGTCTGGTCGTAGTACTCAACGGTAGCCTCGCCGCTGCCGCTCGCAGGGCTCCACGAGCGAATGCGCCCGATATCCTGACGCTGCAGCTCGCAGGTGAGCAGCGCGCCAAAATCCTTGCCGGAGAAATCGTCGATGCCGAGCGTCTGGGCAAAATCGTTGCCGGAGCCCACGGGCAGGACGGCAAGAGCGGGGCGGGCGTCCTCCTTTTGCGTCATAAGCCCGTTGACGACCTCGTGAATCACGCCGTCGCCGCCGAGTGCGATAACGGTGCGATAGCCCTGAGCCTGTGCGGCCAGCTCCTTGGCGTGTCCCATACGCTCGGTCAACACCAGGTCAAACTGGGATGCGCGTGCAGTCATGTCCAAAAAGCGTTGCAGGCGCTCGGCAACTTCGCGTGCCGCACCCGACTGGGCGGCTGGGTTGGCGATGATGAGCGTGCGACCAAAATCAGTTGCGTGCATGGGGCGACTCCCGGCGTGTGACATGACAGTGCGGTCGCGCTCAGGTCGAATTAGCCCCGATTGTGGCTGCACGGCGATTATTACATCTACTCTATCAGGTCGTTGTGGCGCTCGATAGCATCCGCTACCGTACCTCCCTCATCCACAATAAGCGAGCGGCGCTTGGGTGAGATGATGCGCTGGGCGGGGTACACGCCGCGGTGTCCGCCGGTTAGGTAGCTGATAAAGGCCACGATGACAAAGAACCCGGCGGCCGTGCCGTGGAACAGGTCGATGGCCATCATGCAGGTGGTGATGGGCACGTTGAGGCCGGCGCAGAACACGCCGAGCATGCCGAGAGCCGCCAGAAAACTGGGGTCAAGCCCGGTAAGGCAACCGATCCAGCCACCGAGTGCCGCACCGATGCCAAACAGGGGCGTGACCTCGCCGCCTTGGAAGCCCGCGCCCAGGGTAAGCGCTGTGACGACCAACTTGATGGCTGCGTCCGCCAGGGTGGCGTTGCCTGCAAATCCGGCGCTGGAAAGCCACGTGGAAAGGCCGGCGTAGTCCCAGGCGTCAAGGAGGGCATAGGCGGCCAAAACCACGAGTGCGCCCACGAGTGCGCGAGTAAGGTAATTGGTGATAAAGCGACCGTAAAGGCTTTTGACGGTTCGAACCGACCAGGCAAAGAGGCGTGCCGTCAGACCGAAGATAATGGCGCTGATAACAACGATGACAACCGTCCGTGGTGTCATGTTGGGAACGCTGGCGATGACATTCGCCTCGTACTCGGTTCCCAAGGCAAGTGACGTAAAGTAGCCGGTAAACGAGGCGACCAGGCAGTAGATGCCCGCGGTGTAGTCGATCTTGCCGATAAAGCACATCTCCATGCCAAAGAAAGCTCCAGCAAGGGGCGAGCCGAATACGGCGCCAAAGGCCGACGAGATGCCGGCGAGCATGAGGTCGTGGTGGTCATGTTTTTTGAGGTGGGCGAGGTTCGAGATGTTGCTGGCGATGGTGCCGCCAATCTGCACCGCGGCCCCCTCGCGACCGGCAGATCCGCCCGTTAGGTGCGTGAGCGTGGAGCAGACGAAGGTGAGAACGGCCATGCGCATATGGATGAGGCGTGTGCCCAGAGCGGAGTCGATGACCAGGTTGTTACCGCGTTTGGCGGCAAGGCCGTGGTTTTTGTACACCCATGCGGTGGCAACGCCCACAACGGGAAGCAAGGCGTAGACCCATGCATGGTGCTCGCGATAGTCGGTCGCGATATTCAGCGAGGTCAAAAACGCCCAGGCGGCAACGCCCATGGCGAGCGAGACGATGACGACGAGTGTGAGCAACTTGGCGCTCGCGAGTAGGTTGCGGGCGTTGCGGCGCGTGTCGGCGGCCAAGAGATGCTCGGAGCGGGTGAGCTGATGCCTGCCGGCCATGATGACGTCGTTCAGGGAGAAAAAGCCGCCGTCGTCGAGCGACTGAGAATGATCCTGCGCTTCGTTTGCGCTTTCGGGTTTGTCGGTAAAAGTCATACGTTCCTCTTTTGGGTTGCAACACGAGCATTATAAAACGCGGTAAACGCGACGAGCCGGTGGGTTGGTTTTGGTTTTGTTTCGCGGCTTGCGGCCGACAGATGTATTTGCGGGTACAGGCCAAGTCGCGGTCGCGCGTCGAGGGATTATACTGAGAGAAACATAAAGAATCGGCGCTTTTGTTGCGCGCCGCAGCATGCTAGAGGTGTATATGGCTGAGAAACTCATTCCGTTGGAGGACGCGCAGGCGATCGTCTTGTCGCACGTGAATCGCACCGAAGTCGTCGAGGTTCCCGTGTGGCAGGCCGCCGGTCTTCCCTTGGCAGAGGATACGGTGGCCGATATCGACATCTCGCCGTATGCCAACAGCGCTATGGACGGATATGCCGTGCGCTCGTCGGACTTGGCGCAGGCATCTGGCGAGGCGCCGGTGACGCTCGACGTTATCGGACACGAGGCTGCGGGCCATGTGTTTGAGGGCACAATCGGCGCGGGCGAGACGGTCCGCATCATGACGGGCGCGCCGGTACCCGAAGGTGCCGATGCCGTGGTGAAGTATGAGATCGTCGATGTGCTCGTCGGTGACGGCAACGAGGGTTCGCGTGTGAGGTTCTCGGTGCCTGCCAAGGTAGGGGAGAACGTTCGCTCTGCCGCCGAGGAGGCCCATGCCGGCGATGTTGTGATGCACGCCGGCGAGGTCGTGGCTCCGGCGGGCGCCGGCTTGTTGGCGAGCGCCGGGTATGCGAGCGTGAAGGTGCATGCCGCGCCGCGTGTGGGCATTATCTCGCTGGGCACGGAGCTGGTCGCGCCCGGCCAACTGCCGGCGCGTGGGCAGATTCGCGATTCCAATTCCTCGGCGTTAATGGCCGAGGCACTCGATGCTGGGGCCGACCCGGTGTTCTACGGCATTGCGCCCGACGACGAGCGGGCGATTGCCGAGCTGGTGCACCGCGCCGCGCAAGAGTGCGATTTTGTCATTACGAGCGGCGGCGCCTCGGCTGGCGACTACGACTACGTGACGGCGCTGGTTCGGCGCGAGGGCGAGGTGCTGTTCGATCGCATTTCGTTGCGTCCCGGCAAGGCCATTACGTTTGGCCTGCTCGGCGGCAAGCCCTATCTGGGGCTTTCGGGCAACCCCGCGGCGGCCTATGTGGGCTTTGAGATGCTCGCCCGCCCGGCGATTCGCAAGATGCGCGGCTTTGCCGAGGGTGCGCGTCCCGTGCAGCAGGCGGTTCTTACCCACGGCGTGAAGAAGCGACAGGACCGACGCTTCTATGATCGCGCCACGGTTGCGCGCGATGCGCAGACGGGTGAGCTTACGGTCACCGAGGCGCACAGCCAGAACTCGGCGCTGCTCGGAACCATGCAGCGTGCGAACTGCCTGTTGCGCATCAACGAGGGTCCGTGCGATCTTGAGCCGGGCGACGTCGTGGATGTCGTCCGAGTCGATCTGCCCGAGGGCACCGTGCTGTAGGAGGAGTGCTATGGAGTTGAAGATTTCAATCGTGACGTGCTCGGATACGCGCGATCTTGCCCAGGACGAGGCAGGCGCTGCACTCGAGGAGCTCATCGCGGCGCAGGGCTGGACGGTTGCCTCGCATACGGTGGTGCATGACGATGTTGACGAGATCGGTGCTGCCATTGTGGCTGCGGCCGACGATTGCCAGGCCAACGTGGTCATCACCTGCGGCGGCACGGGGCTTTCGATGCGAGACGTGACGCCCGAGGCGACGCGTGCCGTCTGCGACCGCGATGTGCCGGGTATTGCCGAGGCGATCCGTGCATACTCTATGACCAAGACGCGCCGTGCCATGCTTTCGCGCGCCGTGTGCATGCAGCGTGGGGCTGCGCTTGTCATCAACTTTCCGGGATCCACGAAGGCGGCTCGCGAAAGCTGGGAGGCCGTGAGCGACCAGCTGGAGCACGCGGCCCACATGGCGGCGGGCGGTGGACACGCTCGCTAAACTGCTTGCCTGTAGCGGAGTGACCTTATGGGTCGCTCCGCTTTTTTAAGCGGCGACAACGCGAGCGTCTTGCGGCTATCGGTATAAGAAATTATCAAACGATAATTTCTTATCACAAGCATTATTCGCGCTAAAGTATAATTCAATTACAGGATAAAGCCCGCGGCGGGGTGCCCGGGCGTAGCGCTCGAAAGGGTTGAACATGTTCGATATGGTTTCTCGCCGCGGATTCGTCTCGCTTTCTGCTGTCGCCGCTGCCGGCCTTGGCCTTGCTGGCTGCTCGGGCAACAAGACGTCTGAGCCGGCCGGCTCCGATGCGGGTTCTGCCAAGACTTCTTTCAAGAAGGCTGTCGAGCTGCAGGTATTTGCCGCCAACTCGCTCGAGAAAGCTCTGCCCGAGGTTCAGAAGCTCTACACCGATCAGACCGGTACCACCTTTGCCGACACGCAGTTTAAGGCGTCCGGCGACCTTGTCGAGCAGATGCGCGCCGGCGCTGCGGTGGACGTGCTCATCACGGCCTCTAAGGGCACTATGGATAATGCCGAGGCCGCCGAGCTCGTCGATGCCGACACGCGCGAGGACATGTTCGTCAACGACCTCGTGATTATTCGTGCCGAGGGCTCCGACACCAAGGTCGAGGCTATCGCCGACGTCGCGAGCCTGGACGGCAAAATCGCCATCGGCGACGCCAAGACCGTTCCCGCCGGCAAGTATGCCAACCAGGCGCTGGCTTCTGTTGGGCTCTACACCGGTACCGAGGGCGACGACGGTGAGTATGCACCCGAGCTCGCCGACAAGGTGGCTTTGGCCGACAAGGTCGGCACCGCCGCAGCTTACGTCTCTACGGGAGACTGCGTGGCCGGCTTTGTCTACAGCTCCGACATCTTCCGCTACGACGGCATCGAGGAGGCCTTCGTGTGCCCCGAGGATTCGCACAAGCCCATCGTGTATCCGGGTGCCGTTGCCGAGAGCTCCGAGCACGCCGACGAGGCCAAGGCGTTCATCGACTTCTGTCTGACCAACAAGAAGGCGCAGAAGATTTGGGCTAAGTACGGATTTGAGCTTTCCGCGTAGTGCGGCCTGGCGCGATAATTCCATCGTTTTGTGTTTAACTCCGTCCTTGTATTCTCTTGGAGCTTTTCGTGCTTAATAGATTCCGCATGCTTGTCGCCTGTGCTTTGACCTTCGCGCTTTGCTGGGTGCCAGGATTTGCGTTTGCTGGGGAAGCTGAGGACGGGGCTCAGGTTGCTGCGACCGCTCATGGGCTTTCCTATGGGATCGAGGGTTTTGAGCGGTTGGCCAGGGGGACCGCTCGTGCCATGGAGGGCCAGCCTGAGGGCTACCGGTTTCCCGTTGACGAGGACGTGGACCTTGTAGTGGCGCCTGCTGCCGATCGCGTTGTGGTGTGGGTATCGCCCAAGGCGGTCGAGAAGTACGGATTGGATCCGCAGGACAACGAGTGCGCATCGGGTCTCAAGGCTCTCGTCTGTGAACTCGACAGCGCAAACTGCATGGGAGGCGCACGGCTGGAAGACATGGATCTTCCTTGGTATGCCACGACGGAAGCGGCGTTTAATGTCGGTGGGTATACCTATGCCTTTGATGAGCGCGGTGCGAATGGGGACCGCTATGTGGTCATCGCATCAGCCTCGGGTGATGCCAAGGGCGGCGCGCGTTGGCTTGATAGCGCTCAAATCGTGGTAGCATCATCTGTTATGATGCAAGATGAACAGGAGCCCTTGGCGTCCCTTGTCGCCTTTTTGACCGGCATCGACTATCGCCCGCTTTGGGTGTCTATCAAAACGAGTGGCCTTGCCCTGGTGATTGCCTTTGCGCTGGGCCTGTTTGCCGCATGGAAGACTATGGGCACGACGAGCCGCGTGAAGGGCCTGCTCGACTCGGCCTTTACCATCCCCATGGTGCTGCCTCCCACGGTGTGCGGCTTTCTGCTCCTCATGCTGTTTGGCCGCTCGACCGGGGTTGGCCAGTGGCTTATCGCGCACGGCATCTCGATCGTCTTTACCTGGCCAGCGGCGGTGATATCTGCCGTGGTGGTGTCGTTTCCCCTGGTCTACCGCACGGCGCTCGGCGCCTTTGAGAGCCTGGACACGCAGATGCTCGACGCCGCGAGAACCCTGGGGTGGTCCGAGCGCCGTATCTTTGCCAAGCTTATGATGCCACTCGGCTGGCCCTCGATCGCCGCCGGTACGGTGCTCGCCTTTGCCCGTGCGATGGGTGAGTTCGGTTGCACCCTCTTCTTTGCGGGTAACTATGCCGGTATTACGCAGACCATCCCCATCGCTATCTACTTTGAGTGGATGGGTGGCAACATCCCAGTTGCCCTCTTTTGGGTTGTCGTCGTGATTGCGTTTAGTTTCCTGGTCATCCTGTTTATCAACATGTACACCGCGCATTCGCAAAAGTATCGCGAGCGGGGCCTTTCCCGTGCGGAGCGCAAGCGGGCCAAAGAACTCGCCGATACGGACGATTCGCTCGACCCGGTGGGCGGCGATGCCCTGCGTATCGATCGCGAGGCGCTGGCCGAGCTCATGCGCGATGATGCCACTCTGCAGGGAGGTCGATAGGCCATGTCGATCGTTCTGGATATCAAAAAGCGCTATCCCGGGTTTACGCTCGATATGCAGCTTGAGGCTGGAGAGGAGCGCGTGGCGCTGCTGGGCGCCTCGGGGTGCGGCAAGAGCTGTACGCTACGCTGCATTGCCGGTGTGGAGACGCCCGACGAGGGCAAGATCGTCGTCAACGGCGTGACCTTTTTTGATTCGGCGGCGGGCATCAACCTATCGCCCCAGGAGCGTAAATGCGCCCTGCTGTTCCAAAACTATCAGCTGTTTCCCAATATGACGGTGGCCGATAACGTGTGCGCCGGCGTACAGGATGCGGGTGACGTCGCTGCACGCAAAAAGCTCGCCGAGCGCTATCTGGGCATTTTTGGTCTGTCCGATTTTGCCGACCGCTATCCCGCACGCCTCTCGGGTGGTCAGCAGCAGCGCGTGGCGCTTGCGCGCATGGTGGCGGCACACCCGGGCATTTTTATGTTCGACGAGCCCATGAGCGCGCTCGATGCCTACCTTAAGAGCGCGCTCGAGCAGAACATGCTCGACCTGTTCGACGTGTGCAACCGCACCGTGCTCTACGTGAGCCACGATATCGACGAAGCGTGTCGCCTGTGCCAGCGCATTTGCGTGATGCATAACGGGCATGTGGAGGAGATCGGCTCCGTCGAAGATGTGGTCCGCCGGCCGCAAACCTTGGCCGCGCTGCGCTTGACGGGCTGCAAGAACACAAGCCGGGCGTGCAAGATCGGCGACGAAGAAGTTGAGGCTCTCGACTGGGGCATGACCTTTAATGTGGGTCGCGAGGTTCCTGATGATGTGGCGTACCTGGGGATTCGCGCAAGTTACTTCCATGTTGACAACCGTGCCGAGCGGGGTCGTAACAGCTACGACTTACACGTGGCCCGGGTGAGCGATTCGCGCTTTGAGCGGCTGGTGCTGTTGGACGTGCCACGTGTCGATGCACCCACGCGTCTGCAGTGGAAGGTCAACAAGGTGAGCGTGGCTTTCGACGAGCTGCCGCAGGCCGACGAGACCTTGCGCATGCATTTTGATGCGAGCAGGATTCATTTGGTTTGTCGATAGCGCCGGGTAATGCCGTCGGGGATATAGGCCTCGGCGGCTTCGTCTTGCCGTTCGCCGAATGAGGGATGACAAACTCCTATCAATCAAGATAATTATTTATTAAACGACGGCACACGATGCTGTCGTACGAATGTCAACGGTGTTCGCATGGTCGATGACCGTTGATATAGTTGACCTTAACTTGTAAAGGAGGGTGCGCGCATGCCACAGACGACATACATTCGCCGCGTTGCCGCGCGTGCCCTATATATCGCTCGGAGCCGCATATGAGCAGGTATGTTCACGGCTCCGGGAGAGACGACGCACAACTAAATAGTCAACCGCAAAGCAGGTTCCCCAAAATTCCGGGTTTGAGCACGGCAGGGCAATCGCCGCCCGTCGTGCACCGATACCGCTGTTATCCGTTTTTGGTTCGAGAGGGGAACCGTCATGGCTGAAGAATTCGATTTCCATCCGATGTGGGAGAGCCTCGGCATGAATCTTGCCGACCACGACATGCTGCTGGGCGCCGTGGGCCAGATGTACGGCGATATGTTCTTGACGCAGAACAATCGCCCCAAGTCCACGTCCTACCTGGACTTTGTGGCCACCAACATCCACAGCGGCCGTATTAAGGAGATGCTCGACAAGAAGGAGGCCGGCGAGGCCACCAAGATCGTGGGCTCGTTCTGCGTGTACGTGCCCGAGGAGATCGTGCTTGCCTGTGACGGCATTCCCGTTGGTCTGTGCTCGGGCGCCGATTGGGCAACGGATAAGGTCGAGGAGCATCTGCCGCGCAACACCTGCCCGCTTATCAAGAGCTTTGCCGGCTTTAAGCTGGGCGAGGTCTGCCCCTACATTGAGTCGAGTGACTTGGTGGTAGGCGAGAACACCTGCGATGGCAAGAAGAAAGCCTACGAGTTTTTTGCCACGCAAAAGAACATGTACGTCATGGATATTCCCAACGTACACGACGAGTCAACGCTCGTGACCTGGAAGGCCGAGGTCAAGAAGCTCGCCGCCAAGATCGAGGAAGAGTGCGGCGTCACGATTACGCCTGAGCGTCTGAAGGCCGCCATCCACGCCGTCAATGAGAAGCGTCGCGCCCTGCAGCGCCTCGCTGCCACGCGCGCTGCCGACCCTGCGCCCATCAGCGGTCTTGACAGCCTGCTGACCGTTCAGGCCGCCTTTATGGACGACACGCCACGTCTGACCGGAGCCATTAACGATATGGCGGCTGAGTGCGAGCAGCGTGTCGAGGCCGGCGAGGGCGTGGCGCCCAAGGGGACCAAGCGCATTCTGTACACCGGCACGCCCATGGCCGTGCCCAACTGGAAGCTGTTCAACCTTATCGAGAAAGCCGGCGGCGTTGTGGTAGGCGAGGAGTCCTGCACGGGCTCGCGCTACTACAAGGACCTGGTCGACGAGTCCGGTGAGACGGTGGACGAGATGCTCGATGCCATCGCCGAGCGCTACTTTAAGATCAACTGCGCCGTCTTTACGCCCAACGACCAGCGTATGAAGGACATTGTCCAGATGGCCAAGGACCTGCATGCCGACGGCATCGTCGACGTGGCCCTGCAGTTCTGCACGCTCTATGAGATGGAGTCGTTTGCCGTGGAGAAGGCCGCCGAGGAAGCCGGCATTCCGTTTATGCACATCACGACCGACTACGCCGGTGAGGATGCAGGCCAACTGCAAACCAGGATCGAGGCCTTCTTGGAAACCATTTAGGGCTATCCGTCCCGGCGGCTTTCCCAGGCACCCGATCTTGCCGTTCAAACCGTCGCTTGCGTGCGAAAGTACGCGGCGCGCCTCTTTCACGGCAACCTCGGGCACCTGGGAAAGCCGCTTCCTTGGTTGGTTAAAAGGTTTAGGAGTTATATGTCGGAAAATATTGAGCAGCCGTTGCCCAGCACGTTTGAGGAGTTCAACGAGCAGCGCAAGGCCGCGTTTATTCGCGTTAAGGATTATAAGCAGGCGGGCAATCGCCTGGTCGGCTTTTTGTGCAGCTATACGCCGCTCGAGATTATCGATGCCGCGGGGGCCGCAAGTGTCGCTCTGTGCGGTACGTCCGATGAGGTGATCCCCGAGGCCGAGAAAGTGCTGCCGGCAAATCTGTGTCCGCTCATCAAATCGACGTACGGCTTTGCCTACTCGCAAAAGTGCCCGTTTACGTACTTTAGCGACATGATCATCGGTGAGACCACCTGCGACGGCAAGAAGAAGATGTACGAGCTCTTAAACGAGCTTAAGCGCACGCACATTCTGCATCTTCCGCAGGGTCGCGACCGCGCCTACGAGCGCGAGGGCTGGTACGAGGAGTGCCGCCTGCTCAAGGAGGAACTCGAGGGCTTCTACGGCATCACGATTACCGACGATGACCTGCGCGCTGCCGTCCGTCGTCGCAACCGTTTGCGTGCGGCTCAGCTCGAGATGTTTGCGCTGCAGGCCAACCAGCCGGCGGCCATGAGCGGCGTCGACCTGATGAGCACCATGTTCGCTGGTACGTTCAGCTTTGATATCGAGGCCTATACGCAGCAACTGGAGCAAAAGGTTGCCAAGCTGCGCGAGGCCTACGACGCGGGCGAGCGCCCGGTTGCGGCGGATGCCAAGCGCATCCTGATCACCGGCTGCCCCGTGGGCGGCGTGATCAACAAGATCGGTCGCACCATCGAGTCCAACGGCGGCGTGGTCGTGTGTATGGATGACTGCTCGGGTGAGCGCACGGCGGCCATGATGGTCGACCCGGATGCGCCCGACATCCTGCGTACGATCGCCGACCGCTACCTGGATATCAACTGCTCGGTTATGACGCCCAACGACGGTCGTATGGAGAACACGCTGGCCATGTGCGAGAAGTATCACGTCGATGGCGTAGTGGAGAGCGTGCTCCAGGCGTGCCACACCTTTAACGTGGAGAGTGCACGCATGCAGGAGGCCGTCGAGGGTGCGGGTATTCCGTATATGAAGATCGAGACCGACTACAGCAACGGCGACATGGGCCAGATTGAGACCCGCATCGCTGCCTTCATCGAGACCCTCTAGCTTCCTCAGGCACCGGATCTTGCCCCTCAAACCGTCGCTTGCGTACCAAAGTACGCTGCGCTCCTCTTTCGGGGCAACCTCCGGCACCTGAGAAACCTAGAGCTAAGGCGCCTGAATGCGCCGCTGTCTTTGATGTTTGGATTAGGAGAGAGCCATGATAGGGATCGGGATCGATATCGGGTCTACGGCGGCTAAGGCTGCTGTGGTCGATGGCGCGGGTTCGGTGACGTGGACGTGCGTGCAGCCAACCGGGTTCTCCTCGGTCGATGCGGCCGAGCGTCTGCGCGGTGAGCTCGCCGCAGCCGGCTATGACGTGGCGGGCGACGATGCTCGCGTGGTCGCGACTGGCTACGGCCGTGTCGCCGTGCCCTATGCGCATAAGGTCGTGACCGAGATTACCTGCCACGGTACCGGTGCCGTGCACCTGTTTGGCGATCACGGCACGGTGATTGACGTGGGCGGCCAGGACACCAAGGTCATTCAGCTTAAAAGTGGCCGCGTGGCCAAGTTTGCCATGAACGACAAGTGCGCCGCCGGCACGGGGCGCTTTTTGGAGATCATGGCCGACCGCCTAGGCATTTCCCAGCAGCAGATGGCAGACCTCGCCCGCACCGGCGAGCCTACCAAGATCAGCAGCATGTGCACGGTGTTTGCCGAAAGCGAGGTTATCAGCCTGATCGGTCGCGGTGAGCCGCGCGAGAACATTGCGCGTGGCGTGATCGATAGCGTTGTCTCGCGCGTGGCGACCATGGCCGGGCAGGCCGCGGGCGCCCCGTACTACCTGACCGGTGGCCTGTGCGAGAACGCCTTCGTGGTGGAGCGGCTGGCAGCGCTGCTGGGGTCGCCGGTCACCACCTCGCCCCAGGCCCGCTTTGCCGGTGCCATCGGTGCGGCGATTCGCGCACAGGCGCTCAATTAATGCATCCGCTGCAGGCTCGCATTCATGCGTATACTGGGAGAAAATGATTGACCGATGAGAGGAGGTATCGATGGCTGACGATCAGATTAAGCTCACGTCTATGACTGCCGCGAGCGGTTGAGCCGCTAAGTTGGCTCCCGGAGCCCTCGCCCAGGTCCTGGGCGACTTACCCAATGTGCATAACGACAACCTGCTCGTGGGGTTCGATACCTCCGACGATGCGAGCGTTTTCCGCGTTGGCGAGAACTTGGGTCTCGTGCAGTCCATCGACTTCTTCCCGCCGATGGTCGACGATCCCTATCTGTTCGGCCAGATCGCCGCGGCCAACTCGCTGTCGGACATCTACGCCATGGGCGGGCGGCCGAGCCATGCCATGAACTTGCTGTGCATTCCCAATTGCCTGGGCGTTGAGGTTGCCGGGCAGATTCTGGCGGGTGGCGCCGACAAGTGCGTCGAGGCCGGCTGCTCCATCGCGGGCGGTCATACCATCAACGACGACGAGCCCAAGTATGGCCTGTCCGTGAGCGGCTTTGTCGCGCTCGACCGCATGCTCGCCAACAGCGGCGCGCACGTGGGCGATGTTCTGCTGCTGACCAAGGCGGTCGGCTCGGGCATCATCACCACGGCCATTAAGGGCGAGCTCATCGAGCAGGACGAGGCCGCAGCCATGTTTGACTCGATGCGCACCCTCAACGAGGCGCCGATTCGTCTGGCCGAGGGACTTGAGCTTCACGGCTGCACCGATGTCACGGGTTTTGGCTTGATCGGGCACGCGTGCGAGATGGCCGAGGGCTCGGGTGTGCAGATCGAGCTTACGTCGGGGGCGGCGCCGCTCTTTGATCAGGTGCTCGACATGGCACGTCTGGGCATTATCCCCGCGGGTTCCTACCGCAACCAGGACTTCTTTGGCCCGCGTGTGGCTGCCGACGAGGACCTGGAGCCGGGTATGTTAGATGCGCTGTACGATCCGCAGACCTCGGGTGGTTTGCTCATCGCGGCGCCTGCTGCCGATGTGGATGAGCTCGCGCACCGTCTGCATGCTGAGGATCGCATCGCTGCCGTTATCGGTCGCGTATGCGAGGCGGTGCCGGGCGGTCCTGCCGTTCGTGTTGTTCATTAAGGAAAACCGTTTATGCGACCGTCCGTTGTTCTGGGCGGTCCCTTTTGAAAGGAAAAACTATGTCTACCAAAATTGAAGTTAATACCATGGGCGATGCCTGCCCGCTGCCCGTCGTCAAGACGCTCAAAGCTCTGAAGCAGCTTGATGGCGAGGGCGCTGTGGTGACCTCGGTCGACAACGAGACCGCCGTCAAGAACATCTCCAAGATGGCGCAGGAGAAAGGCTGCACGGCCTCGGTCGAGAAGGTTTCTGACGCCGAGTGGCACGTGACCGTGGCGACCTCTGGCGCCGTTGCCGTTGCCGATCCCGAGCAAGATGGCGCTGCCTTCTGTGATGCCAGCGCCGGCAAGGGCAAGCTCGTCATTTCCGTCTACACCGACTGCATGGGCCGCGGCGACGACGAGCTGGGCCACAAGCTCATGAAGGCCTTCATCTTTGCCGTGACGCAGCAGGAGGAGCTGCCCGCGACCATGCTGTTCTACAACGGCGGCGCCAAGCTCACCGTCGAGGGCTCGCCGGTACTCGACGACCTGAAGGGGCTGGCTGAGCAGGGCGTCGAAATCCTCACCTGTGGCACCTGCCTCGACCACTATGGCATTAAGGACCAGCTTGCCGTGGGCGAGGTCACGAACATGTATGTGATCGTGGAGAAGATGGAACAGGCCGTGCGCGTCGTGCGCCCGTAGCGTATTGGTTGGAGTTGCCATGAGGGAGAAGCGCCCAGCGCTTGTCATCACGTTTCCCACCACGGCTGCCGCCATGGGCTGCGAGTCCCTGTGCATCGAGCGCGGCCTTCCCGGGCGAACGATTCCCGTGCCCGGGGAGGTCGCTGCCGGCTGTGGTCTGGCGTGGAAAGCGTTGCCTGCCGATGAGGAGCTGCTGCGCGGCGAACTCGCCGCGGCGGGCGTTCCCACCGAGGGCTATACCGTGATTGATATGTGGGAGGTCGTGCGATGATCTACCTGGATAACGCGGCGACGACCATGCACAAGCCGCAGACGGTCATCGATGCCGTGACGCAGGCGATGTGCTCGCTCGGCAATGCCGGGCGCGGCGCCACGTCGGGTGCCCTCGATGCCGCTCGTACGATTCACGCTTGCCGTGCCAAGCTCGCGCGCCTTTTAGGTTGCCCGAGGGCGGACCATGTGTGCTTTACGTCCAACTCTACGGCGGCGCTCAACACCGCCATCTGTGGCGTGGTGCGCCCCGGCGACCGCGTGGTCACGACGGTGCTCGAGCACAACTCCGTGCTGCGTCCGCTCAACCGCCTGGCAGCGGAGCGGGGTGTGACCGTTGAGCATGCGGGCTGTGACGTAAGCGGCGTGCTCGACTATGACGAGCTCGAGCGGCTGGTCACGCCCGGTACGCGTGCCGTGGTGGTGACGCATGCCTCTAATGTGACCGGCAACGCGGTCGACATTGCGCGCGTGGCGGCCTTGGCACATGCCGCGGGTGCGCTTGTGATCGTCGATGCCTCGCAGTCTGCCGGTACGGCGCATATCGATATGCAGGCCATGGGGCTCGACGTGGTGTGCTTTACCGGCCACAAGGGGCTCATGGGCCCGCAGGGCACCGGCGGCCTGGCCGTGGCGGAGGGCGTCGACGTGGCGCCCTGGGCCATGGGCGGCACGGGCGTGCACAGCTTCGATGCGTTACAGCCCATGGAGTGGCCCACGCGGCTCGAGGCGGGCACGCTCAACGGTCACGGCATAGCGGGCCTTTCCGCAGGCCTTGATTTTATCGAGGCACAAGGCGGGGTGGAGACGATTGCAGCTCACGAACGCGCACTCGCCGAACGTTTCCTCTCCGGCGCTCGCGAAATCCCCAGCATTGTACTTTACGGTGCGTTTGACCAACCTGCGCGCTCGGCGATCGTGTCGCTCAACGTGGGCGATATCGACTCTGCCGAGATCTCGGACGCGCTCATGCAAGGGTGGGGGATTGCGACGCGCTCCGGTGCCCATTGCGCTCCGCTCATGCACCGCGCGTTAGGTACCGAGCGCCAGGGTGTCGTCCGCTTCTCGTTTGGGTATTTCAACACGACCGAAGAAGTCGACACGGCTATCGATGCTCTGCGCAATTTAGTCTGCTAAAGCTGCTGGACCGTTTATACTTGCGGGACGGGTATTTTGCCCGTCCCGTTTTTGTTTCGACCCGAAAGGTGTGCCTATGCCCTCATCTGCACCGCGCGGTCTGCGCTCCGACCATGTCGTCACCGTCGGCATCGCCCTGTTCTCGATGCTCTTTGGCGCCGGCAACCTTATTATCCCGCCGCTGCTGGCGCTGCAGGCAGGCTCTGCCACGCCGGTTGCCATGCTTGGCTTTCTCATTGCCGCCATCGGCCTGCCCGTCATGGGCTTTATCGCCGTTGCGCTTGCCGGAACGGCGCGCGAGCTTGCCGGCCGCGTGCACCCCAAGTTTGGCGAGTTCTTTGTTGCGGCGGTGTATCTGGCCATTGGCCCGTGCCTGGCCATTCCGCGCACGAGCTCCACGGCCTTCGAGATGCTGGTGCCGCTGCTGCCCGAGGGCGTCTCGCTCAGCACGGCACGCCTGGTGTTTGCCGTTGGATTCTTTATCATCGCGTTTGCGCTCACGCTGCGCCCCGGCGTCATCACGCGCGTGCTCGGCCGCATTACGGGCCCCGCGCTCATTGCCCTTATCGTATTGGTCGTGGGTGCCGCTGTGGTCTCGCCGCTGGGCTCCGCTGCCGCGCCGCAGGCTCCCTATAATGCTGGCGCTGCCGTACAGGGCTTTTTGACCGGCTATCAGACCATGGACCTGCTCGCGTCGCTCGCCTTTGGCATCATCATCGCCGAGACCATCCACGAGCTGGGTGTTACCGATGACAAGCGCGTTGCCTTCGAGATTTCGCGCTCCGGCGTGATCGCCGGTGTGCTCATGGCCATCATCTACTGCGGCTTGGGCCTTGCCGGCGCGCAGCTCAGCACCGTGATGCCCGATGCCACCAACGGTGCCGCCATCCTCGCCCGTTCCGCCTCTATGCACTTTGGCCTCGCCGGCACGGTCGTGGTCTTTGCGATCTTCTTCCTTGCTTGCATGAACGTGTGCATCGGCCTTATCAGCTGCTGTTCGCGCTATTTCTGCGAGACGTATGTGGTCAAAGGGGGAGCGGAGGCTTCCGAGGAGGCCATGCGCCGCCCCTTTGCGGCTCTCGCCTTTGTGTTCGCGGCGTTTTCGTGCGTGCTTTCCAACGTGGGCCTCGACGTGATTCTTATGTTCTCGGTGCCCATGCTCAACGCCCTGTACCCCGTCGCCATCGTGCTGGTGCTTATGGGTCTGGTGCACGGTTTTTGCGACGCGCATCCGCAGGTGTGGGTCTGGGTCGGCGGCGTTGTCGCAGTGCAGAGCGTGATTACCTCGGTCCGCGACGCGTTCTTTGCGGGCGCGTGGCTGCCGTTCGATGCGTTGCCGCTGGCGGATATCGGTGCCGCGTGGGCGCCGGTTGCCGTGGTTGCCTTTGTGATCGGTCTGCTCCATAGTCGTTTTGTCGCACATTCGAGGAGCTAAGGCATCAATGCTTGCACAGGCGGGGAGTCTCCCCTATAATTTCCTTCGCTTTGGGACACGCAAGGTTTAGACCTTAGCTGCTCAACACCTTCGGGACGTGGCGCAGTTTGGTAGCGCGCCTGCTTTGGGAGCAGGATGTCGCAGGTTCAAATCCTGTCGTCCCGACCATATCTTGCGGGCGTAGTTCAATGGTAGAACCCCAGCCTTCCAAGCTGATGACGCGGGTTCGATTCCCGTCGCCCGCTCCATAAGATTGGCTAACGGCTTTGACCCCTTTTGGGACCAAAGCCGTTTTCGTAAACGTGTCGGGTGACGGGGATCGAACCCGCCAGGGTGCGAAGCTGAGAAAATGCGTGAGCATTTTCCAGCGCAGCACGCAAGGGCCGAAGGCCCGCAGCGAAACAAGGATTTGTGAAGCAAATCCTTGGACTTCCCGTCGCCCGCTCCATGTAATTTGCAGGTCAGAGGTACGTTTACTTCTGACCTTTTTTGTTTTTGACCATCCGTCGCGGGACACATCCATTGGCAATGCCGGTCCCAAGTCGTAAGAAAGAAGTGGTTGCTATGGCACAGAGCAAGGTAGAATATCCCACCCCCGATTGCCTGGCACCTGCCGCGATCGAGGCCAAGACCGAGGCCGCCGGCGTTACCAAGGCCAACCTGCCGGTCTCGAAGACCTTTTTGCTCGCCATGTTCGCCGGCGCGTTCATCGCCTTCGGTGGCCTGTTCTTCACGGTCTTTCTGAGCGATGCGACCCTCGGTTGGGGCGTTCAGCGCTTATTGGGTGGTCTTTGTTTTTGCCTGGGGCTGGTGCTCGTGCTCATTTGCGGCGCGGAGCTGTTTACCGGTAACTCGCTGATGGTCTGCGCGCTTAAGAGCAAAAAGATCACGCTCGTCAAGATGCTCAAGGCCTGGGCCATTGTGTGGATCGGCAACTTTGTCGGTGCCCTGTTCGTTGTCTTTTTGATTTACATGGCAGCCATTTACAAGCTCAACGGCGAGGCGGTCGCCAACACCATGGTGAGCGTCGCCGCCGGTAAGGTTGCGATCGATGCCGTCACCATCTTCTTTCGCGGTATCCTGTGCAACATCTTTGTGTGCCTGGCCGTATGGACCGGTACCGCCGGCAAGACTGTGGTCGACAAGGTCGTGGGTATTCTGCTGCCCATTGCCGCCTTTGTTGCCTGCGGGTTTGAGCACTGTGTCGCCAACATGTACTTTTTGCCCATGGGTATTTTGATGCGCTCCTGCGGCTATGGAGCCGATGTCTCCGGCGCCGACGCTCTTAACGCGGCGGGCGTGGCGCTCAACCTTTCGGTCGCCACACTCGGCAATATTGTGGGCGGCGCCCTGATCGTGGCGCTGGGCTACTGGTTTATCTACGCCAACAAGGAGGCCTAAAGGTCCCAAGCCATAACCGACCAAAAGGGACAGGTTTATTTTGGCAGGTTTTGGACGAGGCGCTGCGCCGCCTTGCCACGAGCTGCCATAATGGACCTGTCCCTTTTGCGTGCGCGTCGTCATTGTTTGGCAAATGACGACCATGGGGGACCTGCTATTTATTGAATATGTCGAAAGGCTTTCCATGAGCGACTGCGAATCCATGCCCGCCGAGGTGCGCGACCGCCTGCGCTCCATTCCCGCCGTTCATGAGCTGCTGTCCGAGTGGCCGGTCATGAAGGCCGCCGGCGATGCGGGCGACACGATCGTGCGCGAGGCGATTGATGTTGAGCTCGATGCCGAGCGCGCGGCGATTCGCTCCGGCGCCCCCGCAAGGAACAAGCGCGAGCTCGCCCTGGCCATCGAGCGGCGGTGCCACCGCCTGTCGCTGCCGACCCTGCGTCCCGCCGTCAACGCGACGGGCGTTGTGATTCACACCAATCTGGGCCGTGCTCCGCTCGCTCCCGCAGCGGTGCAGGCGGTGACCGACGTTGCCCGCAGCTACAGCACGCTCGAGTATGACGTCGCGACTTGCGCTCGCGGGGGCCGTAAGGAACATGCCGCGCGCCTGCTGCGCACACTCACGGGGGCGCAGGACGCCTTGGTTGTCAACAATAATGCCGCGGCGGTGCTGCTGGTGCTTGCGGCCCATGCGGCTGGTAAAGAGGTCATCGTGAGCCGCGGCGAGCTTGTCGAGGTGGGCGGCAGCTTCCGCATCCCCGACATCATGGCGGCTTCGGGTGCCAAGCTTGTCGAGGTTGGCTCTACCAACCGCACACATCTGGATGATTATCGAAACGCCATCACGCCCAACACGGCGATGATCCTCAAAGTCCATCCTTCCAACTACCGTATCGAGGGCTTCCACGAGGAGGCTTCCGTGGCGGAGCTTTCTGCGCTGGCGCATGAGCATGGGCTGTTGCTGTACGAGGACCAAGGCTCAGGCGCTTTGCTTGCAGACGGGGTGCTCGCCGATGCGGGGGAGAAGCCCACGTCCGCATCCCTTTGCGCCGGCGTTGACGTCGTCTCGTGCTCGGGCGACAAACTGCTCGGTGCTTCGCAGGCGGGCATCATCCTTGGCAACGCCCAGGCAATCGCCGCCTGCGCCTCTCATCCGCTTATGCGCGCGCTTCGCCCCGGTAAGCTCACGCTCGCGGCGCTCGAGGCCACCCTGCGTCTGTATGTGGCCGGTCCCGATACGGCACATCGTGAGATCCCGGTGCTCAACATGCTTTCCGGCGCGCCGGTTCCGCTTGATCGTCAGGCCAAGCGCCTGCACGACCGCATGCTGCGCAAGCTTCGCGACTCTCAGTTCGAGGAGGCGGTGGAGCTGCAGGTTGTCGAGGGCGCCTCTGCCCCGGGCGGCGGGTCGCTGCCGACCGTCGAGCTCCCAACTTTTTGCGTTGCCGTTTGCCCCGTCGATGGGCGCCTGTCCGCCGATGGCCTAAAGCGCGCTATGGTACAGGAGCCCGATACGCCGGTCGTGACGCGCGTGCAGCATGGTCAGGTACTGTTTGACGTTCGCACGCTTTTGCACGATACCGACCTTGATCTGTGCGCGTCCGCGTTGGCCGATGCCGTGCGGGCGGGTTTGCATCGATGACTGCGCGTGAGCTTGTCGAGTGTCCCGTTGTCGTTGGAACAGCAGGACACGTCGACCACGGAAAGTCGGCCCTTATCGAGGCGCTGACCGGCAAAAATCCCGACCGTCTGGAGGTCGAACGCCGCCGAGGCATGACTACGGAGCTCGGCTTTGGCGAGCTCGAGCTTCCCAGCGGCAAGCTTGTCGGCCTGGTCGACGTGCCCGGGCATGCGCACTACCTGCGCGCGATGGTACAGGGTGCCACCGGCGTGGGCGTTGCGTTGCTGGTGGTTTCTGCCGTTGAGGGCGTGATGCCGCAGACGCGAGAGCACGTGTACGTGTTGGAGCTGTTGGGCGTGAGGCACCTCGTGGTGGCGCTCACGATGCGCGATCTGGCCGATGACGAGACGGCGGAGCTCGCCGAGCTCGACGTGATGGACTTCCTCAGCGATACCGTCTTTGCCGATGCGCCCGTGGTGCCTGTTTCCTCGCGCACGGGCGTGGGCATCGAGGACGTTCGCCTTGCCCTCGATGCCGCCATCGACTCTTTCCTGGCCGATGCCGCATCCCGCCCGGTGCGCCCCGGTCTGGCCCCGCGCCTGCCCATCGACCGCTGCTTCACCATCAAGGGATCCGGGACGGTCGTCACGGGCACGCTTCACGATGCCCCCGTAGCGGTGGGCGACGAGCTCGTCTCATGTCCCGCGGGCGTGTGCTGCCGCGTGCGCGCGATTCAGGTGCATGGTGATACTCCTCGGGCGTTGCCCGGACAGCGCGCGGCGCTCAACATCGTGGGCGACGGTGCGGGCGACCTTCCGCGTGGCGAGGTCCTCTGCGGGTCTGGTGCTGAGGGCTCGACGCTCAGGCTCATCGCCCGCTTCACGTATCTGGGGCGCGAGGGCACCAAGCCCGCGCCCTTCGAGTCCGGTACGCGCGTTCATGTGATGGTGGGCACGGCGGAGGTCCTCGGCCGAATCATGCTCATGGAGGGTGAGGGACACATTGAGGCTGGCGAGACCCGCATTGTGCAGGTCCGTCTGGAGGAGCGCCTTCCCGTGCGATCGGGCGACGGCCTCATTGTGCTCGCGTTCTCGCCGGTGGTGCTTATCGGCGGCGGTCGTGTTCTTCTTTCGCGGTGTCGCCGCTCGCGCGTCCTCTCCGCGGGCGAGTGCGCGCTGCTCGGGGCCCTGGATGCCGACGACCGCGCCGCCGCCGTTGCCGCATGGTTGGGGCTGCAGCGCCTGCCCGTGCCTGCCGCGGCCGCAGTCCGTGCTCTCGATCTTTCGGGTGCCGAGGCGGCTGCGCTCCTGCACGGGGCGGTTTCCTCGGGTGACGCCGTGGCGCTTCGTGCCGAGCGCTCGACCGAGGAGCTCTATGCCGCCCCCGCTGTGCTCGATGCCGCCCTCGCCACGCTCTCCGTCGCGCTGGCCGCCATGCACGGGGCCGCGCCCAAGCAGACGGGTTTCACGCCGGGCGAGGTCGCGGGTGCCGCCTGGCCGACAGCGGGCGAAGACATCGCGTCCGCGCTCGTTCTCGAGGGCTGTGCGCGCGGCGTGTGCACCGTCGACGGTGCCGAGGTGTTCGACCCGCACTCTGCCGCTGCGGCGATACGTGTGGTGCGCGAGGCGAGCCAGCGCATCGTGGCCGCCCTCGACGAGGCGGGTCTCGGTGCGGCGACGCTGACCGAGGTGGGTGAGCGTCTGCAGCTCGATCGCGACACCATGACGCGTGCCCTGCGCGAGCTTTCGCTCAACCGCGCGATCGTTAAGATCGAACGCGACGTTGCCTTGTCTGCCGCCGCCGAGGCCCATGCGCGTGAGGTCGTCGCCGCGGCTATCGAGGCCGACGGCGGCGCTGCCACGACGAGCGTGCTGCGCGAGGCCCTAGGCGTGTCACGCAAGCGCGCCATTAGCATCCTGGAACACCTGGATGCGATGCGTTTTACGACGCTCGACAAAGAGGCCGGCGGCCTCAGATCCCTGCGCTAGGGCTCCGAATCGCCGTTCGCCACAAAACCGGCCTATCTACTACGTTTAAGTGACTACCCTCGACCATTTCAAAAACCGCAAAAACAAAACCGCAGGTAGATGACTTGCCGATGTTACGAAAAAGTGGGTATGGCTAACCCTTGCTGGTTAAACGTAGTAGATGGGCCGTTTTCGTGGCGCGACACTGCGCGTTTGGTAAAATACCGCCACGTTTGGGAACGGATGGGCTCCGGTGGGCCCCGCGGTCCTCAAAACCGTTGTGAGGCGTGCAAAACGTCTTGGATGTGTTCGATTCACATACGTTCCCGCCAACGCATCCTGCCAACCACCACAAAGGTGCCTGTCCTCTTTGTGGTGGTATGGACCATGTGGACGAAACAGCTTCGAAACACGCGATTTGTACGCCGGGTGCTCAAAAACGCTTCTACCTGCATCGTAATCAAAACGAAACATCTGCTCGTCGGCTTATGCGAAACTTTGCTGCAACAGTGCGATATTATCCATACTCGATAAAGCTCGCGGCGTATGAGGCGCCGCGAACGACACCTTTCTTTTCCATCAATTGGAGGAAGCATGAGCTACACGCAGAAAGTTCTCGACGAGCTCAAGGCCCGCTATCCCGAGCAGCCTGAGTTCATCCAGGCCGCGACCGAGATTCTCGGCACCATCCAGCCGGCGCTCGACGCCCATCCCGAGTACGAGGAGGCCGCCCTGCTTGAGCGCCTCGTCGAGCCCGAGCGCATCGTTATGTTCCGTGTCCCCTGGGTCGATGACCAGGGCAAGGTTCAGGTCAACCGCGGCTATCGTGTCGAGTTCAACTCTGCCATTGGACCCTACAAGGGCGGCCTGCGCTTTAACCCGACGGTCACCCTGGGCATGCTCAAGTTCCTGGGCCTGGAGCAGATCCTCAAGAACAGCCTGACCACCCTTCCCATGGGCGGCGGCAAGGGCGGCTCCGACTTTGACCCCAAGGGCAAGTCCAACAACGAGATCATGCACTTCTGCCAGTCCTTCATGACCGAACTCTATCGCCACATTGGCCCCAACACCGACGTTCCCGCTGGCGACCTGGGCGTTGGCGGCCGCGAGGTTGCCTACATGTTCGGTCAGTACAAGCGCCTGACCAACGAGTGGACCGGCGTCCTCACCGGCAAGGGCCTCTCCTTTGGCGGCTCGCTCGCCCGTACCGAGGCCACCGGCTACGGCCTGGTCTACTTTGTGGACGAGTACCTCAAGAGCCGCGGCGAGTCCTTCGGGGGCAAGAACGTCGTCGTTCACGGTTCCGGCAACGTTGCTATCTATGCCGTCCAGAAGGTCTCCCAGCTCGGCGGCAAGGTGCTGGCCTGCTCCGACACCCACGGCTGGGTCGAGGATCCCGACGGCATCGACTACACCGTGCTCGAGCACGTCTACAACAAGAAGCGCTCCGGCCACGACAAGGGCGTTACGCTCGCTATGTACGTCGACGAGAAGCCCAATGCCGTGTGGCACGAGGGCGACGGCCGCGGCGTGTGGCAGCTTCCCTGCGACATCGCGCTGCCCTGCGCTCGCGAGAACACGCTGCTGCTTGAGGACGCCCAGGCGCTCGTCGCCAACGGCTGCAAGGTGGTCGGCGAGGGCGCGAACATGCCCACGACCATCGAGGCCACGACCTACTTCCAGGAGAACGGCGTCGTCTTTATGCCCGGTAAGGCTGCCAACGCCGGCGGCGTGCTCGTGTCCGGCCTGGAGATGAGCCAGAACGCCGAGCACCTGTCCTGGACCTTTGAGGAGGTCGACGGCAAGCTCGAGCAGCTCATGCGCGGCATGTTCCACAACGTTGACGACACCGCCAAGGAGTATGGCCAGGAGGGCAACTTTGTCATGGGCGCCAACATCGCCGGCTTCCTGAAGGTCGCCGACGCCATGCTCGCCCAGGGCGTCTGCTAAATCTTCGCTCGATATAGCATCGCAGAAGGCTCCCAGTCATCTTGGCTGGGAGCCTTTTTTGATCCGCATGCGACGGAGGAAAACGGTTCATTTTGTCCCGACACGAGCTATGCCCCCTCGTTTGGTACACTTAAAGGTACTGGACAAGTGAAGAGATGGGGGAGAACGTGCTCAAGTTCGGTACCTACGTCCGTGTTGGAAACGCGGCCGAAGCCTATGAGCTCTTGCAGAAGAACCGCAACAACAAGATTGTGGGCGGCGGCATCTGGATGCGCCTGGGTTCGCGTCGTGTGGCGACGGCGATTGACCTTTCGGCCTGCGGACTCGATCAGATCGAGGAGACCGAGACCGAGTTTCGCATCGGTGCCATGTGCACCCTGCGCCAGCTCGAGCGCCATGCCGAGCTCAACGCGCTTGTCAACAATGTCTTCGAGTTCGCCGTTCACGATATCGTGGGCGTGCAGCTGCGCAATACCGCCACGGTGGGCGGCAGCATCTACGGCCGCTTTGGCTTCTCGGACGTGCTCTCGGCTTTCCTGGCGCTCGATTCCTATGTTGAGCTGACGGGCGCCGGCCGCGTACCGCTTGCCGAGTTCGTGGATATGGGCTACGTGCGCGACGTGATTGAGCGCGTCGTGGTCGTTAAGCACGAGTACCGCGTAAGCTACGAGGCCGTGCGCAAGGCCGCGACCGACTTCCCCTCGTTGAACGTCACCGCCGCCTGGTGGAACAACACTTGGCACGTCACCGTGGGCGCCCGCCCGCTGCGCGCAACCCTGCTGCAGGGCGAGGCGTGTGGTCTCACCAACGAGCAGCCTTCCGAGGACGAGCTGCGCGCCCTGGCTGCGTCCGTGCGCGCGCTGAGCTACGGCACCAATATGTGGGGCTCGGCCGACTACCGCCGACGCATCTCGGCGCCGCTTGCCGTGCAGGCCGTTCGCCGCGCCGCCGGCATCGAGCTTTCGGCCGCGCTTGCCCGCGAGCTCGAGACCGTGCAAGTGCCTAAGTTTGCCACGGACGAGTATTCCTGCCGCCGCGTGCCCGGCGTCGATTCTAGCGAGGTGCGCTAATGGCTGCCAAACTCATCGATCTTTCCTTTACGCTCAACGGCCGCAAGGTCAAGGTTCAGATTGCCCCCGACACCATGCTCTTTGCGCTTTTGCGTGAGCAGGGCTGCGCGTCGGTGCGCTGCGCCTGCGAGACCACCAACTGCGGTCTGTGCACGGTGTGGCTCGACGGCGACCCGGTGCTGAGCTGCTCGGTTCCCGCCGCCCGTGTAGAGGGCCACACCGTCACCACGCTCGAGGGCCTCAAGGCCGAGTCCGAGGCGCTGGCCCGTGCGATGGCTGCCGAAGGCGCCGAGCAGTGCGGTTTTTGCGCCCCCGGCCTCATCATGAACGTGCTGGCGCTCGCCCGCGCCGCCAAGGAGGACCCGAGCCTCGTCGCCACGCGCGAGGAGCTCTCGCGCCAGCTGGCCGGCAACCTCTGCCGCTGCAGCGGCTACGAGAGTCAGCTGCGCGCCATCGTCCGCTTCCTCAACGAGTCCGGCGTGCAGGTGGGCTTTGAGATGCCCAAGCTGCCGGTCAACGACACGAGCTCCGACGGTGTCGTCTACAAGCAGATTACCCACAAGCAGCCCAAGAAGGACTCGAAGGCGCTGCTCGAGGGCCGTCCCGTCTACACGGGCGATATGGTGCCCGCCGGCGCGCTCATCGTCAAACTCAAGCGCAGCCCCTATGCCCGCGCCAAGATCCGCTCCATTGATACGTCGCGCGCCCTGAAGGTGCCCGGCGTGGTGGGCGTTTACACCTATGAGGATGTGCCCAAGCGCCGCTTTACCATCGCCGGTCAGAGCTATCCGCAGCCGAGTCCCTACGACCGCTTGATCCTCGAGAACCTCGTCCGTTACCAAAACGAGGAGGTGGCGATTGTCGCCGCCGAGACCGAGGAGGCCGCCGACAAGGCGCTCAAGCTCATCAAGGTCGACTACGAGGTGCTCGAGCCGCTGCTCGACTTTACCCAGGCACTCGATAACGACATCGTGGTCCACCCCGAGGGCGACGTGACCTTTATGTTCCCGCAGGGCGGCGACGTCCCGCGCAACCTGGTGTGCAGCGGTACCAGTGATTACGGCGATCTGGACGAGGCCTTCGCCCAGAGCGACATCGTCTTTGAGCGCACCTACACCAGCCAGGCCACGCAGACCGCGCCCATGGAGACCTTCCGCGCCTTCGCGACGACCGACGCGTTCGGCCGCATCTCGGTGACCACCTCTACGCAGGTGCCCTTCCACGTGCGCCGCATGGTCGCGCAGTCGCTCGACATTCCGCAGTCGCAGGTGCAGGTCATTAAGCCGCGCATCGGCGGCGGCTTTGGCTCCAAGCAGACGGGCTGCTGCGAGATCTTCGTGGCGTTCGTCACCCAGCAGACTGGCCGTCCGAGCTACTGCTGCTACACCCGCGAGGAGACCATCACTGCGGGCAACTCGCGCCACCAGATGCAGATGACCGTTAAGCTGGGCGCCATGAACGACGGCACCATCACGGCCATCGACCTGCACACGCTGTCCAACGCCGGAGCGTACGGCGAGCACGTCACCACGACGATCGGCCTTTCGGGCCACAAGAGCCTGCCGATTTACAACCATGTAAAGGCGAGCCGCTTTAGCTGGGACGCTGTCTACACCAATACCAACCGCGGCGGCGCGTATCGCGGCTACGGTGCCACCCAGGGCCAGTTTGCCGTGGAGAGCGCCGTCAACGAGCTCGCCGACATGCTGCACATGGACCCCGCCGACCTGCGCCTTAAGAACATCGTGCGCGAGGGCGAGATCATGCCGCAGTACTACAACGAGAAGCTCAACGCCTGCGCGCTCGATCGCTGCCTGCTGCGCGCGATGGACATGATCGGCTGGCGCGACAAGCCGTTGGCCGTGGACCTGGGCGACCGCGTGCGCGCCCTGGGCTGTGCGCTCACCATGCAGGGCTCGGGCATCTCCAACGTTGACATCGCCGGCATCGACATGCGCCTGGAAGAGGACGGCTTCATTACCATCGGCACCGGCGCCACCGATAACGGCATGGGCGTCGACACGATCCTGGCGCAGATTGCCGCCGAGGAGCTGGGCGTTGAAAGCTCGCTGATCGTGGTGCGCGGCGTGGACACCGACGTGTCGCCGTTCGACGCCGGCTCGTACGCGAGCTCGGGTACGTACGTGACGGGCTTGGCCGCCAAGAACGCCGCGACCGAGCTGCGTGAGAAGATTTGCGCCAAGGCCGCCCAGATGTGGGACGTGGACGCCGCCGACGTGGTCTTCGACGGCCAGTACGTGCGTCTGTCCGATGAGCGTGCCGCGCGCGAGCAGAACCGCTACCTCACGCTGCGCGACTTTGCCAACCTGTGCGTCAAGAACATCGCGGGCGGCGACGCGCTGACCTCGCATGCCTCTGCCTGCCTGCCCGTTTCGCCTCCGCCGTTTATGGCCGGCATTGCCGAGGTCGAGGTCGACAAGGCCACCGGCAAGGTGACCGTGGTGGATTACGTCGCGGCCGTCGACTGCGGCACCGTGATCAACGAGGCGCTCGCGCGCGTCCAGGCCGAGGGCGGCATTGCCCAGGGCATTGGCCACGCGCTCTACGAGATTGTTGAGCACGATGACCGCGGTCGTCTGCGCACCGACAACTTTATGAGCTACAAGCTGCCCACGCGTCTGGATATCGGCAGCATTCGCGTGGCCTTTGAGCCGAGCTACGAGCCGACGGGCCCGTTTGGCGCCAAGTCGATCGGCGAGGTCGTCATCAACACGCCGCTCGCCGCCGTGGCCTCGGCCGTGGCACACGCCACCGGCCACCAGGTTCGCTCGCTGCCGATCACGCCGGAGAAAGCGCTGCTGGGGGAGTAGCGGGTCAGCGAACAAGTCGTAATTGGCGGGGCAGGGCAACTCGTCCCGCCTTTTGCACTCGTGGTGAGGTCGTGAGCCTGTAAAACGTGTGCGTGCGCTTGTCGCTCGTATCTGCTATCATTCCTAGTCTGTGCGCTCATGCGGGCGTGGCGGAATTGGTAGACGCGCCAGATTTAGGTTCTGGTGGGATTCCCGTGAAGGTTCGAGTCCTTTCGCCCGCACCAACGCACCCGCGTCGGCTTATGCCCTCGCGACTCTTTGTTGCATAAAGGTACCAGCACCTCAGATAAGCTGGGCAGTATGAGGAGGAACGTGTTGAACATCACCGCTTCTGACGTCAAGGACGCCAAGCTCACCGCTACGGTCACCATCCCGGCCGCCGACGTCGACGCCGCGATCAAGAAGGCCTACAAGGACACCGCCAAGAAGTACCGCTTCCCGGGCTTCCGCGCCGGTAAGGCTCCCCGTCCGGTCATCGACTCCGCACTTGGCGCCGAGGCTACCCTCGCTCAGGCCACCAACGACCTGATCGCCGCCAACGAGCCCGCCGTCCTTAACGAGCTGGACATCGTCCC
The DNA here is from genome assembly GCF_003438115.1 of Collinsella sp. OM08-14AT. NCBI lineage: Bacteria > Bacillati > Actinomycetota > Coriobacteriia > Coriobacteriales > Coriobacteriaceae > Collinsella > Collinsella sp. OM08-14AT. The sequence goes on from NZ_QSTE01000001.1 coordinate 91,552, forward strand.
CACCAAGAACGGTGACTACAAGGAGCTCGACCTCGCCAAGGATCACGAGGACTACACCTACACCGTCGAGTTCTCCCTGCGTCCCGCCGCTGAGCTCTCCTCCTTCGACGCCGTCGAGATCGAGATGCCTCCCGCGGAGGTCACCGAGTCCGAGATCAACAACCAGGTCGAGATGCTCCTCAACTACCGCGCCACCTTCGAGGACGTCGAGGGCCGCGCCGTCGAGGCTGACGACTATGTGACCGTCGACCTCAAGGCCGTCGAGAACGCCGACAACTTCGCCGCCGAGGGCCGTATGCTCATCGCCGGTAGCGACAGCAACCCCAAGGAGTTCAACGAGGCCCTGATCGGCGCTAACGTTGACGACGTCAAGACCGTTACCTGGACCGACGAGGTCGAGGAGGGCGAGGAGGCCGAGACCCACACCGTCGAGGTCACCGTCAAGGGCATCAAGGTCCGCAACACCCCTGAGCTCACCGATGAGCTCGTCAAGTCCGACTTTGGCTTCGACAGCATCGACGCTATGCGCGACGCCATCAAGCTCGAGATCGAGCAGGACAAGGCTTCCCGCCTCCCGGCCGAGAAGGAGAACCGTTGCGTCTCCGCTCTCGCCGAGCGCCTGCAGCTCGACGAGATGGACGCCGACTACGAGCAGTCCGTCTTTGAGGAGCTTGGCCAGAACTTCCTGTCCAACCTCGCTGCCCGCGGCATGACCCTGGACACCTGGCTGCCCGCTTCCGGTCTGACCATGGAGCAGTTCATCGGCGACCTGCACAAGCAGGCCAACGACGTTGCCCGTGAGTCCCTAGCTCTCGACGCCCTCGCCCGTGAGCTCAAGATCGAGGTCACCGAGGACGACGTCAACGCCGAGTTCGAGAAGGCCGGCGTCAAGGACGTCGAGGCTTCTAAGGCCGAGTTCATCGCCGATGGCCGCATGCCCGCCGTCCGCGAGTCCATCCGTCGCTCCAAGGCCGTCGATCACCTGGTCGAGAACGCTAAGGTGACCGAGGTCGACGAGACCGCCAAGGACGCCGAGTAATTCTCGCCACCTTGCCCGCGAGCGCATGCGTGCGTCCGTGATGGGGTAAAGTTATACACCGGTTATCCGGTTGCTTCGTACGGTGCCAGCCAATGCATAGCATGCGGGCACCGTACGTTTATCTAGAACCAATTTGGTCCGCAAGAGAGAAATGGAGATGCGTATGATCGCTAAGTTCGATTCCGCCCTCGTGCCATACGTTATCGAGCAGACGCCGCGCGGCGAGCGCAGCTACGATATCTATTCGCGCCTGCTCAACGACCGCATCATCTTTTTGGGCGAGGAGATCAACTCCGTCAGTGCCAACCTGGTCGTTGCACAGCTGCTGCATCTTGAGAGCCAGGATGCCGAGAAGGATATCTCGCTCTACATCAATTCGCCCGGCGGCGAGGTCTACTCCGGCCTGGCGATTCTGGACACCATGAACTTCATCAAGCCGCAGGTCTCCACCATCTGCGTCGGCATGGCCGCGTCTATGGCCGCTGTGCTGCTTTCGGCTGGCGCCAAGGGCAAGCGCTTCTGCCTGCCGCACTCCAAGGTCATGATTCACCAGCCCAGCGGCGGTGCCCAGGGCCAGCAGACCGAGATCGAGATCGTGGCCGAGGAGATCAAGAAGACCCGCCGCGAGCTCAACCAGATCCTGTCCGATGCCTCGGGCCAGCCCATCGAGAAGGTCCAGGCCGACACCGAGCGCGACAACTACCTGACCGCTGCCGAGGCCCTCGACTACGGCCTGATCGACCGTATCGTCACCTCGCGCGACCTCGCCGCGAAGGACGCCTAGGATGGCCGGTAACATGCAGGACAACTTTGACGAGAACGGCAACCCCATTCGCTGCTCCTTCTGCGGAAAAGAGCAGGGTCAGGTCCGTCGCCTCGTAAAGGGCCCGACCAACATCTTTATCTGTGACGAGTGCGTCGCCGCCTGTTCCGAGATTCTGGAGGAGTCGCTGGCTTCGGACTTTATGGATGCTGCCCGCAACGGCAAGCTGCCGGGCTTCCTCAACGACCACGGCCAGACTGCATCTCAGCCCGCCGTGGACCCCGAGACCGAGGGCTTTGAGCTCGAGGACGACCGCCAGGTCATCACGCACGTGCCGACGCCGCATGAGATCTATGACGAGCTTTCGGCCTATGTCATGGCTCAGGAGGACGCCAAGCGCGCCATGTCGGTGGCCGTGTACAACCACTATCGCCGCGTGATCGAGGGCGGTGCTGCGCTTTCAGCCTTTGACGACGGCTTGGACTCGCAGCTCGACGACGATATGGACGAGGTGGAGCTCGCCAAGTCCAACATCTTGCTGCTCGGTCCCACCGGCACCGGCAAGACCCTGCTCGCCCAGACGCTCGCGCGCATCCTCGAGGTGCCGTTTGCCATCGCCGACGCCACCGCGCTCACCGAGGCCGGTTACGTGGGCGAGGACGTGGAGAACATCCTGCTAAAGCTCATCAACGCCGCCGATGGCGATATTGAGCGCGCGCAGGTGGGCATTATCTATGTGGACGAGATCGACAAGATTGCCCGCAAGGCCGAGAACCTCTCCATCACCCGCGATGTTTCGGGCGAGGGCGTTCAGCAGGCGCTGCTTAAGATCCTTGAGGGCACGGTGGCAAGCGTTCCGCCCACCGGCGGCCGCAAGCATCCCCAGCAGGAGCTGCTGCAGATCGACACGACCAACATCCTGTTCATCTGCGGCGGTGCCTTTGTGGGCCTGGATAAGATCATCGCCGACCGTGTTGGCAACAAGGGCGTGGGCTTTAACTCCGAGATCGCCGGCCCCACTTCGGTCGACGAGAACGACCTGCTGCGTCAGGTGCTCCCGCAGGACCTCAACGCCTTTGGCATGATCCCCGAGTTTGTGGGCCGTACGCCCGTCGTCACCCAGACGCAGGCGCTCGACGAGGACGATCTGGTGTCGATCCTGACCGAGCCCAAGAACGCCGTGGTGCGCCAGTACCGTAAGATGTTCCAGCTCGAGGACGTTGAGCTTGAGTTTGAGGACGCCGCCCTGCACGAGATCGCCCGCATGGCGCTTGCCCGCAAGACCGGCGCCCGCGGTCTGCGCTCCATCTGCGAGGACGTGCTGCAGCAGACGATGTTCGACCTCCCCAGTGAGGAGGGCGTTACCAAGGTCGTCGTGACCGAAGCCTCCGTAAAGGGCGAAGAACAGCCCCAACGCATCTACGGCTAGACCTGCCTAAAACGTGCTTGCAAATAGCCTCCGACCACCCGCGGTCGGAGGCTATTTTATATAAACGCAATAACCCCAACTACCTGTGTTATTCTGTGTGTTTGTTTAAGCCTCAGCGAAGTCAATTCAGACTGAAGTAATCGATACCTAAGGGGAGGAATGTAGGCCCGATTTTCGTAGATTCCGCACGAGCCGAAGACCACTTAATGTGGTCTTCGAGCGAGCCCAGGACCTGACCGAGCGAAAATCGGGCCTACATTCCTCCCCGACGGGCAAGGGAGAGATATATGGAAGAAATGCCCAAGAACTACGATCCGTCGACCAACGAGCCGGCGATCCTGCAGAAGTGGCTCGACGGCGGCTACTACAAGCGCCGTGAGGGCGTGGGCGACTGCACCGTCACCATTCCGCCTCCCAACGTGACCGGCAAGCTTCACATGGGCCATGCCACCGACGACTCCATCCAGGACGCCATCATCCGTATGGCTCGCATGCGCGGTAAGTCCACGCGCTGGGTGCTCGGCACCGACCACGCCGGCATCGCCACGCAGACTAAGGTCGACAAGAAGCTCAAGAGCGAGGGCATCAGCCGCCTGGAGATTGGCCGCGACAAGTTTGTCGACGCCTGCTGGGACTGGACTCACGAGTACGGCGGCATCATCGTCGAGCAGATCAAGCGCATGGGCTGCTCCGTCGACTTCGACAACGAGCGCTTCACCATGGACGAGGATTACGCCCAGGCCGTGCGTAAGGTCTTCTGCGACTGGTACCACGACGGCCTGATTTATCGCGGCAAGCGCATCGTCAACTGGTGCCCCAACTGCACCACCGCCATCTCGGACGACGAGGCCGAGTACAAGGACGAGAAGGGCCACCTGTGGCACCTGCGCTACCCGCTGACCGAGCCGGTCAACGGCCAAGATTACATCGTCGTCGCCACCACGCGCCCCGAGACCATGCTTGGCGACACGGGCGTCGCCGTTTCCCCGAAGGACCCCGAGAAGGCCGCCTTTGTGGGTAAGACCGTCAAGCTCCCCATCGTCGACCGCGAGATTCCCATCTTTGAGGATTGGCATGTCGACGCCAACTTTGGCTCCGGCTTCGTTAAGGTCACCCCGGCCCACGACCCCAACGACTACGCCATGGGTCAGGCCCACGACCTGCCGCAGATCAACATCTTCGACGAGCACGCGGTGGTCGTCGAGGGCTACGGCGAGTTTACCGGCATGAACCGCGATGAGTGCCGCGAGGCGGTCGTCAAGTGGTTTGACGAGCACGGTCTGCTCGACCACGTCGAGGAGCTCGACCACTCCGTCATGCACTGCTACCGTTGCGACTCCGCGCTGGAGCCGTGGCTGTCCGAGCAGTGGTTCGTCGCCGTCGACAAGCTCAAGGGGCCGGCGCTGGACGCCGTCAACTCCGGCAAGGTCACCTTCCACCCCGCGCGCTGGACGCAGACCTACACCACCTGGATGGAGAACCTCAAAGACTGGTGCATCTCGCGTCAGCTGTGGTGGGGCCACCGCATCCCCGTGTTCTACTGCGAGGACTGTGGCTGGGAGGACGCCCTTACCGAGGACACCGACGTGTGCCCCAAGTGCGGCGGCCATCATGTGCACCAGGACGAGAACGTGCTGGACACCTGGTTCAGCTCGCAGCTGTGGACCTTTGCCACGCAGGGCTGGCCGCAAAAGCCGGAGCTCCTCGAGGGCCATCACCCCACGACGGCGCTCGTCACCGCGCGCGACATCATCGCGCTGTGGGTCGCCCGCATGGTCATGAGCTCGCTGTATTTCTTGGACGAGGTGCCGTTTAAGGACGTCGTCATCTACCCGACGATTCTTGCCAAGGACGGCAGCCGCATGTCCAAGTCCAAGGGCAACGGCGTTGACCCCATGGACCTCATTGGTATGTACGGTGCCGACGCCATGCGCTTCAACCTGCTCACGCTGTGCACCAACAACCAGGACGTCAAGTTCGACGCGAACATCGACAAGAAGACCAAGAAGCTCATCGACAGCCCGCGCACTGACCAGGCCAAGTCGTTTGTGACCAAGATCTGGAACGCCAGCCGCTTCCTGCTTATGAACATGGAGGGCTACACGCCCGGCGAGCCCGTCGTGGAGACGCCTGCCGACGCGTGGATGTTCAGCCGCCTGGCCAAGGCTGTCAAGATGGTTACCGAGGGCATCGAGCAGTACACCTTTGGCGATATGGCCCGCGGCGTGCAGCAGTTCTTCTGGAACGAGGTCTGCGACTGGTACGTCGAGGTCACCAAGGCCCGCCTGAAGGGCGAGGGCCGTCTGCAGGCGCAGCGCAACCTGATCTTTGTGCTCGATACCTCCATTCGCCTGATGCACCCGCTTATGCCGTTCGTTACCGAGGAGATCTGGGACAACATGCCGGCGAGCGTGCTCGATTTGGATGCCGAGGGCAACGTGGACCGCGCCGAGGCGCTCATGATCGCCAAGTGGCCCGAGCCCGCCGACTACGTCAAGTACGTTGACGAGCCCGCCGAGCGCGCGTTTGAGCTGTGCCGTACCGTCGTGTCTGCCGCCCGCGCCACGCGTTCGCGTTATCGCTTGAGCCCCAAGGCCGAGCTCGACGTGGTCGTGCGCGCCGGTGCCGAGGACATCGAGAAGCTCGAGAGCTTGCGCTCCACGATTGAGCCGCTGGCAAACACGGCTTCGCTGGTCATGGGTACCGACGTTGAGAAACCGGCCGCGAGCATTGCCGTGGTCGATAGCGGCGTCGAGGTCTTTGTGGTGCTCGAGGGCAAGGTCGACCTTTCGGCCGAGAAGGCGCGCCTGGAGAAGGAGATCGCCGCGGCCCAGAAGGAGCTTGCCGGCTGCGAGAAGACGCTCGCCAACGAGGGCTTCGTGGCCAAGGCCGCGCCCGCGGTGGTCCAAAAGAAGAGGGACCGTGCGGCTGAGCTCAAGGAGATCCTGGCGGCGCTGACCTCGCAGGTTGCTGACTTCTCGTAAGCGGTACTGGGGGCGCGTCCCGACGCTTTGCTCTCCGCTGCGGACAGTCCTGCGCAAGACGGACAGCACATTAAGTGCTGTCCTTTGCGTGCGGAACTTGCGGCGAGCAAAGCGTCGGGCCGCTCCTAGTGCGGTTACGTGGTTGTTTGCATCTGGCGTGTTAGGGCCACTTGGTTGTGGCCTTGATCTCGCTGCAAGCGGATAGAGGCTGATATTGTCAACGCGAGGGGCTCATTCTTTTTGGTGGGCCTCTTTTTCTGTTATGGGGGACTTTGGGTTATGGCTAAGCGTTCTGGGTCGTATGTCGTTCCTTTCTCGTTTGAGTTGCTTTCGTTTGATGAGGCTGTTGGGCTGGCTGCTGATACGGGGCGGATTTCTGGGGATGCTGGTCCTCTGCTCGAGACGGTTGTCGATATGCTCGATGAGCTGGGGCGTCCGGACGAGTACTTTGATTGCATTCAGGTTGCCGGTACTAATGGCAAGACTTCGACTACGCGTTTTTCGGCTGCTATTCTTCGCGGCGAGGGGCTCAAGACCGCGCTGTATACGTCGCCGCAGCTGGTGCGCTATCCCGAGCGCATGGAGGTCGATGGGCGCGTCGTGAGCGATGAGGCCTTTGCTCGTGGCGTTTCTGCCGCCGTCGAGGCGGGGCATCGCGTGAATGCCCGTCGTGTGGCGGCGGGGGAGCGCGCCTATACCATCACGCCGTTTGATCTGTTGACGGCCGCCGCGCTTGTAGTGTTTGCCGAGGCTGCGGTGGATGTTGCCGTGCTTGAGGTTGGCATGGGCGGACGCTGGGATGCTACGAGTGCGACCGATCCCGTGGCCGTCGCCATTACGGGCATTGGACTCGACCATACGAAGGTCCTGGGCGATACGCTCGAGGCCATCGCGGGGGAGAAGGCTGCGGTTATTAAGCCTGGGCGCCTGGTTGTTTTGGGCGAGGGTACGCATGAGGCGAGCGTTCAGCGCGTGATGGATGCCCGTTGCCGTGAATGCGGTGTGGTGCCGCTCGTGGTGAGTCACGCCACGACTAAAGTGCCGGCGCATGTGGGCGACACGGTTGAGTTTAGCTGCACCACGCCGCGTGCGATTTATACGTCGAGCATGGTCAAGCCGGCCTATCAGCCGCAGAATGCCGCGTGCGCGATTATGCTTTGCGAGGGGTATCTGGGTCGTGAGCTCGACCACGATGCGCTGGATGAGTCGCTTATGGGTTGCCCCACACCGGGTCGCTTTGATGTGCTGGGAACCGATCCGCTTAAGTTGATTGACGCCTGTCATAATCCCCAGAGCTGCGAGAACTTTGTGAGCGCGCTGGACGAGATCGATCCGTGCGTGGAGAACCGCCCCACGCTGCTGTGTGCCGCGCTGGCCGATAAGGACGTGGCGGGTATCGTTGACGTTCTGGTTCCGGCATTCCCCCGCGTGGTCGTGACCCAGACCGATTCCGATCGCGCCCTGCCGGCAGAGGAGCTCGCCTCCCTGGTGGACGCCGACAAGCTCGCGGGCGTGTACCCCAGTGTATCCGAGGCCCTCGCGGCTTTCGATGCCGCGGGCGAGCCTTTCGTAGCAGCCGGTACCATCACCCTAGCCGGCGAAGTAGCGTGGCTGCTCCGTTAACCCATCCCCTCATCAGTTGCGGTGAAATACGGACTGTTTTACAAGCCAGAAGCCTCAAACGGTCCGTATATCACCGCAACTCAAAAGCAGTCAATTTGGGACGGGGCTTTTTTGGCTGCCCTGCGCCTCGAGTTGACTTGCTCGCCACGAAATGGGCCTATTTACTACGTTTGACCGGTAACCCTCGACCATACCGAGAATTGCGAAATCAAAACCGCAGGTAAAGGGCTTGCCAGTTTTGCGAAAACACGGGTATGGTCGACCCACGCGGGCTAAACGTAGTAGATAGGCCGTTTTTGTGGCGGCATTCATGTGATGCGGCAAAGGGACAGCCCCTTTGCCGCATTGCCTAGTCTAAGCGGACCGGATCGTGGGGGTAGGCGTTGAGAATCTCGACGCCGTTCTCGGTCACCAGGGCTAGGTCCTCGATGCGGACGCCGGTGTGACCGGGGAGGTATATACCCGGTTCGATAGAGAACGTCATGCCCGGCTCTACGACCTGCTCGTTGGCGAGCGAGACATCGCCCGGCTCGTGGTCTTGCAGACCGATTGAGTGACCCAGACGGTGCGTAAAGTACTGCCCATAGCCCGCATCCTCAATCACGTCGCGTGCGGCGCGGTCCAAGTCGCACATACGAACGCCCGGCGTGATGAGCGCCTCGGCGGCCTCGTTGGCGCGGCGCACGATGTCGTAGACGTGCGCGGTCTCCTCGTCCGGCTGGCCCCAAAAGAACGTGCGTGTCATGTCCGAGCAGTAGTTGTGACGGCGTCCGCCAATGTCGAACAGCACCACGTCGCCATGCTTGAGCACGGTATCGTCGGGTTCGTGATGCGGGTCGCCGGCGTTGGCGCCAAAGCTCACGATGGGCGGAAAGCTAAAGCCCTCGCAGCCGTGCTTGCGGTACAGGCCGAGCATCTGGTCGGCGATTTCGCGCTCCGTCACGCCCTCGTGGACGAGTTTGATGGCATCGGCCATCACGGCGTCGTTGGCGGCCGAGGACACGCGCATAAGCTCCTGCTCGGCGGCATCCTTGTAGGTGCGCGCGGCGGTGACGGCAAAGTCACCCAGGAAAAACTCGCTTGCGGCGTGGTGCTCTATGAGCGGCATCAAAAAGCCGGAACGCATGACAGTGTCGACGCCAAGCGGCTTGGCTGGGTCGATCTCACTCGCGATGGCGTCGGTCACGACGTCGGTGTCGTTGTGGTAGGCCACGCGGGCATTGTCGTACTCGGGCAGCTGATGCAGGGCGTTAATCAAGATTACCGGCTCGGCATCGCGTGCGAGCAGCACGCCGCAAAAACGCTCGAACATATCGGCATAAAAGCCGGTCAGGTAATAGATCGACCACGGGTCGTTTACGAGCAGCTGCGCGCCGGGGTGCTGAGCCTCGAGCGCATCGAGCACGCGCGCCACACGCTGGTCATCGACATGTGCCATACATCGTCCTTTCGCTAGGTTGCCACCATGGTATCCCCAATGCCGGCGTAGTCAATTTGGGACGGGGCTATTTTAGCTGCATCAAACATGCGGAATGATAGGTAAAAGTAGTCATAAGAGGGTCGTCCCAAATTAGCTGCTTTCAAAACTATGGCGGATTACGGGGCTGGACCTGTATTACTTGACCATGGGAAAAATCGCGAAATTAAAACCGCAGGTAGACGGCTTATCAAAAATCGAAAAATGCCGGTATGGATGGGGGTCTCCGAATCAGCCCCGTAATCCGGCATAGTTTTGAAATGGCACTAAAGTAGGCACAATCTAAATATCGATCCCAAGGCAAGTTGCGGTGGAATAGTTCCTGGATGCCGGGGTTTTGGCGGAAATCAGGAACTATTTCACCGCAATTGAGGAGGGGCGGGGTGGATGGCGGGGTAGCTAAAAGAGCCCCGTCCCAAATTAGCTGCTTAGGCTGGGTCGATGTCCATGCTGGCGATGAGGTCGATGCCCGTGTTGAGGGGGTCTTCCAGAACGACGTCGCCCATGCGGATGGGGGCCTCGACGACCACGCCGCGGATGAGGTCCATCGCCTGGGCATGGAGTGCCAGCGGGATGGCTTCGGCCGTGCGCACGGGCAGCAGCGCCTCGTCGCCGCCGGATACGGCAACGGTGGTGGTGAGCACGCGCATGGGACAGGTGAGCTCCTGATGTGCAAACTTATCACCGCGCGGGCAGCTGTTGCCGGTTACGGAGCGTACCTCTACCACGGCGCCGTCTGCGCTGCGCTCGACCTCCACGGTCAGGAGGCACTCGGAGGGGCAGGTGGTGCAGTTGAACTGCAGCGTTTCAATCGCGTTTGTGCTCATGACTCTACGCCTCCTCAACGGGGTCGACGGACAGGACTATCTCGCTAACGCCCAGGTCGAGTGCGCGCTGAATTACCTTTGCCGGTAGTGGGAAGCTCTCCATTACGCTCGGTTTAAACGGGCGGACCTTGCCTGCAAACAGCTCCTCGTCGCCTGCCAGAATGCGCACGCGGGCAGCATCGACCGGCCGACGTACGCGGAAGTTGAGCTTAGTGAGTGACACGGCCGTGATGCGTCCCGGCAGTGCGTAGCCTGCGATGCCAGCGGGGGAGACCGTGAGCTGGCAGCCCACGCCCGCCACTCCCGCCGCGGTGCCGACAGCCCCCAACGCCCACGCCGCCGCAGCCGCACCGGCACGTTCGGACTCGGTCGTCACGTTGTCGGCCAGGTCGTGCACGTGCAGCACGTTGCCGCAGGCAAATATGCCCGGCACGCCCGTCTGCAGGCTCTGGTCCACCACGGCACCGCGCGTACGTGGGTCCAGCTCCACACCCGCGGCAACCGAAAGCTCGTTTTCGGGAATCAGGCCCACCGAAAGCAGTAGCGTGTCGCACGGAACAACACGCTCGGTCCCCGGAATGGGTGCTAGGTGCTCGTCGACCTGACTCACCTCGACGGCCTCCACACGATCGTGCCCGATCACACGCGTGACCGTGGTAGACAGATGCAGTGGAATGCCAAAGTCTTCTAGGCAGTTCTTAACATTGCGACGCAGGCCGTTGGCGTACGGCATGAGCTCGTACACACCCTCGACGGAAATCCCCTCGAGCGTGCAGCGGCGCGCCATGATCAGCCCGATGTCGCCCGAGCCCAAAATGACGGCGCGCGAGCCGGGTTTGAGGTTCTCGATATTGATGTATCGCTGCGCTAGGCCGGCCGTAAACACGCCGGCGGGTCGGCTGCCGGGGATCTTGATCTCGCTGCGCGTGCGCTCGCGGCAACCCATGGCAAGGACGACCGCGCGCCCGATGAGCTGCAGCATACCGGTGGGGCTCATGAGCGTGACGGTGTGGACCGCGGCGTCTTCCGCGGACTCGCCCGAATCAACCCCTATCACCATGCTGTCCAAGAACAGCGCAATGTTGGTCGCGCGCACCTGGTCGATAAAGCGATGCGCGTACTCGGGACCGGTGAGTTCCTGCTTAAAGTGCGACAGTCCAAAGCCCGGGTGAATGCACTGTCGCAGGATGCCGCCCAGATGCTGCTCGCGCTCCACGATGGCCACGTGCGCGCCGGCCTTGTGCGCGGCAAGCGCGGCTGCCATACCGGCGGGGCCGCCTCCGATGACGACCACGTCGAAGGTCTGCGTCGACACTGGCGCTGCGGTTCCGGTCTCCGCGCGTTCGTCGCGCATATCAAACGTCGCCATCCTAGCGCACCCCCTTTAGCGGTCCCTCGACCAGCCAAGATCCGGCATCCTCCAACAGCACTTCGCTGGGGTCGCAGCCCAGCTCGCGGGCAAGGATCGCAACCACGCGGCTCTGGCAAAAGCCGCTCTGGCACCGACCCATGCCCGCACGGCAGCGCCGCTTGACGCCCTCGACCGAAACCGCACCCGGGCGGCGTCGAATCGCGGCCACGATCTCGGCCTCGGGCACCGTCTCGCAGCGGCAGACGATCTGCCCCCATGCGGGGTCGGACTCAATGAGCTCCTCCTTGCGTGCAAGCGGCGCACGGTCGAAGTCGTCCGGCGCGTGTCGAATCGGATCCCAATCGGCCCGTTCGCGCAAAGCAACGCCCGCCTCGCGCATCACGTGCTCCATGCGCTCGGCAATGGCCGGCGCGCTCGCCACGCCTGGCGACTGAATGCCCGCCGCCTGGAACAGGCCTGGCACCACGGCGGACTGCCCAATAAAGAAGTCGTTTGTTCCCTTGATGACCGGACGCCCGCCGGCAAATGCGCGTACCACGCGACGCGTGTCCAGATCGGGCACCAGCTTGCGTGCTCCCGTCAGCAGCGCGTTCACATCGCTTGCGTAGGTCTGCGTGTCGCCCGGCTCGCGCACGGCAGCCGTCGCGGTGATCACGGTGTTGCCGTGGACCGTGCCCGTGACGATTACGCCCTTGGACACTGGCGTGGGCACGGGGTAGAGCGGCATGAGCGCGCGCGGCTCCTTGTCCAGCACCACGATGTTGCCCTGGCGCCAGACCATCTGGAACTCCTCGGCGCCCGCCATATGCGAGATGTCCGCTGCACCGTTGCCCGCGGCGTTGATCAGATAGCGGCAGCGCACATCGCCGACAGGCGTCACCAGCGTAAAGTGCGCAGCCCCGTCGGTAGCCTCGCCGCCGGCAACCTCAATTGCTTCCACCGGAGCCGACCGAATAAACGTCACGCCGTTGGCCACGGCGTTCTCCAGCGCAGCGATGGCGACCTCAAACGGATCCACAAAGCCAGTGGAGGGACACCACAGCGCGCACGTCGCCTCGGCACTCGCGCGTGGTTCCAGCTCGCGGATGCGCTCGGGGCCGATAATCGACAGTTCGGGCACGCCGTTGGCCACGCCATTCTGGCGCAGCTTCTCCAGGTGTGCGCGGTCTTCGTCGTTAAACCCCAGCACCATCGACCCGGTGCGGCGGAACAAAAATCCAAGCTCCTGGGCCCACGTGCCATATAGCTCGCAGCCGCGGGCGTTGACCTGCGCCTTTACGGTGCCCGGCGCCGGATCGTAGCCGGCGTGTACCAGGCCGCCGTTGGCCTTCGATGCGCCCAGGGCGACATCGTTGGCCGCCTCGACCACGCAAATGGTCAGGTCATAGCGCGCGAGTTGCCGCGCAATGGCACACCCGGTGATGCCCGCGCCCACAACCGCGATATCAAACGTTTCTGTCACAGTGCCTCCCAGACAAGTTGACAGGCTGTCAATAGGACTATGCTACGGTCTGCAGACCCCCAGTGCAGCGGCAATGCGGCGAACAGCCCCACTGCATCCGCCAACGGCAGGCGTGGGCCGGCTCAGCACGGATGCCGGCCACGTTAGAACGCGAGATCTTCCCGCCCAACCTCGCGGTCTGCGCCGTTACCTGTTACAGATTGAGATGTTGAGTCCACAGGCGCACGTTCTTCTCGATCTGTAACAGTAAGAACTGTTTTTGGGTTCCAGATGTTACAGTTCGAGATTTAAGTTGGGGAGAGAATGGTTTGTCTCAATCTGTAACATCTGGGACTGTATTTGCCGAGTAACTGTTACAGATTGAGACATTCGGTGCGGACGGTTTTCTTTGTCTCGATCTGTAACAGTTAGCTGAGGATTTGGGTTCTAGATGTTACAGATTGAGACAAACCTTCCGACGGATTTTGAAGGTCTCGATCTGTAACAGTAAGAGAGGAAATTCGGCCTCAGTTGTTACAGATCGAGATTGAAGCCAGCGAGGGGATGTTTTGTCTCGATCTGTAACATTTGGACCCGATTTTGCCGAGTAACTGTTACAGGTCGAGATTGAAGTCGGGGAGGGGCCCCTGTGTCTCAATCTGTAACATCTAGACCCGGATTCCGCCTCCATCTGTTACAGATTGAGATGTTTGTGTCCGCACCAGCCCCGCCCCTAGCCGTGGTCCCATATAAACAAACCCCGTGGTAAACTTGACCGGAGTGTTAATATCCCGAAAGGTACCCGTAATGTCCAAGTACATCTCCGAGCTCATGTCGCCGCAGCTTATGGGCGTCGTCTACGCCTTCGTTGGCTTTATCATCGCCCTGTATGTGCTGTCGGTCGTCTATGTGTTCATCGACGCTCGCCGCCGCGGCGCCAGCGCCTACGTGGCATGGGGCATCATCGCCCTCATCCCGTTTGTGGGCCTCATTGCCTACCTGGTCCTGCGCCCGCACTCCTACGCGTCCGATCGCGAGGAGCAGGAGCTGGACATGGCCCTGCGCGAGCGCCAGCTTGCCCAGTACGGCACCTGTCCGCAGTGCGGCGCGCCCATCGAGAAGGACTTCGTCGTCTGCCCGGTGTGCGATACCCAGGTTCGCAACGTGTGCCCCAGCTGCCATCGCCCGCTCGATGCGCACTGGAAGGTCTGCCCCTACTGCCGAACTCGCATCCAGTAACGCATCCATCGCCGGGCCGGCCGCAAGCTAGGGGCACCGCGCGTCCCGCGCAAGCCACGGGCACGCCGCAAGCCACGCGCGTCCCACACCCCGCGCCCACACGATGAAGCATGCGTAGAAAATCGCCCGCCGTGCCATTAAGGTGCGGCGGGCGCTTGTATACCAAGGTAACCTGCCTATAATGATGCAAGTTAAAACGCCGAGCGCATCGCACGCACTTGCATCAGGCATCCGAGAGGAGAAAACATACCCATGAAGGCACTCTACAATGACGGTTCGGTGGCCGAGCTCCCGCAGGACGAGGTCACGCACGTCATCCGCCACTCCGCCGCGCACATCATGGCGCAGGCCATCAAGCGCCTGTACCCCGAGGCCGACTTTGCCTACGGCCCCGCGACCGACAACGGCTTCTACTACGACGTCGACCTGCCCGAGGGCGTCAAGATCAGCGAGGACGACTTCCCCGCGATCGAGGCCGAGATGAAGAAGATCGTCAAGGAGAACCTCAAGTTTTCCGTGTACGAGAAGCCCCGCGCCGAGGCCATCGCCCTTATGGAGGAGCGCGGCGAGAAGTACAAGGTCGAGCACATCGGCGACCTGGACGACGACGCCCGCATCACCTTCTACCAGCAGGGCGACTACATCGACATGTGCGTCGGCCCCCACATCTGCTACACCAAGGCGCTCAAGGCCTTTAAGCTCACCGGCGTCTCGGGCGCTTACTGGAAGGGCGACAAGGACAACAAGATGCTCACCCGCATCAACGGTGTCGCCTTTGCCACCAAGGAGGAGCTCGACGAGCACATGCACATGCTGGAGGAGGCCAAGAAGCGCGACCACCGCAAGATCGGCCGCGAGATGGACCTCTTTATGATGCGCGACGAGGCCCCCGGCTTCCCGTTCTTCCTGCCCAACGGCATGATCCTTAAGAACACGCTGCTTGACTACTGGCGCGAGATTCACCACAAGGCCGGCTACGTGGAGATCTCCACGCCGCTCATCATGAACAAGCAGCTGTGGAAGACCTCGGGCCACTGGGACCACTACAAGGACAACATGTACTCCACCGTCATCGACGACGAAGAGTACTGCATTAAGCCTATGAACTGCCCGGGTGGCGTGCTGGTGTACGCTTCCAAGCCGCACTCCTATCGCGAGCTGCCCATCCGCGCTGGCGAGATTGGCCTGGTGCACCGCCACGAGCTGCGCGGTGCCCTGCACGGCCTGTTCCGCGTGCGCTGCTTTAACCAGGACGACGCCCACCTGTTTGTGCGTCCCGACCAGCTGACCGACGAGATCGTGGGCGTGGTCAACCTCATCGACTCCGTGTACCAGAAGTTTGGCTTTAAGTACCACGTTGAGCTTTCCACCCGCCCCGAGGACTCCATGGGTTCGGACGAGGACTGGGCTCGCGCCGAGGAGGGCCTGCGCACCGCTCTGGAGAAGCTGGGCATGGACTACGAGGTCAACGAGGGCGACGGCGCCTTCTACGGCCCCAAGATCGACTTCCACCTGGAGGACTCGCTCGGCCGTACCTGGCAGTGCGGCACCGTCCAGCTCGACTTCCAGATGCCGCTCAACTTTGACCTGGAGTACGTGGACGCTGACGGCACCAAGAAGCGCCCCATCATGCTGCATCGCGTATGCTTTGGCTCCATCGAGCGCTTCATTGGTATTCTGATTGAGCACTTTGCGGGCAAGTTCCCCACCTGGCTGGCTCCCGTGCAGGTCAAGGCGCTTCCCGTGTCTGAGAAGAGCCGCGACTACGCCCACGAGGTGTGCGCCAAGCTGGAGGAGGCCGGCATTCGCGTGGTCTGCGACGATCGCGACGAGAAGATCGGCTACAAGATCCGCGAGGCCCGCAGCATCGACCGCGTGCCCTATATGCTCATCCTGGGCGAGAAGGAGGTCGAGGCCGGCAACATCTCCGTCCGCGATCGCTCCAACGAGACCGTTCAGATGAGCGTTGACGAGTTTGTTGCCAAGGTGACCGAGGAGATCAAGACCCGCGCCTAAGGCAAACTTCACAACAATTAATAAAGGCGACCGTCCACAAAGGGCGGTCGCCTTTTTTCTTACCAAAATAAGAAAAGCCGCTGGTTGAGCGGCTTTTTTTGTTGCACAAAAAGGTACAGGTTTTTATAGAGGGGTATGGAGATGTACCTACTAGCAGTACATTTTGAGTAATCTGGGCAAACGCTGATTAATTGCTTGTATAATGTCATCTGTCGAAAGATACAAAAACCTGTACTTTTGCGACTGCGCCTAGCTGCGAGCGAGAAGCCTGTTCTAAACGCCCCTGCATTTGCGTACATCGCAAAGCCAAAAGAGGGGGCGAGAACATGGAACAGATGGCACGGCGCCAAGAGCAGCTGCCTGGCGCATTTAACGGCGCCACCACCAAAAGCCAGCACGACCGCGTCCGCTGGTATCTGATCCACACCCCCCATGGAAAAGAGCGCGAGACCTGCGAAAAGGTTCGCCGCATTATCCCGCACAACTTGATGCAGGACGCTTTTGTGATGCAAAAGGAGTTCTGGTTTAAGCGGGACGGTGCATGGTCGCTCCAAACCAAACCCATGTACAAGGAATATTTCTTCGTCGTCACGCACGATGCCGCCGCGCTCGATAGAGCTTTGGCCCAGTTGAGCTTTGGCTGTCGCATCGCCGGCAGTAGGGAGCGGGCGTACATGCCCATGCCGGACGATGCGCAGGATTGGTATTGCAGCGTGCTCGACGACGACGGCGTGGTGCGCAACAGCGTCGCCCGCATAGAAGGCGGCGTGTTGCACATAGAGCAGGGCCCCTTGGTGGGGCAAGAGGCACGTGTTAAAAAGATCGACCGCCATAAACGCTGGTGCCTGGTAGACGTGGGCGAAGGCGACTCCGCATTTAGGGAGTTACTTCCGCTCGACGTGCCCAGCAAAACGTAAGGGAGACGTTGCACCGGCTAATCATTCGTTTTTTGAATTCATGGACGGGGGGTTCCTGGGGACAGGGACGTATGTTTTATCGTGACTGCTAATAAAGAAGTGACAGAGAGCAATGCGCCCGCAGGGGCGGCGTTGATTGCTCAGGCCATTGGCCGGCGCGAGGGCGCCGGCAGCTACAAGGCTATGCAATCCATCATGGACTGGGACAACTCGCGCCTGGCCTATCGCTCTATCAAGCGCGCGTTCGACATCGTGTTCAGCGGCTGCGCGTTGGCCGTCATCGCCGTGCCCAGCTTGGTGCTGGCCGCGGCCATCCGCCTGGAGAGCGAGGGCAACCCGTTCTACAGCCAGATTCGCGTGGGCCAGACCCACCGCGACGGCAGCCTGTCCACCTTCCGCATGTGGAAGTTCCGATCCATGTACAAGGACGCCGATGAGCGCCTCGCCGAGCTCAAGGGGCAAAACGAGATCGCCGGCGCCATGTTCAAGATGAGGGAAGACCCCCGCGTCACCAAGATCGGCAAGTTCATCCGCAAGCACTCCATCGACGAGTTCCCGCAGTTCCTGAATGTGTTCCTGGGTCAAATGTCCGTCGTGGGCCCGCGCCCGCCGCTGCCCAACGAGGTGGCCGAGTACACGGAGTTCGACCTGCAGCGCCTTGCCGTCAAGCCCGGTATCACCGGCTGGTGGCAGGTTACGGACCGCAACGACACCGACTTCGACGGCATGGTCCGCCGCGACCTTGAGTACATCGCCAAGCGCGGGGTGGCCACCGACTTGAAGATCGTGGCGCTCACGGTCGTCGAAATGATAACGGGGGGGGTGCCTGCTAGAGGCATCTCCCGAGACTTTTCCGTTGGCGGGGTGCTAGCCCATGCCTAGGAAACCAACGGGAACCCTCTTCTATCGCATATGCAAGAGAACGTTCGATATAGCCTTCAGCGCCGGGTGCACCGCGGTGCTGGCGATTCCCATGGCCTGTGTCTGCGCCGCAATCTGCGCGGAGTCCCCGGGCTGCCCGGTCTACACGCAGGAGCGCGTGGGCAGGGGAGGCCGGGTGATCCGTGTGCTTAAGCTCCGCAGCATGGTCTCTGATGCAGGTGATGTGCAGAAGTACCTGAGCCCCGAGCAGCTGCACCAGTGGGAGTTGGAGCGCAAGGTCGATAACGACCCACGCATCACAAAGGTGGGCCAGTTCATCCGCAAGTGCTCCATCGACGAGGTGCCGCAGTTCCTCAACGTGCTCAAGGGCGATCTGTCGGTCATCGGCCCGCGCCCAATCACGCGCGACGAGCTGGAGCAGCACTTCACCGACGAGGAGAGGGAGGAGCTGCTGAGCGTCACCCCGGGCATTACGGGCCTGTGGCAGGCCACCGACCGCAACGCCGCGACCTTCGAAAGCGGCCAGCGCCAGAAGATCGAGCTCAATTATGTGCGGAACCGCTGCTTCCGCATGGACTGGAAATGTTTCACCGGCACCTTCGGTGCCATGTTTGGAAAAAGGAGGACCGGGCGATGAGTCAAGGAGAACCCATCCGCGTCGCCCAGGTCGTGGGCAAGATGCTTGGCGGTGGCGTTGAGGCCGTCGTCATGAATTACTACCGCCATATCGATCGCGGCAAAGTGCAGTTTGACTTTCTTGTTGATTCCGATTCGACGCTTGTTCCGCGCGAAGAAATTGAATCCCTCGGTGGCAGGGTCTTTGAGATTCCGCCCTATCAGCATGTAGCCGAATACCAACGAGAGCTCCAGCGCCTCTTCAAACAAGAGGGATGGAAGATTGTTCACAGCCACATTAATGCGCTTTCAGTCTTTCCTCTCCGTGCGGCAAAGAAGGCTGGCGTTCCTGTACGTATTGCCCATAGCCACTCTACGAGCGGCAAGGGTGAGTATGCCAAGAACGCCCTTAAGGCTGTGCTGAAAACTCAATCAAATCTGTACCCGACCCACCGTTTTGCGTGTAGCAAATTTGCTGGTGAATGGTTATTCGGTAAAGCTGCACACTTCGAGGTCGTGTACAACGCAATCGATTTGGACCGCTTCCGCTTCAATGCGGAGGCTCGCGCGCAAGCGCGAGCCGACCTGGGCCTCGTCGGTAACCAGTTCGCCATTGGACATGTGGGACGTTTTACTGCTCAGAAGAACCATGCGTTTTTGATCGACGTTTTTACTGAGGTCGCAAAACGCCGCGACGATGCTGTCCTGTTTCTTGTCGGCACCGGCGAAGCCGGGGCCTCCGTAAAGGCCTTGGTGGACGAACGCGGCCTTACCGATCGCGTTAAGTTTTTGGGACAGAGAAACGATGTCAATCGTTTGTACCAGGCGTTTGATGCGTTCGTTCTGCCAAGCCTTTACGAAGGCCTGGGCCTCGTCGGCGTCGAGGCACAGGCCTCTGGCCTGCCGTGTCTGCTGAGTGATGCGATTACGCGCGAAGTGGACGTAACGGGGGAATGCAAGTTCTTGTCGATTGACAGCCCTGTTGTGTGGGCCGATGAGATTTGCTCTCTTTCAAAAAAGCCTGATGAGGAGCGCGATTCCACTCTTCCCGGTTCATTTGCAAATTACGACATTGAACAGCAGGCCGATTGGCTTTTGAGGCGATATTTGCATCTAGCAAACGGAGACATAAATTGATGGACAAAAGAGTCAAAAACGTCATTATTGTTGATGATACGGCTGATAATTTTGGCGGTACCGCCCAAATCGCTTACATCACCGCCGTGGTTCTCCGTGACCGCGGGTATAACGTTGTTTACTTTGCTGGTTGCGGGCCAATTCATAGTCGACTTGACGATTTCAAGGTTGTTGTTGCAAATGAACAGCCTTTTCTCGAGTCAGTTAACAAGATTGCCGGTGCCCTTAGTGGCCTGCACAGTAAAAAATCTTACGATAGGTTTTGCGCCTTATTAAGCCAATTCAATCCTGATGACACTGTCGTACATGTTCATTCCTGGACCCATGCTCTTTCATCTTCAATTTTTGATGCTATTGCCGATTCTGGCTTCAAGGTCCTCGTGACGCTTCATGAGTATTTTCTTGTATGTCCTAATGGTGGGTTTTACGATTACAAGAAGCATAGAATCTGCCATTTGAAAGCATGCTCCGCAAAGTGCATTCGATGCAATTGCGATAAGAGGAGCTATGCGCAGAAGCTGTATCGAGTGGTTCGCATCGCTCTTCAAAATCGTTCAATTAAGCGTGCCCATCCAAAATTTTGTTATCTTTCGGATTTTACCTATGGCATTATGCGTGGCAGTGAATTTGATGATGGCATGCCGTGCATTCTTCCCAATCCTATTTCTGTTGAAGGGGAGCTTTCGCTTGGTGTGCCATCTGAAAAGAACGGCTATTTGTTTGTGGGCCGTTTTGATAAGGAGAAGAATCCCGAGCTGTTTTGTAAGGCGCTTTCTTCTCTGGGCTTGCCAGGAACATTATGTGGATCCGGTCCTGAGTTCGAGAGACTAAGAGATGCTTACCCAAACCTAAATTTTTTGGGTTGGTGTGATAAAGATGTACTCGCAAACCAGTTCAAATCAAATAAGGCTTTGGTGATGACTTCATCCTGGTACGAAGCTTCTCCTTTAGTATGCCTTGAAGCCATGTTTGCCTCTGGCATTCCATCAATTGTTCCCGAGACCTGTGGAGCTATTGCATATATCAGGGATGGCGTAAATGGTCTTCTATTTAAAAATGGCGACGTTTCCTCTCTTTGTGAGGCGATTTCTAAACTAGAAGACAGTAATTATTACGAAATGCTTTGCGAGTCAACCAGACGCTTGTTGCCTTCTCTTCAAGAAGACCGAAGCTATGAGACTTACGCAAATCGAGTTAGCAATCTTTACGAGGAGCTTTATGTTTAAGAGGGTTATATATATTGTTAAGTCCGACTTGGCGTTCTATCCCCCCTGTATGTCACAAATAAGAATGATTAAAGATTTGGGCGTACAGATTGAAGTTTGGTTTGGTTCCAGCAAGGATACGGCTAAGGAAATACTAAAAGGCGAGGGTATTCCTTTTGCGGAGCTCGTTGATCCGCATCTGAGCGTTGGCGGAAAATTGGATACATTGAATAACTGGTCTCATTTCCGCAAAGCCGTTCTCACTCGACTAAAAAAAGAGCCAATGGATTACCTTATCTGGTTTGGAACTGCTGAATCTGTGCTTCCGCTTTACGGGGCACTTTCCGGTATTCCTTATGTGGCCACGGCGCTTGAGCTGTGTGATGATCAACCGACAAAAGAACGACTATTTGCGGCGGTTTGTCGCAAGGCTCTTGCAGTTACGTGCTGCGAGTTAAATCGTGCCTACTATATGAAAATTAAATGGGGTCTGAATTCGCTCCCCTCAGTTTTTCCGAATAAGCCATACGGGCTTAAAGCAGGTGAAATCCCCTCTGTTTCAACAAACGATACAAAGCAGATTTTAGATGAACTTGACGGAAGAAAGATCCTTCTTTACCAGGGGCTATTCCAGCGTCCTGAATATGTTGCGCCCATTGCTGAGGCTCTCCGTATGATGGAGTCTGATTACGCTTTCGTTCTTATGGGAAAAGATCGCTACGGTACGACTGAACGAATGAAGGAGATTTACCGGGATACTTTTGTGTATGGTTTTGTTCCAGCGCCAAAGCATTTGGAAATTACAGCTAGGTCGCGAATTGGCGTTGTGCTTTATGATGACACATCGCTTAATAAAGCCTTTTGCGCGCCTAATAAAATATATGAGTATGCAGCATTTGGCCTCCCTACGCTTGCCAATCGTTTGCCGGGCTTGGTTTCAACTGTTGAGGCCAGCGGCAGCGGTAAGTGCGTTGACTTTGAACCCGAATCAATAGCCGACGCTATTAAGCAAATCGATCATGAATATAGTCAATTTAGATCCTGTGCATATGATTTCTTTAATGGAACAGATAATCTTGCTGTTATGAAATCGCTGCTGCAGAGTCTTGGTGCATTTGACGAGGCGGACGATTAATGGAGCTTTGGCGAGTTGCCCTTGACTGGATGCTGATCCTGCTTTCTTCATTTTATTTGTGCGTAATTTATAATCGATTAATTATGAAGTCACAGGTTTCTATTGCAAACTATGTATATTTAATTTTATGGGCGTTCTGTTGCCTACCTATTTTGCTCGATTATGCAATTGGTAGGCCAAGTTACCAGACAGTTTACTGGTATAAACCTTTTATAGCCCCAATGGCCAATGACTATGTGTCGGCCATTTATGACCTCTTGCTTATATCGGCCTGCACTTCATTGTTTTTCTACTCAAATTACTATCAAAAAAAGAAGATTAAAGTTCAAAAACAATGGGGAGGGGCGTTATTTGACAATAAAGTTGTAATGTGTCTGTTTATTATCTCTCCATATTTATATATTTTGCTTACCGGCAATGTCAGCTCTTATCTAACTTATGGTGACTCGGTTTCTCGTGGAGTTGCGTCTAGCGGCGTAAGTATGATCGTTGCGGAACTGCTTCTGTTAAGTGTAATTTCTTTTTGCTCCCTGTTCTTTCGTCAGGACAGGTTGGGGACGGTCGCCAATTTAGTTCTTATTGTCTGTTACTCGATTGTTACTGGTTGGATTTCTGGCAAACGATTCATGCTTGCGATATTAATTGTCCTGTATCTGTTTTTCTATCTAAGAAGAAATCCTGCTCTTGAACAGAGAAAAAAGTTGAGGGTCTTCTTTCCGCTCGCGCTTTGCGCGCTCCTTTTCTTCTCATCCTTTTATCTAATTGTTGTTCGACCATTGCGGGATACGGGTTTCAATAGCGTCTATGAGATGCTCCGCGTTGATTTTGGCAGAGATGATGTTACAAAATATGTAATCTATCATGAGTTCTTTTTAGGTGATCATATACTCGATTATTACGGTCAGTCGTTTCTCTCGACACTATTTATTTGGGTCCCTAGATCATTTTGGCCTAGCAAACCATATCAGGATTACCAATACTTAACATCTTCAATTCTAGGATTGCCAATATCCGAGCTTCCGGCTGGCACAACGCCATGCTGGTTCGAGATGTGCATCATTAACTTCTCATACTTTGGTCTTCTCTTGAGCTGTGTGCTGATCGTTGCCCTTTGCCATCTTACGGACTGTGTAAAAAGCGCTTCGACAGAAGCGATGCTATTCGTTGTGATTCTTGCCTTGCTCACGCAGAGTATTGATGTATATCTCGTTTTTGTTTTCCTCATTGTCCTCCAAAAAGTAATTAGTTTCGTTATACCGACAAACAACACGCGTCTTAGGAGTGGGTATGGACATAAAGACTGCAGTACTGCCTGCATACAATAAAATTCGAAGATTGTCGTTTGCTGTTAAATCGAATCGCTTGCTTGCTTGCGAAGACTTTAGGTCTTTAGACACCTTGTACAGAGACTCTCTTCTTATTGCTCATTCTTTCGAGAAGGCTCTTTGTATCGAGGGCTGCCGCAATGATTTTGGAACACAAAAGGCCGACCGTCTCCTTGATTATTTAACACTTGCAGCAAAAGATCCTTCTTTTGATAATCATTCATATGCTTTTACCGAGTCCATGGCGGCACTTGAGAACTGGCTTGTTCGTCGAGCTCAGCTTGGACTTGATTGCTCTAAATGGCAGCCTGGTTTTGAATCGCTCGCTGAACAAACTTCATATGAAGTTGGCCGAATTGACTTGAGTGATAGGGCTGGAATTGTTTCCGATTCTTTTGCTTCTGTCTCTGATTGCGATAAGAATGCGATCAATTTTATTAACGGGAGACATAGTGTTCGGTCATTTGATTCGGCCCCTGTTCCTCAGGAAACGCTGACGCAAGTTGTTGAGCTTGCGCAGAGCGCGCCTTCGGCGTGCAACCGCCAACCAAGCCGTGTGTATTTTTCCGGAACAAAATCTGCTCAGGTTGTCTCCGCTGCCGTGCGTGGCAATAAAGGGTTTGAGCAATCAATTTTCCAATGGGCAGTTATTACTGCTGATACTTCCCTGTTTTCCTGTGCCGAATATGACCAATGGTTTATCAACGGCGGCATCTATCTCCAGTCCTTTGTTTTGGCTTTAAAGGCCTATGGGATTGGTTCATGTATTTTCCAGTGGGTTGTTGGTGACTCGGGAAAAGAGATGCGCTCGTCCTTAGGCATTTCAGCAAATGAAGTGATCATTGCGGTCGTCGGATTTGGCTATCCAAAAGAAACGTTCGCGAGACCCGTTGCTTGGAGAATGCCTGTTTCCGAAGTCGCGTGTTGGGCAGATTAACGTTGGAATGCTCGCTGGAGTAATATTTGATTGGGAATTATTAAATGAAAATTGGAATTATTACCTACCATTTTGCCCGCAACTACGGTGCGATCTTGCAGTGCTACGCACTGCAAGAGCAGCTTTGCTCCATGGGTCATGATGTTTGGGTGCTTAACTATCAAAATGTTCGTCAGGAGCGCAATAACTCCCTTCATCACAAAAGGGATGGTTTTCTATCAAATTTAGCGGTTAATGTCGCGTTGCTTCCTTTTGAACTTAAAAGGCGCTCTAAGGAGCGTAAATTTGCTGAATACGAGTCGTCTCACCTTCACTTGACGCCTCGGTTTTACGCTATTGAAGAGATGCGCGACTTTGTTAATAAGGAAGGTTTTGACCTTCTTATCTCTGGCAGTGACCAAGTTTTCAATCCTAATATTGCGGATTTCGATGAAGCATTCCTATTTCCCTTTGAAACGTCGGCTCGTAAGGGCAGTTTTGCGGCAAGTCTCGGCAGCGCTACTGAAACTGAATTAGCTCCCTTTTCAGATGACCTAGCTTCTTTCGATGTCCTCTGTGTAAGAGAGAATACTGATGCGCCCGTGGTTAATCGCTTATGTGGGCGGTCGCCCGAGGTGGTTGACGACCCCGTGTTCCTTTTGGATTCAAAGCGTTGGGCTCAAGCTGTTGATACTTCGGTTGAAGACCGTGGGTATGTTTTGGGCTACTACATTAATAAAGAGGCTTCTGTTCGATATTTGGAGCTTACTGAGCAGGTTGCATCTGAGCTTGGATTGCCCTTGAAGGTTATAAATGTGCGTTATGGGCGGGACTCATTTAAGCCCGAGATGATTACTGATGCTGGCCCTGAGGATTTCCTTAAGCTATTCGCGGGCGCTTCTTTTGTCTGTACGGACTCTTTCCATGGAACGGCGTTTTCACTGCTATTCGGAAAGCGTTTTGTGTCTTTTGAACCCAAATCAAATTCTAGCGACTTCCGCAAGAGGGATCTATTAAGCAAGGTAGGAGAACCTTGGAGAAGCGTTGCGGTCGATTCTACTTCTGCGAGCGCCCTTGTCAGTGAGTTGTGTGGGCGTTCTGCTCCCGCTGCTCAAGATGGAATCGGGCGTGTTCGCGAGGCACAACTGCTGTTCCTCGAGAAGATGACGAAGGAGAATTAGTTTGGCATTTAAAGAGAAAAAGCTTCTCCAGAATACTGGCTGGTTGCTTGCGCTGCAGGCAATTAACATAGTGTTGCCTTTTGTTACGGTGCCTTACGTTACCCGCGTGTTTGGCGCTGAGCGGTATGGCGTATTCTCTATTGCTCTTAATTGGATAACTTATTTTCAGCTTGTTGTTGAGTTTGGTTTCAACCTGAGCGCAACGAAAAAGGTCGTTGAGGTTAAAGATGGGGAAGAGCTTAACGACCTCGTGTCCGCTGTCGTTATTGCTCGACTGGGACTTGTTGCCGCCTGCTTTGTCGTAGTAATAATTCTCGGTATTACGTCGGCTGCAACCGGGGACCAGCTATCCTGTATGCTTGCGTTATTTTCTATGCTTGTTGGCATTGCTTTACAGCTCAACTGGCTTTTTCAGGGTTTGCAGGACATGAAGGTCATCACTATAGCCACGGCGGCTGCGCGAGGGCTTTCTGTCATTCTGATTTTCCTCCTTATAAAAAACCCCGGTCAATTGATGCTTTACTCGTTCCTGTATTCAATTACTTTCCTTGCTTCGGGTGTTATTACTCATGTATTTGCTTGGAAGCGCTATGGGATCAAAATGGGTTTTGCATCTATAAAGCAGATACTTGGTGAGATGCGAGACGGAATGCCGATTTTTCTTTCATCTGCCGCCGGCAAGATCATTGGAAATGTTGGCGTTACGGTGCTCGGCGGTTGCCAGCCAAGTGCGGTCGTTGGCTCGTATGCTGCCATTTTGAAGGTGCCGCAAATGGCGAGCCTGATGTTTACTCCTGTTGGCCAAGCGCTGTATCCGCGTGTAAACGAAGAACGAATGAAATCTCGGCGCTCCGCGGCGCGGCTTGTTGCTAAGTTTGGTATTCCCGTGGTCGTATTGTTTGCGGCTGGTTTATTTGGTATGGCGATCCTTCGCAATCCGGTAGTCGAGATTCTCTATGGCAAAGAGTATCTAGTTTGCGCCGATACGCTCATTCCGCTTGCTATTTGGGTGTTGCTGGGCATCGTAAACAATTTTCTCGGTGTTCAGCTTCTCATTCCTTTTGGATATCAGTCCCTATATAGCTTGCTTATGATTGTCGATTCCGTTCTTTCGTTGGTGCTTAACGTTTGGCTTGGCCATGCTTGGGGCGCCATGGGTGTTGCGTCAGCTATTGCGATATCCGAGGCTGTCCTTACGGTAGCTTTGTTTTTGGCTCTTCTTTCTGTAGTGAGGCAATCGTCCGCTGTTTCTTATAGCTCTCATGCCCATAAGGCTCAGCACATGAGAAAGGACCGATAATGAAAAAAATCATGCTCGTCTTCGGCACCCGCCCGGAGGCGATCAAGATGTGCCCGCTCGTCAACGAGCTGAAGGCGCGCAGGGATGAGTTCGAGACCGTCGTGACCGTGACGGGCCAGCACCGCGAAATGCTCGACCAGGTGCTGCGCGTCTTCGACGTGACTCCCGACCACGACCTGGCGATCATGAAGCCGGGCCAGACGCTGTTCGACGTGACGTGCGACGTGCTGCTCAAGCTCAGGGCCGTCCTCGAGGACGAGAGGCCCGACGTCGTCCTGGTCCACGGCGACACCACGACCAGCTTCGCCGCTGCGCTCGCGTGCTTCTACCTGCAGATCCCCGTGGGGCACGTCGAGGCTGGTCTGCGAACCCACGACATCTACAGCCCCTGGCCGGAGGAGTTCAACCGCCAGGCGGTCGATATCGTGAGCGAGTACTACTTCGCCCCGACGGAGGCGAGCAAGGAGAACCTGCTCGGCGAGGGCAAGCCCGAGCCCAGGATCTGGGTCACCGGCAACACCGGCATCGACGCCCTGCGCACCACCGTGCGCGAGGGCTACTCCCACCCCGAGCTCGACTGGGCCGAGGGCTCCCGCCTCATCCTCATCACGGCTCACCGCCGCGAGAACCTGGGCGAGCCCATGCACCGCATGTTCCGCGCCATCCGCCGCGTGATGGAGGAGCACCCCGACACCAAGGCGATCTACCCCATCCACATGAACCCACTCGTCCGCAAGGCGGCGCACGAGGAGCTCGACGGCTTCGACAGGCTCCACATCATCGACCCGCTCGAGGTTCTCGACTTCCACAACTTCATGGCCGCGAGCCACCTCATCCTCACCGACTCGGGCGGCATCCAGGAGGAGGCGCCGAGCCTGGGCAAGCCGGTGCTCGTCATGCGCGATACCACCGAACGCCCCGAGGGCGTTGCCGCCGGCACGCTGAAGCTCGTCGGCACCGAGGAGGACGTCATCTACCGCGAGTTCAGCCGCCTGCTCAGCGATCAGGCCGAGTACGAGGCCATGAGTCATGCGTCGAATCCCTACGGTGACGGACATGCAAGTGAGCGCATTGCGGACGTACTGGCGCAGTAGTTTTCTCCGAGCTGTTTTATGAAGCTGCTCTATTTGAACATAAACAAGAAAGACAATGCCGACCTTGTCGTCACGCGCATGCGTGAGGATGAGGTCGGCATTGCGGTTTATGCTGAGTTTTGGAACTGACTTTTCAAATGAGCTGTTAAATAGAACTGGTTGAGGTGCCGTCAAAAATCTTTCGAAAGGTGATTTAGCCGTCCTCGGCCCCGTCTTCTTTTAGCCCTCCGTCTTTCCCTTCAGTTCGTTCATCTCCTCCACCTTCGATATATCCAGGTATTTCCTCTTGCTTCACTTTGTGCTTCAGCCTCGCCGCCACCAGCATGAGGACCGAGTTGCCGTCCGGGAAGATCCCGACGACCCTCGTCCTCCTCCTGATTTCGCGGTTGATGCGCTCGATCCTGTTGTTCGTCTTGATTTGGCGCCAGTGCTCAGACGGGAATTCCGTGTAGGCCAGCGTCTTGGCAAACCGGTTGCGCATCGTCCTCGCGGCCGTCCTGAGCCGCATCGACTCCAGCTTCTCCGCCACCTCCTCGGCCTTTCTGGCGCATACCTCGCGCGATTCCTGCGCGTGGATCGCCTTCAGCATGCGCGCCGCGGCTTTCCGCCTGGTCACGGGAACCCTTCCCAGCGCGTTGCGGTAGAAATGCACCGTGCAGCGCTGGTAGCGGGCCCCCGGGGAACACCTCCTCGAGCGCACCGAGCATCCCCGCAAATGACGTCGGTGACGAGCCGCATGCCGGAGAAACCGCGCCCCTGAGCTAGGAGAAAAACTCGCCCGTGGCGTACATCCCGGCCACGGCGGCCACGAGGGCTCAGTCGACGTGCTGGTAGCGCTCGAGCTCGTTCTCCGGGAAGAAGCTACCGATGCGCAGCTTGGGATGCGCAGCGTAAGCATGCCCACGCATGCGGCGGGGCTTTGTTCGCAGCGGCCGTTGCGGCTGTTCGCCCCGCCCCCCCCGCACAGTTGGTCGGCCTCGGCGTCCATCACGTCGTTCGCGACCTACTCGGCGAGGCGCCTGAGCAGCTCCTGCATATCGATGGCGCCGTCGTCGAAACGGGGCTTGGCGAGCATGTCTGGCGTCGGGTCTGACAAGATTTCCGTAGCGGTCTTCGTCCTTTCCCAGAACTTGTTGTTATGGTGATTTCGGATTCTATGACGAAGGCCGTTCTTCGTTAAACGGACGCTGCGGCGTCATCCTTAGACCTACATTTTCGACGCGATCTCCGAAACCAAAAAACCAGTTCCGCGTATTGGTAGTCGGAAATAGGACAACATCCTAAAAAGAAAGCCCTTGTACAGCGCCTATGCTATTGATGGAATCATCGGCCGCCTGTGTGGGCATGTCCCTCTACCTTTCAGTTGCGTTAACACTGTCTGTGATCCCATTAGATTCAGCCTCGATTTGCTATCTTTACTTCGGTAAACGGTATGGCCTTCGAAATTCGGAGGCTGCCATGTGGGTACATCGAGCAGGCTCCATGTGACGTAATGATAGTCAAACCTGATTTGTCGTATTTCGTTCTGAAAAGATGCAACGCCTGTCGTTTGGGAGCGCATGCGACTAGTTGAGTGCATAACTTGGGCACGCCCAATTTGTGCCTTGCAGTCTGATTATTCGGCTATCGTTTGAAGAAAGATCACGCTGCCGCTTTCTTCATATGTGCCAGGAGGTACTATTGCTATAAGCGTTCACTGTCTGGCGCATGACGTTATCATCCGCTTGTTGATCTCTCAATTTGGTTAACTGATGATTGGGGTTGTTATGCTGCTTGACTATCGTTTTGTTAAGTTCAGTGCATCCTTGCTAGGCTGTGTGAATTCATGAAACAATCTATGGCAGCAACTGTACCCGATGACAAGTCGATGTCACCTTATCTAGATGATTTGCATTTTATATTTACATCAGATCGGGTGCGAAATGCTGCGGTTACTGGTCCATTTGGAAGTGGTAAATCGTCCCTTATAAACTATGTGATGCACTCGGATAAATTTAAAAGCACAAAAATCGCTGTTCTATCAACGATTAATTTTATAGACCCTACCCATCGCGGTTTAAAAAATACTAATGAATATCGGAATTCAATTGAGCTTGGAATATTGAATCAATTGATTCAATATTCCAAAGAGTTTGATTTGGCAAGCGCAGGAGTTGGCTGCTTATCCGTTCCTATTAATAAGAAAAGGAAATTATTCGTTGCCATCTATCTGTCAATAATGTTCCTAATCGGCACCCTTGTATATTCAGAGTCGCTATTCGAGTCCATTGTCATTAGAGTATCGCTGTTGCTTCTTTTTAGTCTCATGGTCGGCATGGTTGGCTATTTCACATTGAGCTTCCTGGGCGGAATTAACACAATCAAGAAGTTGTCAGTTAGTGAATTCGAAATTGAACTTGACAACAACGGTGTTTCCGTTATTGATCAAAATCTGCAGACCATAATCAATTTGATTATTTCATCGAGTTGCGACTGCTTTGTGTTTGAGGATTTAGATAGGGCACCAGATGTCGCCCCGATGATAATTGAAGAGCTGGTGTTCTTAAATAGGTGTGTCAATCTAAGAAAAGGCGAGAGTGAGAACCCAGTTAAGTTCATCTACTTGATTTCTGATGATTTATACATCTCTGACGAACGAGTTAAATTATTTGATTTTATTCTTCCGGTGGTTCCCTACGTTGACCTTTTCTCAGCTAAAGAGCATTTAATTGATAACGTAGTCAAATATAAGTTTAATATCTCAAATGAGCTGATTAATGCAATTGCCCCAGGTTTTTCAGAGGCAAGACTAGTGGTTGATTTCTTTAATGAAATTATGTCGTATAAGAGTGTTCTTGGATTAGCCAATGAAGAAGACGATGACGGATTAGCTGCTGTTGTTGCTTATAAAATATTCTTTCCGGATGATTTTGCCTTATTTCAACAGCAAAAAGGTTTTTTATATTCGTTGCTTGTTGAGGCAAATTTACTTTCAGCGCTTGTTGGGTTAAAGCCAATTCCGATTGTCTATAAATATAAAGAGGGTTCGAAGCGACTAGCGCTACTCTCGCGCATTTTTATGAACAATGAAGAATTGCATCTTATAGATGAGCTGAATATTGACAATTCGACTATCGTTGATGACCGTCGTTACCCTGTTATCAAAAATCTTATTATCCAGCAGAGTCTTTCTCCTGGTTTAATAAACTATATTAGTCACGGTTCTTCGTCACTCTCTTGGAGGGATGCTTGGTTTTTGTCCTCAATTTCATCTGGCAATAACGGACTTGGGTGGGAATATCAAATCGATTCATGCCCTTCCATCGTTTCTCTTCTTAGCGATGTAGACTTTGCAACCAAAAAATCATTAGACAATTTCTATTTATTTGACTTTCTCCTGCGTTCTCCAGAGAATAAGGTTGCCGCTAAACTTGAATCGGAACTCCATAAACTACAATTTAAAAACGATTTCTCTTTTATTTTGAATTACTTAAATAGCGAAATTTATAATTCGGGTGAACGCATTGAAAAATTTGAAGCCAGCATTTCCAACTACCTTTTAAGCCTTCTTCAAAATAGTGAATCTATTGATATTGATCCCGAGGCTTTAGCTCTCCTTTTGTTCATAGATGCACCATTTTTGCTTGCATATAATGAGGAACTTTTTAATCTTAGCTGTCCCTTGGTAATTGATGCTATGGAGTGTATCGACTGGCGACTTGATGTCAAACAAAGGAATAAACTGCTTGAAGTTATATCGGATAATAATGCCTATATTGATGATTCCAGGTTGCCCGAAATCAATCTATTTGATAAGTGTTATGAAGTGGACCTTTCCGGAGAATTATCTGAGAGGGAATATCTTGTCATCAACTCCATATCAAAAAACAATGATGCGAGTCCACGCATCATTGACAGACTTAATTCTATTAATACTGACAATAAATACTGACAATAGTTGATATTTTACAGGCCTTTTCTTTGAAAGAGTTACGGATTCGTTAGCGTGTTCACGGGTATAAAGCTGCTAAATAGGTGCATGATAGGTGCATGCCGGCGGGTGACGTTTGTGGCTAAGTAAAGATGTCGCTCACCTTATAAAAGGGGAATTCCTACTGATAAGGTTGTAGATGCTGGTGTTTTGCTAGCACCGGAATAATTTAGGCATATATAGTCGGCCGAGATTGACCAATCCCGGCCGACCCATTTTAGCCAACGCGCCCGCATCTATGACTTTCCTATCGCATTCCTACATCCCCTCGGGCTGGATCCCCCTCACCTTCGCCGCCTGGGGGACGGCATCCACCGAGCAGGTGTCGAGCCCCTGCCGCGGTTCAGCTGCTGCTCGACGTCATCTCGACCTTCGACTCGGCCGATAGATAGTCTTTATTTCCAGCGGTCTTCCGGTCTATTTGATTCATCGCATACGCAACAATCCCATTCTGAATTCCCGAGATGCTCGGCGGGAAAGACTGATTATCAGCATCAATGGAAAAGCTCTCTTCCTTGGCGTCCAGATGCTGCTGAATGCGGTCGGCATAATTCTCGGCCCATTCATCGGCCTTGCCATTTCGCACAAAGTAATTGTTGGACAGGTCGGTCGAGCGGTAGGCGTAGTCGTCCTTTTGGTAGTTTGCCGTGTGATCGGAGTGGGCGATTGCCATGAGCTCGTCGGTCAGGCCAAAGTACAGATGGCGCTGGTCCAGGTCTCCGTACCAGTTGTCGCTGGTGTCGTCCCGGGTTAGGTCCATCTGGCACCATTTGCCGTCGATCTTTACGGCGTTCCAGGTGTGGCCGTTGCCGGTGATGCGGCCGTTGGCGATGCCCGCGGCGTTAAGGAGCTTGGAGTAGATGCGCTGGTAGCTCTCGCAGGTGCCCTGGTGGCGCGTGAGGTCGCTTTCGGCCGAGCACCAGTTGAGGTTGTGGTCGTACTCTAACTGGTCGAGCGTCCAGTCGTGGAGCCACAGCGCCATGTCGTATTCCGAGCAGTTTGTTTCTTGCCTGCACTGGGCTACGGCGTTGTTGACGATCTGCGTGACGCTTGGGCGGGCAGTGTCGTTTACGGCGACTTCTGCCATGGTTCGCAGGTAGTAGATCCCCTTGTCGTTTTGGGGGTCGTTTCTGTCGTTGTCCATAAAGTAGAAGTAGATGCGGTACGTGCCCGACGCTGTGAAGTCAAAGGTAAAGTCGTGGCCCGCGGTGCTCAGGCTGTAGTAGCTGGCCCATGCCTGGCGCGACGGGTCGCAGACGCTTTCCTGGCTGCCGCCGTCCCAATAGGTGGGCACGTCCATGCGCGCCTTGGCCTGGGACGAGCCGTTGGCTTGGGTTACGTGGAAGGTCGTCGCGGTGCCCGCGGGGGCGGCGTTCCACGAGACGGTGAAGGTGACGCCGTTTTGGGTTGCGGTGGCGGAGTGGGCGTAGGTGGTTTTCGGCGTGGTGGAGATTGCGGTGGGCGTGGGGTTGGTCTGGGCTCGGAGGGATGGGGCGGGGGTGCCGGTTGCGGCGGCGGTGCCGTCGGCGCTTTCCGTGTTGACGGCGCTGGTGCCGGTGGATGTTGCGGTGCTGTCCTCTGCGGTATCTGCTGTCGTATTTGTGTTGGTGCCGTCTTCGGCCTTGCCTGTGTCGCTGCTCGTGGCGTCAGCTTGCGCTTGCTGCTCGGCGGCTGCCTGAGGCTGGATGGCTTCCGCGACGGCTGCCATGAGCATCGTCGAGCTGACCATGGACGTGCACGCGATCGCGCAGAGCAGGTAGTAAAGGGGTCGTTTCATAGCGGAGCCTCTCGGTGAGCAGCCAATAGGGTTCGAAGGCAGCTCCAGGCCAGCACTCCGCACATATTTTACTGGGTTTATTTTACGGGAACCACAGTCAACATCAGCGAACTTTCTGGGGAATGTTGGGGAGGGGAGGGATGGTTGTTGGCTTTCTGTTTCCCCATCCGGCGGCTATGCGGCATGCGTTGGGTTGTCTATGCGTGCTGCGGAAGCTCCAGCGCGAGTCTGTGTTGTTCCTCCGCGAGGCTCGACACGGGCGTCTTCCAGGAAAAGCCTGTGAGTTGGCTACCCAGGTCCAGCTCTGCGTGGCCATATTCTTCGATTTTGCATCCAGGGTGCTTGGTATCGGGCCTCAGGCGGCACTCGACCGGGTTCGACCCGATGATTCGATATTCCTGCTGGTAAGCGTACTTGGGCGTTTTGATAAGTAGGTTGCAGATCGTGCCTTGGAAATTTCCTCGATCAGCTTTGGTCCGGGGATGCCATAGGAGATGGCGCCGTGGGCGTATACCTCCTCGCCGCCGGTGGTGTGGCTGTCTATAAGGCGCGCGAAGCTTTCGTACCGCACGATGCCGATCCATCCGTCTGCGCATCCGAACTCCCGGATCATGCGCATTGGGCTCTGGACGCAGTTGTTGAAGGTTTCGCTCTCGCGGACCGTATACATGCAGTAGATGGGTAGACAGTGATTTCCGCTTAGGCATACCTCGGGAACTATGGACGCTTCGAGCGGGTCGCCCTGTTCGCCAGGCAGGCCATGGTAGTAGCCGGCTGCGTTCATGTAGAGGCGACCGTTTATCAAGTCGTCGATTTATGCTTCCCTGGGTGCGAACTTGAGTAGATATGTGATGCCGTCGTTGGACATGGCATGTCCTTTCTTGAGCGGTTCTGTCCCGGGCTAACTCGTTCGTCCGGGCACCTTGAGACCATGATAGGGACGTTCCCCAAAACCTTCACTCGCAAATTGATTTATTCGGTTCCGCTCCCGCACGGCCGGTCGGCTTCTGCGCCCATCACAACGTCCACGACCTGCTCGGCGAGGCTCCTGAGCAGCTCCTGCATGTCGATGGCGCCATCATCGAAACGGGGCATGTAGAGCATGTCCGGCGTCGGGTCTGACAAGATTTCTGCAGCGGTCTTCGTTCTTTCCCAGAACCTGTTGTTGTGGTGATTTCAGACTCTAGGACGAGGACCGTTTTTCGGTAATCGGGCGCTAGGGCGTCATCCTTACGCCAACGTTTCCGACGGACCCTCTTTTCGTTCTGCGATGTAGTCCGCGAACCATTTTCGCGCGTTGTTCTTGAGGATACGGATATTATCTTCGTTTGCGGTGTTGATCTCCTGAAGCGCTCGTTCGGCGATAACGCTCTGATCTTCAAGAGACTCGTCGACGCTTGAACGGTATTTTTTAGCGACCGATGCTATATACCTGCTTACGAAGGTCTTTTTCTCCTTATCGCTCAGGGCCGCGAAATCTACTTTGAGATTGAGCCTCGAGAGCAGTTCCGGTGGGAACTTTTCCTGCACCTCGGTTCTCGGTGTGTTCGAGGTGAATACTATGGTATAGCCGTTAAGGTCGTGTTCCTCGCCCTGGGAATCCGTGAACTTGCCGTTCTCAAGCAGGTCGAGGAAGAAGCTCCATACTGCTGAATCTCCCTTTTCGAACTCGTCGATGAGAATGACGCCCGACTTACTGCGCTCTATCTTCATTGTTAGCTCGCCCTCTTCGCTGCCCATGTAGCCACGCGGGCTGCCGATGAGTGAATTGAGCGAGTCCTTGCTGCTGTAGTTGCCAAAGTTGATTTTTGCCAGCGATTCCCCCGGCGCGAGCAGGCTACTGAGGATCCTTGCAGTCTCGGTTTTGCCCACGCCGGAGGGGCCGATCAGGAACAGGGAGAGAATCGGCTGTTCTCCGATGCTGTTAAACAGCCTGAAAATTTCGACCTGTTTGCGGAAATCATCTTTGAAATTGTCCTGCCCGATGAGGTCGTGTACGAACTGGTCGAGTAACTCTTTTGTCTCTGAGTCGTCTAGGTCTATCAGGCGTTTTGGCTTCTCTTCAGTTGGCATGGCTTGATCTTCGGTATCTCCTTCGATATCGCATTGTCGTACGGTGTCAAATATGGTGCGCATTTCGTATGCGTATCTGCCTGCTGTTGTTTCATCGGCAGTGAACACCGTGTTTTCAGGCATTTGATAGAGAAGACCTTCAAATGTTGCGGCCATGCTTCCTTTGCCGCCAGTGGGATCGAGTAGGGATAAAAGCGATGAAACATCGAGTGCCATATCACCCTCTCCAGCTTGCAGCGCAATTTGTGCCGTGCTAGATAGAGATAACGCCGAGGTATATTCGTATCCTTCGCTTTCGAGCCGGCCCCTGAGACGGGCGAACTGGTCCTTTCTGTATGTGATTAAGTTCAGCATGGCTTATTCACTCTTTTTATTGACTGCCTGGATGACTGCGATGACATCGATATAGGTTGCTTCGGTCTCATCTTTTTCTGTTGTCGGATTGTCTACTTGATCGTCCGTTCGTTCTTTGTATGAGCCATCAATGAAGCCGTCGTCCGGTTCAGCTGTCTTGCCTTTTGTTTGAAAGTATTCGTACGAGCTGCGAAGGTTCGATGGATAAACTTTTCCCTTGCAGATTCCGATGATTCCGACTTTGCCGATGAGAAGGTCATCGATTGAGTAGCCGCTCTCGAAGAGATCTGCCCCATCGATTGGAATCTTCAGGATAATGTCGTTGCTCTTTCCGTCGCCGATTCTCCCGATAAGCTTGAATGACGTGCCCGACTTGATGAAGGACTGGAATAGGTGCCCCACATCGAGGCCGCCAGCCTCCGGGATTGTAATCCCATCGAACGTTCCCGACATGACTGTTATAAGGGTACGCACTTCGTCCTCGTTGAGTAGCGAGAGGCGTACGTTATCGATGTAAACTAGGTCGCCCTCATCTCTCTTTTCTTTGTCAAAATCGAGGCAGTTTCTTTTGATGTCGGCGAGCATGCGGCTCATGGTGTTTATGTACTCGAACGTATCGATCATCTTCGTTCGCTTCTCATGTCCCAAGTCGCCGCCTCCTTCTACGGTAAATTTTGTAAATATTGGAACCTTGGTTTCGCCTTTTGCGTTGATTTCAGCATTGCCAGAGGTGGCCTTATTTTCTTCATTTGAGCCATCTTTCCAAAGCGTGTTATCTAGCAACATGCGCATCTCATAAACCTTGGAATGGTTCATGTAGTACACCGTGAAGAGGTCTGGGGCCTTGGTTTTATTCGACATAGCATTCCAATCTATTTGATTCGTACATTTGTTCTATCTATTGTATCCAAAGTCGCTGGATCGTGAAGGTGCGCGCCAGGTTGAAGCTTTAATTCGGCTGCGATTAATTAAAAGGGCTATTTGGTAGGGGGCCGTTGATAAGATGCAGACGACCTTTAGTCAATACATGACATACCGTGGTAGTGTCCTGTTCATCTTTAAAGACCTGTTCACTTTTGTGATGTACCGGCACATATTTCAGCGATAGACTTCTATTGTCAACACTTATCTGTTCCTAGCTGCTTTGGAGGTTGCTTATGGATCCGGCGTCCATGTTTGATGGTCTGGGCTCATCGGTTATAGCGGCTATTGCCGGCGCTCTCGTGACTGCTCTAGTTAGTGTTCCCGTCAGCTACAAGGTTGGGCAGAGATCCGTCAAGCAGTCTCAGAAGGCCGGTAAAGGCTCAAAGCAGATTCAGGTTGGTGTCGTAAATGAGCGCAACGACAAATAAGCAAATCCAAAAGGCTGGCGATAATGCAAACCAGATTCAAACGCAGACGTTTGTGCAGAACATCGGGATATCTGAAGAGCGGGTTTATGACATCGTAAGCGCTGCGTGCGACAGGGCTATTGAGTCTTGCCTTATGGAGTCAAGGCTTGCCGTCGAACAGAGGTTGAATAGTTTTAAAGATGAGCTGTATGCCATTGTCGGGAATCAATTACAGCTTTTCGAATCGCTTCGCGAGCCGTCGTGTGCGGCGACGTTAGGTGCAGCCGCAAATGCCGCGGCTAGGACTAACTCCGTTGCTGATCATCAGATGCTGGCTGAGCTTTTAGTCAAACGCTTCGAGTCACCATCGGATCGCCATGTTGCCACTGGGGTAACTAAGGCGATTGAGATTGTCGAGTTTCTTACTGATGAGGAGCTTGCTGGATTGACGACACTGCATGTTGCGCGAGCCTTCACACCTGTGAGTGGCGATATAAAGAAAAGTATCGAGTCTTTAGCTGGGTTGATTGATGTGCTCCCGTTGGAGCTTCTTCCTAGTGGGCAAGAGTGGATAGACGATTTGGATATCCTTGGTGCCGTTAGATCTTCACCTATCGCATCGCTGGTGCCCTATCTCGATATTCAGTTTAAGCAACTGGATGGATATACCGTTTGCGGTGTTAAAGCCGGTTCTGATGAAGAAGCTGAAGCGTTGGATAAGCTTTCAGAAGTGGGTCTACCCGCTAATTTGCTTGTTGAGCATGAATTGAACCCAGGATATAAACGTTTGCCCCTTAGGCATATTAATAATTTTGAAGGGCTATCCCTTTATTCGCCCTCTGATCCTTCAGCGTCGCAAACCGAGCTCAATAGTGATCAAATAAAAGCATTTCGATATATTTGCAGTTTGAGTAAAGATAATTCTTGTGATGAGGTGATTAGGGGAAACCTCAAGAAGGAGATGTTCCGATATCCATCATTGGTTACCCTTATCAATTGGTGGGATTCGATTCGGTTGGCTCTGAGGCTTACGTCTGTCGGCAGGTGCCTCGCGAGTTCAAATGCAAGAAGGCTGAAACCCGAGCTGCCGGAATTCTAGTAACAATCTGCTTCGCTCCGCTAGGCTTCTTTTGCGCGTTGATTTGCTAAATGTGTCTTTAGATTAATCTCTTTTGAACAAATAGGTCTAGTTGTAACGGTCCGCCGGTGGCTCTGCCCTTAATCGTTACCCTTACGGGCTTTCACCTTACAAATTTCCAATGTCAGTTGTTTGTTATCCTGTTCTTTAATAAAGAACGACCGTTGGGGGCGTTATGCACGATAAGCCATGGCTTACTCCTGAACAACAGATTGAGCATTTGGAACGTAAGGGCGTAGCGTTCAGCTTGATGAGCAAACAAGAAGCTCTGAGTTATTTAAAGCATAACAATAATTATTTCAGGCTCCGCTCGTATCGGTGCGGTTTCGATAAGGTCGTTGGTGGAGTAAATGATGGCAAGTATATTGGTCTCGATTTCGCCATGCTCCAGGATCTATCTGTTATTGACTATGAATTGCGGCAAGTCTTACTGCCCATGACAATCGATATCGAGCACTTTTCAAAAGTTGAGCTGCTTGAGAGACTTGGGCGTGACTCCGTTGATCCGTATGAGATTGTCGAGCAGTACCTCTGTGGCAAAAGACGCTCACAGTATGAGGGCGTATCGGGCGGAAGCGTGACGC
Source organism: Collinsella sp. OM08-14AT (assembly GCF_003438115.1). NCBI lineage: Bacteria > Bacillati > Actinomycetota > Coriobacteriia > Coriobacteriales > Coriobacteriaceae > Collinsella > Collinsella sp. OM08-14AT. The sequence continues at coordinate 130,696 of NZ_QSTE01000001.1, forward strand.
GCGAAATTGATTCAAGGCTAAATAGCTGCTATATCAATGGTCTTATTTCGGCCTATAGGGAAACTGGTTATCCAGTTTGGGTTTTTACAGAGTTGATTACTTTTGGAACTTTCATTGATTTTTGGTTCTCGGTTTCTCGCTATCTTCATGATGGGGAATTTAGAAGACGCGCCTATGAACTGCAGGCTGTGAAGGGCCTTAGGAATGCCTGCGCGCATAATAACTGTATTATCAATGATCTGAAGTCGGGTAATCCCAGGTATAACGTTTCGTATGACGTAAGAAATGCTGTGACGGCTCTTAAACTCCAAGATGTGAATGTTAAGGCCAAGCTATCAAACGAACGTCTACAGCATATTGCGACTACGTTGTACCTTCACAGTACTATGGCTTCAACCGGGGTAATGACTAATAAAGGAAATCAGCTGCGCAGGCTAGTTGAAAGAATGTATCGCAACGAGAGCTATTATCTTCGTAATGATCAAATAAGAACCGGTTTCGCTTTTATTAGCGGCCTGATAAATGGCTGGTTTGTGAATTAGAAAATAGTCTCTTTTGGGAAACAGGGCTATAGCTATAATACTCACTCACAATACAAAGAAGGTTGAAGCCTTCTTATCGGGGACGCATCCTTTGGGTGTGTCCCCGTTTTCTTTTCATTGAGTAAGACGAACTGTCCGATTGTGACGGGGAACTCCTTATGAGTTCAGTGTTTATCGTTGCGACCCGGTATTCAACATCCACGTTGCTAGTCGTTTTTGGGCATGATCGCTATTTCGTGTAGGCGCTAGGGCCGGCGTGGACCCCTGCAAAATCCGATGGCTATATTTCAGTCAGTTCTCTTATCCTTATAATGCTGTTTCATCGCGTTGATGTTGATTGAAGGTTGCTTCATATGGTCTTTCAAGGATTGCCTGTTTCCGATCCTCCGGAAAACTGGAAGGAGATGGAGAGGTCCGTTGCACAGATTCTGACAGCTTCTGGAATGGATGCTGAGGTTCAGAAAACTATTGCCTTGGCGCGAGGAACTGTAACCGTTGACGTTTTTGCTCAGCCCAAAAAGAGCTTGTATGGGCCAATTATATGCGAATGTAAATATTGGAACACAGCTGTTCCTCAGGAAAAGGTGTTTGCATTTAGCCGGGTAGTTGGTGATAGTGGCGCTTCTCTTGGGTTGTTGATTTCGCGATTTGGGTTTCAAGAGGGGGCTATTAATGCTGCGCGATATAGCAATATTAAATTGTTTTCATGGCCTGAGTTTATTGAGTATATAAAGCCATTTTGGCTCTGTGAGACAACAAGGCGCTGTTTGGGGTTTGGGCGTGTTTTACTAAAATATTCGGATCCCCTGGATGTTCCGACTCATCTTATTGGCGATCAAGGGCGTGCGGAATATAAAAAGCTCATTTCGAAATATCGCGGGCTTGTTCAATTGCTGTCTTCGTTGAGTATTGAGGTTATTTCTCAGGTGGAATATCCTGCAATGTTGCGAGATGGTGACATTGTGCGCGCTGCTGATGCTTTTGTAAATCACTATGCGGACATGCTTCAGGTAAGGACTGCGGATCAATTGTTCACCTTCCTTGTCGACGCTTGCGAACAGGCAATTAATGAATTTGAAAATGTTTTTAACGGATTCGACTTAGATGATACTCCCTATGAAGAGGTTGCTAAATATGCAGACGATTTGATCGAAGCGCTTTTCCCAGAATAGCAGTCTTCATCCAGAGATTCTGGCGAGGAAACCGTCAAGCATACGCTTAGCGTGCTGCTCGACGAGGCGGCGTTCGAGTCAGTCGGGGCAGAGTCTAGATTCAACATGGCTAGGGAGCTTGATTGATCTTCAGTAGAGTCCAATGGGTGGTTGCAACTCTCATTGGACAAATGGATAACCGTGAATATGCGTCAATAATATTGATAGGTCTTTTAGCGATTTACCTACTGGCTAAGGGTAAGTTGTTAAGTGTTATTAAATCGTTTGCCGATGTTGCTAAACTTGCGCTAAATCCCAAAATTCTGGTCCCTGCGCTCATCCTTGTAGCGTACTCCTTGCTTTTGATATACGGTGCGTTTGTTTGCGGGTTTTGGAATACGGGCATCTTGCTGGACACGATTCTTGAAGTTGTATTTGTTGGGTTTCCCTCCATGCTAATTGCGTCCAAGACCACATCGGTTACTTCTATTAAAAATGAATTGATTGTTCCCGAGGTCGGTTTTGGCGCACTAACGTCTTTCTATATCAACTTGGTTTGTTTCCCGATTCTGGTTGAGGTTGTTCTTCAACTAGTTATTTTGTTTTTGGGTATTGGATATGCTCTATATTCATCCAAGCGTGAGCTATCCAATCTACGCCTGTTTGAAAACGCGAGAGCTGTTTTGGGCATCATAGTTTTTGTTGCAGCAACGTTACTGCTCTCAAATACTTGGTTTTCTATGGACTGGGGCGATGAATTAAGCTCGTTATTTCTTTCAATCTGGTACCCAATATTCATCGCGCCTTATGTTCTCGCCCTTGCCTATTATGCCTCGCTAGAATCGATGTCCATGCGGATTAACGTTGTGGGGGAGAACCTGCCTGCAAAGGAGTTTATTAATATCGCAATGGCGTTGCTTCCAAACTTTCGATACATCAGACATTTCAACGGATGGAATGCCCATGAGTATCTAGGGTGTTTAAACCCGTCTGAAAAAGCTTCCTACTTGGACAATTTTAAGCGTGAAATTGACACAGTCGCCGCTAACGCCAACGCTAAGGTTAAGCGGTTTGAATTGGGTAAGGGGAGGAGCGGGTTTGATCAAGATGGGATATGGCTTGACTGGACATATCTGGAAGAGATGAAGTCCTTTCTTTGGACAATTGCAAGCTTGGAGAATCGGAGTTGGATGGAATCCGGCATCTATTCGTCTTTGGATGAGGCGTTTAACTGCTTCTTGCCCAAAGACTGCAACGGATCGTTGCTGCTTTCTCGCGGAAAGGACGCATACGTCTGTTGGGTAATCGATCCATCAGGTTTTGTGTTTGCTGCCGGTTCCAGGGACGGTGCTTTTCCTTTTATGAAATACGAGGGCGATTGCTGCCCAATTACCGACGGTGCGGATATGCTCTCTGGGTTTGTTGATGACAACGGGGATGCTGATACGCGGCTTAAAAACTGGCACTTCAGCTTTTATGTTGATAAATCTTACTTGTGATTACGCTTGAGACTGGATGATTTAACGATGCTTCTCTCTGCGGACCTCGGTGCTCTTTTGTTGCGGCGTCTGATTGACCTGCACCTATTTCGGTGCCTATTTGTTGCTATCGGCCGACCCCGCAGCGCTGGCGTATGTCGGTCTCGCTCAGATAGGTGATATCGGATTGACGGACCCCGAGTTTTCCCTTAAAGTAATCGTTGTGATGAGGCCTTGCGACGGTACGTCCGGCTTGGTCCGCGGGAACCGCCGGAAGGCGGTTTTTGCGTTTAAGGGATGTTTTGGTAAAGACTTCGTTGCGCTTTCCTGCTTAGAGCGCTCGGTTTTTATCGTTGCTTTCGAAAGTATGCGGTAAATTCCGGAACCCCCGAGCACATCACCTTTATCGCACTAAGAAACCGCAGGTAAACGCGTTGTCGCCATTTGACGTAGTCGACCTGTCCTAATTTTGCCGCATACTTCTGGTTTTATCCATCGTTGCGGTCGATCGACCTTCAAAACAATTCGATTAGCAAGACTTTCGAGGATAATCATTTCTAGATTTCGTAATAATTTATAACTAATTCGATAAAATATATCGATATCTAGTATGATTGTCAGCAACTTCCACGCTAGGAGACTGCTGATGGTTCGTATTGTTCAGATCGCGTTGCATGATTTTAAGAATATTGCCTTTGGCGAGATTGCCTTTACGAAATCGAAGCCCGGCTCTGCCTTTGTGCCCGGGACGGACGTTATAGGCATTTATGGCCAAAATGGCTCCGGCAAGACTTCTGTAATTGAGGCGATTGACCTGGTCAAAACCCTGATGACGGGTGCCGCGTATGACAGGCAGAAAGTTCTCGACTGCTTTTATCCTGGCAAAGACTCTTTTTCAATTGACATTGAGTTTAACATTGATACCGCGGATGAATTATTTCTTACGTTCTACACCGTCACTTTTTCGCGTAGAGCAGACTCTGCTTGGATTTCGCACGAAAAAATGGCTGTAAAACAATTTAATGTCGATAAAGACAAATGGGGCTCTAAGAGGACTCTCGTGGAGCTTGTTCAAGAGGCCCCCGAGTCTGCCGCGGAGGTTCTGCCCAGAAATCGCTGGTCCCATCTTTTGAACGCGGATCAACAGCTTAAGATGTCGATGTTGGTTTCGCTAGGTGTTCTTCAGCGGGGCAACATGTCCCCCATGCTTTCCATACAAACTGTAAAATATCTGATCTCGCTTTTTGCCTGCGATTTCAATCTTTATATGAAGGAGGAACCTCCGGAGCAATTGCAGATTAATGAGGCGGTGTACGAGCTGCAATCGGCTTCTTTCAAGAGTGCCCATCAAGAGATTCTCACTCCGCTGTATTGCCTGCTCGCCGAGCTTGGGCTTTATTTCCGTTACCGAGTCAATGTGTTTACGACGCTGGCAAATGCAACTTGCAGCTTAAACGTACTTTCGATGGATATTATCGATGACCGCGTGTTTGGCCAGAAGGGTCACCTTTCTGTCAATCTTTTTAAGCCCGCTGTTATTAAGGACGATGATTTCCCAGCTGTTTCGTCTGCGATTAAGCGCGTGAGCGGATTAATTGGCACGCTTGTACCGGGCCTTTCCATCGAGGTTAAAGTCATTGGATCTCAGCTTTTGGATAAGGGCGATTCACCCGCCAAGCAAGTCGAGTTCCTTTCTTGCCGCAATGGGGTCGAGATTCCACTGCGCTGTGAATCTGAGGGCGTAAGAAAACTCATCTCTTTCTCGCTCTGCCTTATGGAAGTCCATTCGTACTCTGACGCATTCCTTGCAATTGACGAGCTCGACTCGGGCGTATTCGAATTCCTCTTGGGGCAGCTTCTTTCCGTGCTTGAGTCGTTTGGCAAGGGGCAGCTCTTGTTTACTGCCCACAACCTACGTGTTCTTGAATTGCTGCCGGCATCAGAGATTCTTCTGACCACTGCAGATCCTGATAATAGGTTTGTTCGCTTTAAGGGTGTTAAGCCCACCAATAACATGCGTGACCAGTACTTGCGCGCGATTAGCCTTGGCGATAGCGGGCAGCGTTTGTACGATTCGACGGACAGGTACTCGATCGACGCCGCGCTCTGCTTGGATGGAGACGAGTAATGGGCGCTACCAAGTTCGTTCTGTTTATCGTCGAAGGCGAAACTGATGAGCTGGCATTGGGTCGTGCTCTTACAAGTTTGTTTGCAAGCGGGGAGCATCCTGGTCCTCGTTTTGGGATTGTGCGCGGCGACATCACATCGGTACATGCTCTCGGTGCAGGAAATCCCGCTTCGACTATTAAGAGGCGGTTGGTTGATACCGTGAAGGAATTTCTCGCTAAGGACAAATTGCGTGTCACCGATTTAGACGCCATTGTGCTGTTGTCCGATACCGATGGTGCATTTATCGATGATTCGCTGGTTGTCTTTGATGAAGATGAGCCTCGTTGTTCCCCTCGTTGTTCCTATTTTGAAGATAGAATCGAAACGTCGAACGTCGCCTCGCTGCGTCAGAGAAATCAATGTAAATCTTCGTGTCTTAAGACGTTATCTAGGACGCATGAGCTGACCTGTAATAAAAGGAAGATTCCTTTCAAAGCTGCATATATGTCACGCAACCTTGAGCATGCTTTGTCCGATTATTCGGGTAGGGCAACGCAGCAGAAAAAGTATGATCTGGCGCGCAAGTTTTCAAAAAAATACGGTACGGACGTTATTGGTTTCTTGGAGCTCCTTACGTTCCTTGCTCCCGTTGGCTCATATCAGGATAGCTGGGTTTATGTCGCGCGGGACAATAACTCTCTTTTGAGGGGTTCCAACATGAAGCAGACGCTCGAGGCTTTGCCCTCTAGTCCAATCAAAGCTGTCTCCTCCCTCTAAAGATGTTCTTAAAACAGCCTTAAGGATTTTGGACATATGCGTTGGCAGCGTACAATACGCATGTTTTGCATGATTGAAATCTGATGAAGGGGAGTACGCCATGGAGGTGCTGGTTGTTGGCAACACCGCATATGTTGACGATGACTTTTGCGCCAAGGCATTCCCTGGGGACCACGTTAAGGTTGTAGCCGCGCAGGAAGCGCGCCGCGATGAGTCGTCGCCCCATGCCTCGTGGAAAGAGCTGCTCCAGCACTTGGAGCAGGCCTACGAGTTCGACCGCGTGGTCTACCTGTCTAATTACCTAACCCCGCATACCGATACCGTGTGCGATATCGAGCTGCTGCGCTCGGTCTTTCGTACGTGCGCGGGTCGCCGGATCCAGCTGTTGTATATAGCAGGTCCCGCGGGTGCCGAGGGTGCCGCCGATGCCGCGGGGCGAACGGGCAAGGGCATTATCGCGCACGCAGCCAACGACCTGTGCCGCTACTACGCTGCTCGCGAGGGCGTTCAGACTAAGATCCTGCGCGTGCCGTTCCTGTATACCGCGTCTGCCGCGCTGGAAGACCCGTTTTTGGTGCCGCTGTTCGACGCGTGCTCAACCGGATCGGCCGCTCTGCAGGGCGCGCAGGATGCGGCGTTTCCCCTGCTGTGTGCCGAGGAGCTTTCGGTGCTGGTACGCCGTATCTTCGACAGCTGGAATGGTAACTTTGAGACGCTCGACGTAGTCGATACCTTCCATCACACGGTGGGTGAGGTGGGCGAGGCCCTTCAGGCACTGTTCCCAGGACTCTCGGTTGCCTATGGCGATTCTGCCGGCTACGCCCTGCCTGCCAGCGACGTCGCTCGCGTGCGCTATGGCTGGTTTCAGCGCTACGACTTGCTACGCGACCTCTCGACCATTCAGGCTCGCTGGGATGCTGGTCGTGCAAAGAAGGTCAACCCCTTGCGCGCGGCCATCGACCGCATTCAAATGCGCACGCTGCCTGTCAAATGCCTGGAGACGGCAGTCGCCTGGGTGCTCTTTGAAGTGCTGGAGCGCTTGTTCTCTCAATCGACCCAGCTCAACGTGCTCGATTATCGCCTGCTCTACGTGGTGCTCATCGGCACGCTGTATGGCTTGGACTTTGGCCTGGTTGCGGCGCTGCTGGCGTCGGTGGGTTTGGCCGCGAGTTACTTTACTCTGTACGGCTATACCTTCCAGGGCCTGTTCTACGAGCCGTCCAACTGGCTGCCGTTTATTGCGTACTTTGTTGTGGGTGCCGTGTGCGGCTATGTGCAGCTGCGCAATAGCGAAGCCATTAGGGCGGAGCGTGATCAAAACGAGCTCGTGCGCAACCGCAATACGTTTCTTACGCAGCTCTACCACGATGCCATCGAGGACAAGCGCACATACAAGCGCCAGATTGTGGGGCGTCAGGATAGCTTTGGCAAGATCTTTGCCGTGACGCAAGAGCTCGACGTGCTCAATCCGCGCGACATCTATCGCAAGTGCTGCGAGCTCATGGGTGAGATTCTGGAAAACGATTCGGTGGCGATCTACCACGTTTCGGGCGGGGCGTTTGCACGTCTGGTGGCGGCGAGTCCCGTGATTGCCGAAGACGCCACGCGCTCGTTTTCGCTTGAGCAGCTTGCGCCACTTTTGGGCGGCGGGGGTCGTTCGAACCTGTGGGTGAATCGCGAATTGACGCCGGGGCTGCCCATGTTTGGATACTCGATCGAGCGCGACGGGGCACCCGCCGTGTTGATCTCTGTGCGTCGTGCGGCTCAGAATCAAATGACGCTCTATTACCAAAACCTGTTCCGCATCTTGTGCGGCTTGGTCGAAAGCGCGCTGGGGCGCGCCTTTGACTATGAGGCGGTGGCGCAGGATAAGCGCTGCGTTGACGGCACTTGCGTGCTCAAGCAGGCGGCCTTTGGCCAAGAGCTCGCGGCCGAACAGGCGCTGGCAGACGGTAAGATGGGGAGCTTTTTGCTCCTGCGCGTGGTGCCGGGCATGGAGCCTGTCGGCGAGCTGGTGGGCGCGATTGGTTCGGCTATCCGCGAGAACGATGCGGCGGGCTTGGTCGACGGCGACGTGCTCTACCTGCTTATGCGCCAGGCAAAGGCGTGTGATCTTCCCATTATCCGCGAGCGCCTGAGCGCAAAGAAGATTGCGGTGGAGCCCGTCGACGGCGAGGACATCGTGGCGTTGTTGCAGCACATCTCTTACACCGGTGCCGGTGAGGGGGGTGCCGCTTGATCTCGCTTGTCGTTGCTGCCGTCTTGCTGCTGATTCATGCGCTGGTTTGCCTGATGCTGTGGACGCTCATGAAACTGGGCCTGCTGCCGGTGCGCGGGCATATGCTGGCTGTGATAGTGCTGGTGCCGCTGTGGGGCCCGCTGTTGGTGGCACTGCTTTCGGTCCGCAGCGCCGTGTTTGGCGAGGGGCTGAAAGAGTCTGCGCTGGAGTCGCTGCGCTTCAACGACGACTTGCATCGCAGTATGTCGGTACCGAGTGGTGAGGACGATGCAGGCGTAGTGCCGCTCGAGGAGGCGCTCATCGTCAACGACCCAGCATACCGGCGCCGCCTAATGCTCTCCATGCTCACCGAGGAGCCCGACGCGTACTTGGCGCAGCTGCAGGCGGCTAAGCTTAACGACGACGTTGAGGTGGCGCACTATGCCGCGACGGCGGTGGCGCAGATCTCCAAGGAGTCCGACCTTAAACTGCAGCAGCTGGAGCGTGCGTTTAAGACCGATCCCAGCTCGCATAACCTGGATGCGTATTGCGACTTTTTGGGCGCCTATCTGGACTCGGGTTTGGCGGAGGGCCGCGTGGCACAGATTCAGCGTCAGCAGTATGCACGCTTGCTCGCGCGCCGTTGCGAACGCGAGGACGGGCCGGCGTTGCGCATCCGCTATGCCACGGCGCTGGCCGATGCCGACGAGATCGATAAGGCAGAGGACGTCGCGAGCCAGTTGGTGATCGATGCGCCAGACGAACAGGACGTGTGGATGCTCTGCCTGCGCTTGGCTGTGATTCGTCGCGATGGGCAGGCGGTACAGCGCGTAATCGATGCGATCGAAAAGCAGCATGTGTATTTGAGCGCCGACAACCGCGAAAAGTTGGCATTTTGGCGCGACGGGGAGGAGGCCCGATGAGCGTGGTGCAACATATCCGCGACCGTGCAGGCCGCTTTCGTTGGATGGGACTGCTCGTAGTGTGGGCTGTTTTTATCGTCATGGCCGCCGTGCTGCTGATCGAACGCGCCGGCGTGCAGTACAGTGCGGGCCAGCATAAGCTGGGGATGCTTTCCGCCAACGATGCGGTGCCGGCCTCCTCGGCAATCTTTGGCCAAAAGCCCACGTGCCTGGTCATTACCGATTCCGATCAAGCTGGTGTCGAGGACGTAAAGGAGCAGTTCGACCAGATCCTGCTCGACATGAAGATCGCGCACCGCGACGTGGACCTTGCCCTGGACGGCGCGGATGCCATTCCCTCGCTGACCTCTTACGATCGCGTGATTTTGCTCATGCCGTCGCTCGATGGGCTCGGTACGCACCTGACCGATATTATGAGCTGGGTGAGTGCCGGCGGTTCGCTTATGCTTGCCATGCCTCCGGATAACTCGAGCTATCTGCAAGTGATTGCCCCCAAGCTTGGCATTGAATCAGCCGGATATGACTATGTAAAAGCCGAAAGCATTGTGCCGAGCGAGGACTTTATGCTGGGCGGGGGAGATCGCTACGAGCTCTCGGACCCCTTTGATTCGTCGCTTTCGGTTTCGCTGCGCGAGACGGCTCGTGTGTGGGCTAAGACCGGCGATGCGGGCGCCCCACTCATTTGGTCGAACGATTGCGGTAGTGGGCGCACCGTGGTGTGCAATATTGGCATCTACGACAAGGTCATGCGTGGGTTCTATGCTTCGGCCATAAGCCTGCTGGGTGATACCACGGCCTATCCGGTCATCAACAGCGCCGTGTTCTATCTGGACGACTTTCCCAGTCCTGTGCCCTCGGGCGATGGCACTTATATCAAGCGTGACTACGGCCTTTCCATTGCGGATTTTTACACCAAGGTCTGGTGGCCCGATCTGCAAAAGCTCGCGCAAAAATATGGCATTCGCTATACCGGCGTGATGATCGAAAACTACGAGGACGCGGTCAACCAGACCGAGCCCGCGCGCCAACCCGATACCACGCAGTTCCGCTATTTTGGCGGCATGCTGCTGCAGATGGGCGGCGAGCTGGGCTTTCACGGCTACAACCATCAGCCGCTTGCGCTCTGGGACACCGACTATGGTACGTTGTACGTCTACAAGACCTGGAAGAACAAAGAGACGCTCGTCGCTTCGCTCAACGAACTTATCGCGTTTCAAGACGAGGTCCTGCCCAATGCTCATGGCTCGGTTTACGTGCCGCCGTCGAATATCCTTTCGGCCCGCGCGCGCAAGCTTATCGGTACCGATGTTCCGCGAATTAAGACCATTGCCAGTACCTATTTTGAGGATGGCACCGACCTGCCGTACGTGCAGGAGTTTGGCGTGGCGAGCGATGGCATTGTGGAGCAGCCGCGTATTGTTTCGGGCGGCATGGTCGACGATTCCTATATGCGCCTGGCAGCCGTGTCCGAGCTCAACATGCACTACGTGAGCACGCACTTTATGCACCCGGACGATCTGCTCGATCCCGATCGTGGTGCCAAGGAGGGCTGGGAGGTCTACAAGGGCGGCCTGGTCGACTACCTGGAGTGGCTTACCAAGTTTGCGCCCGACCTGCGGCACCAGACGGCGTCGGAGTGCTCCGGTGCCATCCAGCGCTTTTCGTCGGTGACGGTGAGCGTGGATACAAGTGCGGATGCCTGGACGCTCAGCTTGGGCAATTTCCATGACGAGGTGTGGCTCATGTTCCGTGCCAACAATGGCGAGCCGGGTGCAGTCACGGGTGGCGAACTGACGCACCTTACGGGCAATCTGTATCTGCTCAAGGCAAATGATAAGACCGTGACGATCGAGCGCAAGGAGGGTGGCGACAAATGAGGATCTGCTTGGTACTCGAGGGTTGCTACCCCTATGTGCACGGCGGCGTGTCCACGTGGATGCATGGCTACATTACGGCCATGCCCGAGCACGAGTTTGTGCTGTGGGTGATTGGCGCACATGCCGAGGACCGCGGCAAGTTTGTCTACGAGCTGCCCGGCAACGTGGTCGAGGTGCACGAGGTGTTCCTGGACGATGCCCTGCGGCTTTCGGGCGAGCAGCACGAAGCCAGTTTTGACGACCGCGAGCGCGAGGCGCTGCGCCGCCTGGTGTCGCTCTCCAATCCGGACTGGGACGTGTTGTTCGATATCTTTCAGCGCCGTCGCGTGCACCCGCTCTCGTTTTTGCAGAGCCGCACGTTTATGGATATCTTTCGCTACGTGTGCCTGGCCGAGTACCCATACACGCCCTTTGCCGATGCATTCCACACCATGCGCTCCATGCTGTTGCCCGTGCTCTACCTTCTGGGCAGCGAGGTGCCGGTGGCCGATCTGTACCATGCCATCTCGACCGGCTACGGTGGCCTGCTCGCCTGCCTGGGCTCAAGCGTTCACCATGCGCCGGTGCTGCTGACCGAGCATGGCATCTATACCCGCGAGCGCGAGGAAGAGATCATTCGCGCCGATTGGGTGGTGCCGTCGTTTAAGGACCGCTGGATTCGCTTTTTCTACCTGCTTTCGGAGGAGATCTACCGTCGCGCCTTCCGCGTGACGAGTTTGTTCCATAACGCCCGCAAGACGCAGATCGATATGGGCTGCGATGCGGACAAATGCCTGGTCATCCCCAACGGCATCCAGTTCGACCGCTTTAAGGACATCCCCTTAAAGCCCGATGACGGCTGGGTGGACATTGGCGCGGTAGTGCGTCTGGCGCCCATCAAGGACGTCAAGACCATGATCTATGCCTTCTTTGAGTTGCACGAGCGCCTGCCCAAGGTGCGCCTGCACATCATGGGCGGCGTGGACGACGAGGAGTACGGCGCCGAGTGCCACGCGCTGGTCGAAACCCTGGGCGTGCGCGACCTGATCTTTACCGGCCGCGTCAACGTGGTCGAGTACATGGAAAAGCTCGACTTTACCATTTTGACGAGCATCTCCGAGGGCCAGCCGCTCAGCGTGCTGGAGTCGCTTGCAGCGCGCCGTCCCTGCGTGACGACTGAGGTGGGCTGCTGCCGTGAGTTGCTCGAAGGCGCCCCGGGCGACGACTTTGGCGTGGCGGGTTTTGTGACGCCGCCCATGTATCGCAAGGGATTGGCCGATGCCATGGAACGCATGTGCACAAGCCGCGCCCGCCGTATTGAGATGGGGGAGCGCGGCCAGCGTCGCGTTGCCACGTACTTCTTGCACGAGCAGATGCTCGCCAACTATCGCGCGCTGTACGACGAGACGGCATGTGCGTTTAACCTGCCCAGAGAGGGGGAGTAGCCGGTGGCCGGAATCGGTTTTGAGCTCAAGCGCCTGTTTAGGCGCAAGGGTCTGTTTGCCACGATGCGCGCCTATGGCTACGCTGGCATTGTGTGCACGGGCCCCATGCTGCTGGGCGTGCTGCTTCAGGTGGGTATCTTGGTGCTGTGCGGTCTGTGGGGTGTGGGCCGTTCCAACCAAGATCTGCTGGTGTGCATGGTGACCTATACGCTGCTGGCGTCGCTCACGCTCACGAGTTTTTTCTCTATGCCGGTCACGCGCTTTTTGGCCGATATGCTTTTTGCCGAGCGCGAGGATGAGATCCTACCTTCGTTTTGGGGCTCCAACGCCATTATGCTCGTTGCGGGCACAGTGCTCTACGGCGTCTTTTTGCTGTTCTCGGGCGCCACGCTGCTGCAGGGGCTGCTGTGCCTGTGGCTGTTCAACATTATGATCGTCAACTGGAACGGCATGAGTTACCTCACGGCCATCAAGGATTACCGCGGTATCCTATGCAGCTTTGCGGCTGCCATTGGCGTGGCGTGCCTGTGCGCCCTGGCCGCGCTGGCGCTGGGGCTGCCGCCGGTCGAGGGCCTTTTGGCGTCAATTGCTCTGGGCTACGGCGTCATGCTCGCTTGGGACGTGGTGCTGCTGTACCGGTATTTTCCGCAGAGCGATCGCAGCCCCTGGCTCTTTTTACGGTGGCTCGATCAGTTTATGCCGTTGGCGCTCACGGGCTTGTTTACCAACCTGGGCCTCTTTGCGCACTTGGTGATAATATGGGCCGGCTCCATTGGCGTGCAGGTCAAGGGCTTGTTTTATGGTGCGCCCTACCACGATGTGCCGGCGCTTATCGCGTTTTTGACGATCCTGGTCACGTCCGTCAACTTTGTGGTCTCGGTCGAGGTCAACTTTTATCCGCGCTACCGCGACTACTACAGCCTGTTCAACGACGGTGGCGTGGTGGGCGACATTGTGGTGGCCGAGGAGGAAATGCTTGCCACGCTCAACCGAGAACTGCGCTTTTGTGCGCTCAAGCAACTGTTTGTGACGGCGGCGGTCATCTCGCTCGAGACCACGGTGCTGTCGGCCCTACCGTTGGGCTTTAACAACCTGATGCACGGGTATTTTCGCACGCTGTGCGTGGGCTACGGCCTGTATGCCGTGGGCAACACGATCCTGCTGATCTTGCTGTACTTTACCGACTACAAGGGGGCCGTGCTGGCCTCGGGACTGTTTGCCGGTGTGGCCGGGCTGGCGACTGCCGTGTCGTTGCTTTTGCCGCAGCAGTTTTATGGCTTTGGCTTTTTGTTGGGTGCGGCGGTGTTTTTTATCGTGGCGCTGTCGCAGCTCGATACCTATACTGCCAACTTACCGTATCGTATCCTGAGTCAGCAGCCCATGGTGGCGACCGACAAAACGGGTCGCTTTACGGAGTTGGGCCGCTTGCTCGACCGTGCCGAGCAGCGCTATGAGGAAGGCCGCCATAAGGGTGAGCCGCATGGCGCTTTTGAGCGCACGGTGGTCCGTGTGTATCGCAACCATTGGGGAGGTTCTGATGACCGATAGGATGATGTCTCGCCGTCGCCTTTTTGAGGCGGCTGCCGGTGCGCTGTTGCTTTCGGGCTGCTCGGTGCAGGAAGACTCCTCGACCAAAAAGGTCAAAAAGCAGGACAAGATTAAAAAGGCCGAGTCCTCGGACGGTACCAAGCACCTACGCGATAAAGACGAGCTGTACGAGGTCTATGACGACTCGGGCATTGTGACCATGTACCTGACGGTCTCGCGTGGCAACAGCTCCGAGAACACCGACCACAGCTGGGCCGAGATCAATACGTACTCGGTGTATGATTATGCCGACATGGGCGTGACGCGCTATCAGGTTATGGGCCTGCTGCAGCCGGGCGACGAAGACGGCCCGGTGGCCGGCGAGGTTGGCTATGGCGAGGAAGCGCCCAATGCCACCGTGCAGGTGCGCGGTCAGACATCGAGCTCTTACACGCAAAAGAATTACAAGGTGGAGCTCAAAAAAGGCAAGGGCACCTGGCGCCAACAGCACGCGATTGCGCTCAACAAGCACATGGGCGAGGGTATGCGTTTTCGCAACAAGATGGCCTACGACCTTATCCGCGGGATTCCCCAGATGATTGGCCTGCGTACGCAGTTTGTGCATCTGTGGGTGTGCGACCAGACCGAAAAGTCCAACGATACCTTTGAGGACTACGGCCTGTTTACGCAGGTGGAGCAGCTCAACAAGACGGCGCTTAAGGCACATGGCCTAGATAAGAGCGGGCACCTGTACAAGGTGAACAGCTTTGATTTCCATCGCTACGAGGACACCATTAAGCTTGCCGATGATCCCGACTACAACCAGGCAAGCTTTGAAGGCATGCTCGAGATTAAGGGCGATACGGACCACACCAAGCTCATCGAGATGCTCGATGCGCTCAACGACGAATCGCAAAAGATCGATGACGTGCTCGACACCTACTTTGATACCGAGAACCTGGTCTATTGGTTGGCGTTTCAGATCCTGACGGGCAACTGCGATACGCAGAACCGTAACTGCTATCTGTACAGCCCGCTTAACTCCAAGGTCTGGTATGTCCTGGATTGGGATAACGACGGCATGCTGCGTAAGCTGGAGCTTTCTCTTACCGGGTTTTCGGACTACGCGAGCTGGGAGCGCGGCGCAAGCAACTACTGGGGTAACGTGCTGTTTAACCGCGCGTTGCGCAGCAAGTCGTTCCGCAGCGAACTCGACCGTGCCGTCAAGGACTTGCGCTCGTATTTGACCGAGACTCGCCTGACCAAGATGATCAAGCACTACCGCGAGGTGACTGAATCCATGGTCTTTGCTTCGCCCGATATCGACAATCTGCCTGTCACCAAGGACCAATACGAGCAGATCGCCGCGGCGATTCCCTCCGAGATCGAGGAGAACTACAAGAGCTTTCGCGAGAGTTTTAAAAAGCCCATGCCGTTCTACATCGGCGTGCCGCAGATCGATAACGGTAAGCTGCGCATTAACTGGGATGCGTCCTACGACTTTAAGGCGCGTGACATTCGCTATACCGTGGAGCTGGCGCGCGACTATGCCATAAGCGACGTGCTTTTTAAGGCCGAGGACGTGCTGCTTCCCGAGGTGACCTGCGATGCGCCCGATACCGGCCAGTATTTTGTGCGCGTGCGTGCCACCAACTCCGACGGCTATACGCAAGATGCGTTTGACTACTATGTAACCGACGACGGCAAGCACTACGGCATGAAGTGTTTTTACGTGCAAGACGGCGGTAAGGTCGTGGAGGATACGTATGAGGAGGGCTAGCGCGTTGCTTGAGCGCTTGGCGGCCCCGCCTGTGCGTGCCGCGCAGGAGCGTTACCGCCACGAGCTCAAATATCTCATTAACGAGGCCGAGCACGCCGCGCTTGCCTGTCGCATGGCGCCGGTGTTTAAGCTGGACAAGCATGCGCGGGCGGGCGGTTACACTATTCGCAGCCTGTATTTTGACGACTACTGTAGCTCGGCCTACGAGGAAAAAGACGCCGGCATTCTCATGCGCAAAAAGTATCGCGTACGCATCTATAACGGCAGCGACAAGGTGATTAAGCTCGAGCGCAAAAAGAAGTACGGTAGCTGGATTTACAAGGAAGATGCGCCGCTCACGCGCGGCGAGTTTGAGCAGATTTTGGCTGGCGACTACGACTTTTTGCTGAGGAGCCCTTATCCGCTCTGTCGCGAGTTCTACATCGAGTGCATCTGCAACATGATGCGCCCGCGGACCATCGTGGATTACGAGCGCGAGCCGTGGGTGATGGACGAGGGCACCGTGCGCATCACGTTTGACATGAACGTGCGTGCCGCGGTGGGGAGCTTTGACATCTTTGACGCGACGTTGCCCGCGTTGCCCGTACTGGAGCCCGGCAAGCTGGTGATGGAGGTCAAGTTTACCGAGTTTTGCCCGCAGCTGGTGCGTGATATGGTGCCGCCGGGAGCGGCCGAGCTTACGGCGGTCTCCAAGTACTGCCTGTGTTACGAAAAGACCGCCTACCTGCGCGGATTTAATTACTGGGAATCGGATTTTGAGAACCGAGGGGATATTTAGACCATGAGCACCAGGGACTTTTTTAAGAACTCCGTCTTGGAGGCGTTTGGTCAGGTCGACCCTGCCAAGATCGGCCTGTCGCTGCTCGTGGCGCTCGCCATGGGCATCCTGATCTACTACGTGTACAAGCGCTTTTTTACTGGCGTGGTCTATTCGCGCAGTTTTGCCGTGACGCTCGTGGGCATGTGCGTGCTTACCTGCATGGTCACGCTCGCGATCTCGACGAACGTGGTCATCTCGCTCGGTATGGTCGGTGCTCTGTCCATCGTCCGCTATCGTACGGCGGTCAAGGACCCGCTCGACCTGTTGTATCTGTTTTGGTCCATTACCACGGGCATTACGGCGGGCGCCGGTATGTATGCGCTCGTAGGTCTCACGGCAGTGGTGATCGTGGTGATGATCGCCGGCTTTGCGAGCCACCAGGACAAGGCGCGCGTGTACATGATGGTTATCCACTACACGGGCCAGACCACCGGCGACGATATCGTGCGCGCGTTTGGGCGCACCAAGTTCACCGTCAAGTCCAAGACCATGCGCGGTGACAAGGTCGAGATGGCTGTCGAGGTGTTCTCTGATGGCGTTGATATGCCCTACGCCGATGCGATTCGCGCACTCGACGGCGTTGAGGACTTGACGCTCATCCAATACAACGGCGAGTATCACGGCTAGCTTGGTTCCGGCGTTTTAACAAACGCCGGACCGCTTGACGCTGCGCGGGCATCTGCCGGGCGATCTGCCGCTCAAACCGTCGCGCGCGTACATAAAGTACGCGTCGCTCCTCTTTCGAGGCACCTCGCCACGGCAGCTGCCCGCTCGCTGGCGTGCGATCTTCATGGATGGTTTATTCGGTTCGGTTTTTGGGGACGGTGTTGCGTGGACGTGCAACAGCTAGAAGAAATCTGGGCTGCAAGGGCCGGCGCGCGTGAGGTGCGTCTTGTTGCGGCCTCGCATGTGCCGGCGGCGCTGTCGATGCTGGGGATTGTGCAGCCCGGCGATCGCCTGGTGGCCTTTGCGGACGACTTTGCCGATGCATTCGCCTGCGGCTTTGATGGCTGCGATGTTGCGCTGGTGGGGGAGCCCGCGGCTGCGGCGTTTGCTGCTGCGTCCGAAGGCTTTGATGCTTCGTTTGATGCCGAGGGGCCGCACCTGTGGTGGTTCGTCAACTCCATCGGCGGGTTTGGTCTGCGTGTGCCCGACCTTCGCGCTCTGGGCCGCGCCGCTCGTGAGCCGCATGCGCTGCTCGTGGTTGATAACACTGTGTCAGGCGTCTTTGGGTGCAACCCGCTGCGTCTGGGCGCCGTGCTTTCGCTCGAGGCGCTCGACCGTGTGTGTGCCGGCGTTGCGCCGCGCAAACTCGTCGCCGCTTCGGTGGCGCGCTCGCAGCTTAAGCGCCATCGCGTGGATGCCGCCGCCGAGTGTGCGTATGCGCTTCTTGCGGATTGCGGTGCGTCTGCACTCGACCTTTCTGTTAATGAGGCTTGCATGCTGGAGCGGGGGCTGTCTTCGCTCGACGCTCGCATGCAGGCCCACTTCGACCGCGCCCGTGCGCTGGCCGAGTATCTGGCCGCCAACGAGATGGTACGCAACGTGCGCTATCCCGGGCTGACCTCGCATCCCGACCATGCCATCGCGACCGGCATCCTGGAGCACGGTTTTGGCCCGGCAGTAGAGTTTGACCTGATGGACTGCATCGCGGGTGAATTTTTCAGCATACTGCCGGACGAATTCCGCACATCACCCGCCGGCGGCTCAACAACGCGCCTTTCGGCCCCGCGCGGTAAGCAGGGGAGCGCCATCCGCCTCTTCGCCGGTACAGACGACCCTCTGCAGGTGGCTGCCACTCTCGATAACGCCCTTCGCAAGTAGCTAATCGGGGTCTGTGTCACGAAAACGGCCTATTTACTACGTTTAAGCAATAGGGGTCGACCACACCCGCCTATTTTGAAAATTACCAAGCTGTTTACCAGCGGTTTTGTTTTCATGAAATCTGGTGTGGTCGAGGGTGTCCAACTAAACGTAGTAGATGGGCCCGTTTTGTGGCGCGAGCCTCAACCCGAGGGCGCTGTGGGCTAAAAACCGCCCAAAAGGACTACTCCGCGTTGATGTTTGCGATGAGGGCATCGGCCTTGGCAGCGATGATGTTGTTGATATCGGCCTGCAGCTCCTCGTAGACTGCTATGGCTCGCTCGCCGGCCGGCGTGAGCGTGGATCCGCGGGCGCCGTCGCGCTCGATGAGTTTGCATCCCAGCTGTCCTTCGGCCTCGTTCACGATGCGCCAGGCCTTAGAATACGACATGCCCATGCTTTTGGCGGCGCGGTTGAGTGAGTGCTCCCGGGCAATACCCTGCAGCAGCAAGACGCAGCCATGGCCGAACACGCCCGGCAAATCCTTGTCGCACGCTTGAATGACCAACTTTGCCGTCGTCTTGTACTTCATACGCTCCACGTCTCCCCGCTAAAGTGTTTGCTGGGCAAACGCAAAGCCTGCGTCAAACCCTCGTGTGCTCTTCTTAAATCATGCATTGTAGCAGTCAAAGTGCGTTAAGATACTTCCCCAGTATTGGGCGCCCAAGGTTGGGCTGGGTCCTACGAGGCCTGCAGCCGACCGGTCGCATGGAAAAAGGAGAAACATGGCTACGTTCTTTCCCGGTGAGTCCCACACGTTTTCGGAGTATCTGCTGGTCCCTGGTTACTCGTCCTCGCAGTGCATCCCCAACAACGTGTCTCTTAAGACGCCGCTAACCCGCTTCAAGCGCGGTGAGAAGCCGGCAATCACCCTGAACATCCCCATGGTTTCCGCCATCATGCAGTCCGTCTCGGGCGTCGACATGGGTGTCGCGCTCGCTACCGAGGGTGGCCTGTCCTTCATTTACGGTTCTCAGACCCCCGAGTCCGAGGCTGCTATGGTCAAGGCCGTTAAGGATCACAAGGCTGGTTTCGTTCAGTCCGATTCCACGCTGACACCCGACATGACCATGGAGCAGGTCATCGAGCTCAAGGAGAAGACCGGCCACTCCACCATGCCGGTCACCGACGACGGCACTCCCAAGGGCAAGCTCCTGGGCATTGTCACCAGCCGTGACTATCGTCCCAGCCGCGATGACCACCAGAAGAAGGTCTCCGAGTTCATGACCCCGCGCGAGCAGCTCATCGTGGGCGACAAGAACATCAGCCTCAAGGTTGCCAACGACGTCATCTGGGACAACAAGCTCAACGCCCTGCCTATCGTCGACGACAACGATCACCTTATGGGCATCGTCTTCCGCAAGGACTACGACAGCCACAAGACCAACCCCAACGAGCTGCTCGATAACGACAAGCGCTATATGGTCGGCGCCGGTATCAATACTCGCGACTATGCCGAGCGCGTGCCGCTGCTCATCGAGGCCGGTGCCGATGTCCTGTGCATCGATTCTTCCGAGGGCTTCAGCGAGTGGCAGAAGCGCACCATCGAGTGGATCCGTGCCAACTACGGCGAGGACGTCAAGGTCGGTGCCGGTAACGTCGTCGACGCCGAGGGCTTCCGCTTCTTGGCCGACTGCGGGGCCGACTTCATCAAGGTCGGTATCGGCGGCGGTTCCATTTGCATCACTCGCGAGACCAAGGGTATCGGTCGTGGCCAGGCCACCGCGCTGATCGACGTCTGCCGCGCCCGTGACGAGTACTACGAGGAGACCGGTGTTTACGTGCCCGTGTGCTCCGACGGCGGTATCGTCTACGACTACCACATGACGCTCGCCCTTGCCATGGGTGCCGACTTTATGATGCTGGGTCGCTACTTCGCTCGCTTTGACGAGAGCCCGACCGAGCGCGTCAACGTGAACGGCCAGTACATGAAGGAGTACTGGGGCGAGGGTTCCGCGCGCGCCCGCAACTGGCAGCGCTACGACCTGGGCGGCGCCGCGAAGCTCAGCTTCGTCGAGGGCGTCGACTCCTACGTCCCGTACGCCGGCTCCCTCAAGGACGGCGTGGGCGGCACGCTTTACAAGGTCAAGTCCACGATGTGCAACTGCGGCGCCCTCTCGATCCCCGAGCTCCAGGAAAAGGCACGCCTGACCCTGGTCTCCTCGACCTCGATCGTCGAAGGCGGAGCCCACGACGTAGTCGTGAAAGACTCCCAGCAGTCTGTGTCTTATCGATAGGATAAGAGCTGCACATAAAGGTTGAGTTTCAACCACGTTATTTAGATAAAGCGAGATGCCTGCAAGTCGCAGGCATCTCGCTTGTTGTATTTGCTATCATCAGTCAAGTTAACCTTAGGGTCGGGCGGCTTAGCTTTGTTCGCTACAAGTTCCGCACGCAAAGAAGAGCACTTAATGTGCTCTTCGTCTTGCGCAGGACTGTCCGCAGTAGCGAACAAAGCTAAGCCGACCGACCCCATTAAAGATTAAAGGAGCTGATATGTGCGATTGCA
The DNA here is from genome assembly GCF_003438115.1 of Collinsella sp. OM08-14AT. Lineage (NCBI taxonomy): Bacteria > Bacillati > Actinomycetota > Coriobacteriia > Coriobacteriales > Coriobacteriaceae > Collinsella > Collinsella sp. OM08-14AT. The sequence goes on from NZ_QSTE01000001.1 coordinate 151,694, forward strand.
CAGATCATAAGGATGAGATCCCTGCCTACGACGCGCAGGCCATTGAGTCCAAGTGGATGAAGGCCTGGGAGGACTCCAACCTCTTTGCCGTCGACACCGACGCCAGCAAGCCCAAGAAGTACGTGCTCGAGATGTTCCCGTATCCGTCGGGCGACCTGCACATGGGCCACGCGCGCAACTATACCATCGGCGATGCCATGGCCCGTCAGGCCCGCATGCGCGGCTACGATGTGCTGCACCCCATCGGCTTTGACGCCTTTGGCCTGCCCGCTGAGAACGCTGCCATTAAGCACAACACGCAGGCTGCCGCCTGGACGTATAAGAACATGGACCAGGCGCTCGCCACGATGAGGCGCATGGGCTTCTCCTACGACCTGGATCGCACCGTTAAGACCTGCAGCCCCGACTACTATCGCTGGGGTCAGTGGATCTTTGAGAAGATGTGGGAAAAGGGCCTGGTCTATCGTAAGAAGAATCCGGTTAACTGGTGCCCCACCTGCAAGACCGTTTTGGCTAACGAGCAGGTGACCGAGGGCAAGTGCTGGCGTTGCGGCACCGAGCCCGAGAAGCGCGATCTTGAGCAGTGGTACTACAAGATTACCGAGTACTCCCAGGAGCTGCTCGATGACCTGGAGAAGCTCCCTGGCTGGCCCGAGCGCGTCAAGCAGATGCAGGCCAACTGGATCGGCCGCTCCGAGGGTGCCGAGGTCGACTTTACCCTGTGCGACGCCGATGGCGAGCCCATCGAGGGCGACGATGGCAAGATCACCGTCTTCACCACGCGCGCCGACACGCTCTTTGGCGTCTCCTTCTTTGTCCTGGCTCCCGAGTACGCCCGTCTGCACGAGCTCGTCGAGGGCACGGAGTACGAGGCGGCCGTCACCAAGATCGTTGAGGACTCCAAGCACATTTCTGCCGTCGAGCGTGCCCAGGGTACTCTCGAGAAGCACGGTGCCTTTACCGGCCGCTACGTGGTGAACCCCGTTAACGGCGAAAAGGTCCCCGTGTGGGTTGCCGACTACGTTGTGGCCGACTACGGCACCGGCGCCGTCATGGCCGTTCCCTGCGGCGACCAGCGCGACTTTGAGTTCGCACGCAAGTATGATCTGCCGATCGTGCCGATCATCCTGGACGATGACGACCGCGCAGCCGTCGAGGCCAGCGGCGAGACCATCGATACCTTCCATGCCGAGACCGTCGACTGGGATTGCGCCCATGCTGCCGAGGGCACGCTCGTCCAGTCCGGCAAGTACACCGGAATGCGCGGTGGCAAGCACTCCGAGGGCGAGGCTGCCATCGTGGCCGACCTCGAGGCCATGGGCTGCGGTCGTCGCAAGGTCGAGTTCCGTCTGCGCGACTGGCTCATTTCCCGTCAGCGCTATTGGGGCAACCCCATCCCGGCCATCCACTGCGAGCACTGCGGCATCGTACCCGTGCCCGAGGACCAGCTGCCGGTGACGCTGCCCGAGAACTTGGACCTGGGCGCCGGCGAGACGCTTGCCGAGTGCAAGGACTTCTACGAGACCACCTGCCCGGTCTGCGGTCGCCCGGCCAAGCGCGAGACCGATACCATGGACACTTTCACCTGCTCCAGCTGGTATTACCTGCGCTATACCGATCCGCACAACACCGAGCTGCCCTTCTCCCGTGAGGCCGCCGACCGTTGGATGCCCGTCGATAACTACATCGGCGGCATCGAGCACGCCATTCTGCACCTGCTCTATAGCCGCTTCTTTACCAAGGCCCTGCGCGACCTGGGTCTGCTGAGCGTGGACGAGCCCTTCACTAACCTGCTGTGCCAGGGCATGGTCAAGGACGAGAACGGCGAAACCATGTCCAAGTCCAAGGGCAACGTCGTGCCCCCGAGCTCGGTCATCGAGCCCTACGGCGCCGACACCATGCGTCTGGCGATCCTGTTTATCGCCCCGCCCGAGAAGGATTTCGACTGGGACCCCAAGGCCGTTGATGGCGCCAACCGCTTCATCAAGCGCGCCTGGCGTATCGTTTGGCAGCTTGTCCAGTCTGGCGACGCCAGCGTGGCCTTCGACAAGTCAGCGCTCGACGAGGTTGCGATGAAGCTCTATCGCGAGCGTCACCGCACCATCGCCAAGTGCACCGAGGACTTCGATCGCGGCCAGTTCAACACCGCCATCTCGGCCGTCATGGAGCTCGTCAACGCGGCGAGCGCCTACCTCAACGCCACTGAGGTCGCTTCCCGTGACAAGGCGCTGTGCTACGGCGTGGCTAAGGATATCGTGAGCGTCCTTGCCCCAATCTGCCCGTTCTGGGCCGACGAGCTGTGGCATGAGGCGCTCGGCTGCGAGGGCAATGCCTACACCGCCGCCTGGCCCGAGTTCGACTTGGCCGAGTCCATAGAGGACACGGTGCAGATCGTCGTACAGGTGCTCGGCAAGGTCCGCGGCCGCATCGACGTCGCCCGCGACGCCTCCAACGAGGAGATGCAGGCTGCCGCTGAGGAAGCCGTCGCCAAGTGGCTCGAGGGCAAGACGGTCGTCAAGGCCATCTGCGTGCCCGGCAAGCTGGTCAACCTGGTGGTCAAATAAGCTCTGCGCGTAAAGCTGACATGCAATAAACGAGGGACGGTCCGGTTGGGCCGTCCCTCGTTTTGTTTAGCCTGGCCGCGGTCAATTGTCCTATTCTTGTGGAGAAGCTGTGCGCACGCTGACCTGCAGATTCGTACTGTGCTTGCACGTTTTCGCAGCTATTGCTATAGTTTGCTTGCAAATGAAGTTGTAATTGAAAGAAGTGGGGTTTCGGCCCCGCTTCTTTTTTGTATGGATGGAGGTGCCGCAATGGTCAAGACTAAGACCGAGCAGGCGATCATCGATGCGCTCGAGGCCGTCGCTCCCCAGCACGATGTCGACATCGTCGACGTCGAGCTCGTGGGTGCCACCAAGGCCCCCTGCGTGCGCGTGCGTATCGAGGGTGCCGAGGGTCAGAGCCTGTCGCTCAACGACGTCACGGCCAATACCAAGTGGGTCGGCGACGTGATTGAGGAGCTCGACCCCATCTCTTCGAGCTATACGCTTGAGGTGTCGAGCCCGGGCATGGCGCGCCCACTGCGCCGCCCGTGCGACTTTGCCCGCTTTGTGGGCGAGAACTGTGAGCTCACCTCCACCGCCACCGAGGGCCGTCGCAAGTACGCCGGCAAGATTGCCGCTGCGACCGAGACCGACGTGACCCTCGAGCTCGAGGACGGCGAGTCCGTTACCCTCGATTTCTCTGATGTTAAAAAGTGCAAGTTGAAGCCCACCTACGACTTCAAGCCCGCGAAGGAAGGAAAGTAAGATGGCAGCATCCGACATGATGTCCGCCCTGATGGAGCTTTGCCAGGAGAAGCACATCGACCAGCTCTACCTGATCGACCGCCTGGAGCAGTCGCTCGCCAAGAGCTATGCCGAGATCCTGCATCTTGAGTGGGGCGCTAAGGTGACCATCGACCGCACCACCGGCAAGATCTACGTCTACCGCCTGGAGCCGATCGACGATTCCATGGACGAGGAGGGCAACTTCACCGAGTTCGAGGAGATCGACGTCACCCCCAAGAATACGAGCCGCATCGCTGCCCAGCACGCCAAGGCCGAGATCAACGCCATCGTGCGTAACTCCGCCCGCGAGCAGATCTACGAGGAGTTCTCCGGCCGCATCGGTGACCTCATCAGCGGTACCGTGCTGCAGTCCACGCCCGACTTCACGATCGTCAAGATTCGCGAGGGCGTCGAGGCCGAGCTGCCGCACTTCGATCAGCGTCGTTACGAGAACGAGCGCAACGAGCGTCCGATGGGCGAGCGCTACCTGCACAACCAGCACATCAAGGCCGTGATCATCGACGTTCGCGACCCCAACTCCAACCTGCAGCCGGTTCGTGGCGAGCACAGCCGTCCGCCGATTGTCATCTCCCGTACCCACCCCGAGCTCATGCGTCGTCTGTTTGAGCAGGAGGTGCCCGAGATCTATGAGGGCACCGTCCAGATTAAGTCGATCGCCCGCGAGCCCGGCCAGCGCTCCAAGGTCGCCGTCCACTCGCTCGACGACCGTCTGGATCCCGTGGGCGCCTGCGTCGGCCCCAAGGGCAGCCGTGTTCGCGCTGTCGTGGGCGAGCTCCGTGGCGAGCGCGTCGACGTCATCCTGTGGGATGCCGATCCTGCCGTCTACGTCGCCAACGCCCTGTCGCCCGCTAAGGTCACCCGCGTCCTCATCGACGAGGAGAAGGCCTACGCCGGCGTCATTGTGCCCGACGACCAGCTGTCCCTCGCCATCGGCAAGGAGGGCCAGAACGCCCGCCTTGCCGCGCGCCTGACCGGCTGGCACATCGACATCAAGTCCGAGACGCTTGCCGCCGACATCCTCAAGAACGTTCCCGTTCACGAGGAACCCGCCGCCGACCTGATCGGTGATGAGGAGGACGAGGACGTCCGCCGCTGCGAGTACGTGTCCGAGGACGGCATCCAGTGCCGCAACCAGGCCCGTCCCGGCTCCCGTTTCTGCGGTGTCCACGACACCGACGCCTTCGATGATGCGGAGGACCTGATCTAGCGCGGTCGCGCCGGGCGGGTCCCGGCGCGTCTCCCACGCTCGTTCAGTCTCTAGGCACCCAAGGTGCCAGAAAGGGTAGGTGAAGTCATATGGCAAAAGTCCGTGTGTCCACCCTGGCCAAAGAGTTCGGCATGACCTCCAAGGAACTGATGGGTCATCTCGCCGATATGAAGATTCCCGCTAAGTCCGCTTCCTCCACCTTGGAGGACGCCTATGTCGCCATGGTCCGCAAGCAGCTCGCCTCGGTGATCGAGGCCCGCGCTCAGGAAGTCGAGGCCGCCAAGCAGGCCGAGGAGCAGGCAGCTGCCGCCGAGGAAGCCGCTCGCGCCGCCGAGGCCGAGCGCGAGCGCATCGCCGCCGAGAAGGCACGCGAGGAGGAGCGCCGCCAGTTTGCCGCCGCCCAGGCTGCCGAGGAGGCTGCCCGCGCCGAGGCCGAGGCCAAGAAGAAGGCCGAGCAGGAGCGCCTTGCTCGCGAGAAGGAGGAGGCTGCCCGCGAGGCCCAGCGCCGCGCCGTTCCCGCTTCCGACTCCGGTTCGCGCTTCCGTTCGCTGCTCGACCAGATCGCTGCACAGGAGACCGTGCTCAAGGAGAAGAAGGACGCCGAGGACAAGGCCAAGGCCGAGCGCGCCGCCGAGCGCGGTAACCGTCGTGGCGGCAACAACGACCGCCGCGGTGGCCGTCGTAACGATCGCAACGCTTCCGACAACAACTCCGAGCGCAACGCCTCCGAGAGCCGTCCGCACAGCCATCGCACCAACGCCAGCAACAACGTCGCTGCCGGCATGGACTTCCCCAACCCCGATAAGCAGGGCAAGGGCAAGAAGCGCAAGGGCGGTCACAACAACGAAGAGGACCACTACAGCCGCATGGCTCGTGAGGCCGAGGAGTACAGCCGCGAGAAGGTGCTCGAGGAGGCTCGTGCTGCCGTCGAGGAGGCCTCTCGTGAGTCCACCGGTCGCCGCAAGAAGCGCAAGGAGAAGCGCGAGCGCGAGGCTGCCAAGGCTCAGGAGGAGCGCAAGATAGAGGAGGCGCTGGCCCAGGGCGTGAACCCCGAGGAGCTCGACGCCATCAAGGTCTCCCAGGGCGTTACCGTCCAGGAACTCGCCGAGGCACTCGACGTTCCGGCCAACGACATCATCAAGCGCCTGTTCCTGCTGGGCACGCCGCTCACCATGACGCAGTCCATGTCCGATGACCTTGTCGAGCTCGTTGCCGACGACCTGGGTCGTCAGATCAAGATCATTACCCCCGAGGAGGAGAATACCTTCTCGTTCTACGACGATCCCGCCGACCTTAAGCCGCGCGCACCGGTCGTCACCGTCATGGGCCACGTCGACCACGGCAAGACGTCGCTGCTCGACGCCATCCGTCACACCGGCGTTGCTGCCGGCGAGGCGGGCGGCATTACGCAGGCCATCGGCGCTTCGCAGGTCATGATCAACGACCGCAAGATCACCTTCATCGATACCCCGGGTCATGCCACCTTTACGGCCATGCGTGCCCGTGGTGCCAAGGTGACCGACATCGTCATTCTGATCGTGGCCGCCGACGACGGCGTCATGCCCCAGACCATCGAGTCGATCAATCACGCCAAGGCCGCCGGCGTACCCATCGTCGTCGCCGTCAACAAGATCGATAAGCCGGGTGCCAACCCCGACCGCGTGCGCCAGGAGCTCACCGAGTACGGCATCATCCCCGAGGAGTGGGGCGGACAGAACATGTTCGTCAACATCTCGGCCAAGCAGAAGATCGGTATCGACGACCTGCTCGAGACCGTGCTGCTCCAGGCCGACGTGCTCGAGCTCAAGGCCAACCCCGACACTTTTGCCTCCGGTAACGTCCTCGAGGCTAAGCTCGACAAGGGCCGCGGTTCGGTTGCCACGGTGCTCGTGACCCGCGGTACCCTGCACGTGGGCGATACGCTGGTCGCCGGCCTTACCTACGGTCGCGTCCGCGCCATGCTCGATCCCAAGGGCAACGCCGTCACCGAGGCCGGTCCTTCCGACGCCGTCGAGATCCTGGGCCTGCAGTCCGTGCCCAACGCCGGCGACGAGTTCCGCGTTTTCGAGGACGAGCGCGAGGCTCGCGCCCTGGCCGATGAGCGTTCACTCAAGGCCCGTATCGAGGAGCAGAGCCGCGTCAAGCACGTCACGCTCGAGAACCTCTTCGAGACCATTGCCGACGCCGAGGTCAAGGAGCTCAACCTGATCATCAAGGCCGACGTCCAGGGTTCCATCGAGGCCCTTCAGGACTCGCTCGACAAGATGGATCAGTCCGAGGTTCGCATCAACACGATCCACTCCGCCGTTGGTGCCATCAACGAGACCGACGTCGTCCTGGCCGACGCCTCCAACGCCATCATCATCGGCTTTGGTGTCCGCCCCGACGGTAAGGCGCGTTCCGCCGCCGAGCGCGAGGGCGTCGAGATCCGTTGCTACGACGTCATCTACAAGTGCCTCGAGGAGCTCGACGCTGCCCGTATCGGCATGCTCAAGCCCACCGAGGTCGAGGTCTCCACGGGTACCGCGACCGTCCTGGACACCTTCAAGGTGCCTAAAGTCGGTATCGCCGCCGGTGTCCGCGTCGAAGAGGGCGAGATCGCCGCGACCGATTCCGTGCGTCTGGTGCGCGACGGCATCGTGGTCTTCAACGGCAAGATCGCCTCGATGCGTCACTACAAGGACGAGGCCAAGAGCCTCAAGAGCGGTTCCGAGGGCGGCATTGGCCTGGAGAACTTCCAGGACATCAAGCCCGGCGACCAGATCGAGGGTTACCGTATCGACCAGGTTGCCCGTACCGAGTAGGGGGTAGCGCTATGAAGCAAACGCAGGCAACCCGCCGTCTGGGCGAGCAGCTTCGCGAGAAGCTCGGTTATATCCTGCTCTTTGAGGTTTCCGATCCGCGTCTCGACCTGGTTACTTTGACCGCGGTCGAGGTCGCGGTGGACCGTTCGTTCGCGCGCGTGTACGTGTCGTGCGATGCGAGCCGCTACGACGAGGTCTTGGAGGCGCTCGCAAGCGCTAAGGGCCGTATTCGCAGCCTGTTGGCTCGCTCGCTCGATTGGCGTGTTACGCCCGAGCTCGATTTTCGCATCGATCGCTCGACCGATGAGGCCGAGCGTATCACGCGTGCGCTGGAAAACGTTCCCGCCACGCTTGCGATCGAAAAGGACGAGGACGGCTATCCGATAGCGGATGCCGCCCAGGAGGCAGCTTTAGATGACTAATTCCGCCGACCTCGCCTCGTGCGAGTCTGCAGATATTCAGCGACGCATCCTCGAGCTCATCGAGGGTGCGTCCTCCATTGCGATTTCGGGACATACTTCTCCCGATGGCGATGCCTTGGGCTCCGTTTTGGGTCTGGGCCTTTCGCTCATGAAGTTTTTCCCCAACAAGGACATTGCCCTGCTGCTGGCAGACGATGATCCGGTTCCGCGTATCTACCGCTTTATGGAAGGCTCCGATCGCCTGGTGCCGGCATCTGCGTACACCGGCAATCCGGACCTGTTCATCTCGGTGGACGTGCCGGTCGTCGAGCGTCTCAATAATTCCGCCGAGGTGCTTCGTCGCTCCAAGCATGTGGTGTGCTTCGATCACCATCCGGCGCGTGAGGAGTTTGCCGAGCTCAGCCTGAGGCGCGTCGAAGCTGCAGCCTGCGCCATGATCATCGACCGCTTCTTGGACAATTGCGGCATTGTCGCACGTGATGGCGTTGCTACCTGCCTGCTGTGTGGCTTGGTTACCGATACCGGCCGTTTTCAGTACCAAAACGCCGATGCCGCCGCGTTCCATGCAGCCTCGCGTCTGGTTGCCCACGGTGCCGATCCGGCGCGTGTGGCACTCGAGGTCTACCAGAGCATGCGCGTTGAATTTTTGCACCTCAAGTCCATCGTTATGGGCCGCATTAAGACGGTGGCCCACGGGCGCGTCGCGTATAGCTACGCGTACCAGAGTGACCTTGAGGCCTGCGGTGTCACCTCGGATGAGTGCGACGGCCTGGTCGATGTGGTTCGCTCGGTGATGGGCGTCGAAGTCTGCCTGTTCCTGAAGGGCATTGAGGGCGATACCAAGGTGCGCGGCAACCTGCGCTCCAAGGGCGACCTCAACGTGTCCGAGATCGCTGCTGCCTTTGGCGGAGGCGGACATCCCGCTGCCGCCGGTTTCTCCAACAACGGAACGATTCTCGAGACGCTCACCGTGGCACTTCCCATGCTGGCCGAACTGGTAGGGGAGGATCCCGCTTCGGTGACCGTCGAGCTTTAACTTTTTGGATGGTACATGGCTCGTCGTACGCCTTCTCAACTGAATATGCTGCTCGCCGTCGATAAGCCGGTGAGCTGCACGTCCCACGATGTGGTCTCGCAATGTCGGCGCGCCCTCCATGAGCGTCGCGTCGGCCATGCCGGCACGCTCGACCCCATGGCATCGGGTGTCATGGTGGTGGGTGTTGGCCAGGCTACTCGTTTGCTGGGCATGCTAACCCTCGATACCAAAAGCTATGTCGCCGACATCTCGTTTGGCGCCGAGACCAATACCGATGATGCGGAGGGCGAGGCGGTCCGCACGGTGGCTATTGCCAACGAGCTGCGCGATCCTGCCTATGCCCGTGAGCGCTTGGCGGCCATGCTGGGTCCGCAGATGCAGGTGCCGCCGGCGTTTTCGGCTATCTCGGTCAATGGCGTTCGCGCCTACAAGTCTGCTCGCGAGGGCAATGCGGTGGACCTGCCTCCGCGCCCCGTCGAGGTCTATGCCGCCGACCTGATCGCCGTGGGCGGCGAAGGTGATACGTGTGTGTGGACCGTGGCGTTCTCGGTGAGCAAGGGCACCTATATCCGTGCGCTCGCTCGAGACTTGGGCCGCGCCTGTGAGAGCGCCGCGCACATTTCCGCGTTGCGCCGCACGGCCTCCGGTGTTGTTTCCATTGGCGCTTGTCATGCGGTCGAGGAACTTTCCCCCGAGTCCGCGCCTGGCTTTGCCCTGGATCCCATTGCTGCCCTGGGCGCCACGCGTGTTGACTTGCCTGGCAATCTTGCCGATGACCTGCTCTGCGGCCGACGCATTCCCGTTGAGCGTGCGCTTGCGGATTTCGATGCCTCGAAGGCGCCGTTTGCGTTGGTGCTCGATGGGGGACTCAAGGCGCTCGCCCGCATTGAGAGTGGCCGCTTTGTCATGGAGCACGTGTTTCCGCAGGCAATCGGCGGTGTTCGATGATGTTGTCCGCTCGCGAGCTCGCGCGTATCTTTTTCGCGGGCGAGTCGGACGAGGCTCGCATCGTTGCTGCCGATGCATTTGATGAGTGCGAGCACTTGGGTGCTGCCTCCATCGCCATCGGCGTTTTCGATGGTGTGCACCGTGGACACCAGGAACTCATCGAAGCGCTTGTCTGTGATGCCCGTGCCCATGGCTGTAAGGCGGTCGTGGTTACCTTCGATCCCGACCCGGACGTCGTGGTGAGCCCTTCGCCCGCTCAAAAATTGATGACGACGGCCGACCGTCTGCATGCCCTGGCTCAAACCCGGGTCGATGCAGTGGTGGCCGTTCCCTTTACGCCTGAGGTTGCGGCGCTCGACCATGTCGGTTTTCTCGCACTGTTGTCACGCGTTGTCGACATTCGTTCGATTCGCGTTGGCAGCGATTTTAGGCTGGGTCGCGGCGGTGCTTCTGGTGTTGCCGAGATGCGCGCCTGGGGTTCCGAGCGCGGAGTTGACGTGTATGGTCACGACCTGCTTTGCGAGGGCGGCGAGGCCATTTGCGCCACCCGCATTCGTCACGAGCTGGGACAGGGCCATGTGGGGCTTGCTGCTGGGTTACTCGGCCGCCCGTATATGGTGCGTGGCGGTGTTATTCGCGGCCGCCACGAGGGCTCTGGCATGGGCTTTCCCACGGCAAACCTACAGGTTCCCGACGGCATTCAGGTGCCTGCCGATGGCGTGTATGAGGGCCTGGTGCTGGTAAACGACATCGTGTGGCCTGCTGCCGTTAACGTCGGACTGCCGCCGACGTATGCCGACGATGCGGCATCTGCGCATCTTGAGGCTAATTTAATTGGTTATACGGGCGACCTGTACGGTGCTTCCGTTTCGCTGGCGTTTACGCGCTGGCTGCGTCCGTCGCGCGTGTTCGATTCGCTGGATGAGTTGATCGCGACCGTCGAGGGTAATATCGAAGATATTCGTCACAACTTGGGCGAGCAGGGGGTGAGCGTCCGTGATTAGCGATGAGGAAAAAGACCAGGTACGCGCTGCGTCCGACTTAGTCGCCATCGTGCAGGAAACGGTTGAGCTCAAGCCCCGCGGCCATGAGTTTTGGGGCTGCTGCCCCTTTCATGGCGAAAAGACTCCGTCCTTCCACATTATTCCCGCCACGCAGGTGTGGCATTGCTTTGGCTGCGGCGAGGGTGGCGACGTCTTCACCTATATCATGAAGCGCGAGAACCTGAGCTTTCCCGAGTCAATCCGTTATTTGGCCGATCGTGCAGGTATTGAGCTGCACGACACCGGAGATCGCCGCGAGCGCGGTACCAAGCGTGCCCGCATCTACGATCTGTGTGCCGAGACCGCCCAGTTCTACCACACCATGCTTATGCGCGGTAAGGATGGCCGTCCACGTGAGTACTTTGCCAGCCGCGGCATGGGTGGCGACGTCTGCCGCCGCTACTGCCTGGGCTTTGCGCCGGGTCGTAATATGCTGGTGGCTCATCTGTCGCAGGCGGGCTTTACTCCGCAGGAGATGATCGACGCCAACGTTGCCGTGAGTCGAGGGCGCGGGCAGCTTGCCGACCGCTTCTACGACCGCGTGATGTTCCCCATCTTTGACGAGCAGGGTCACAACATCGCCTTTGGCGGTCGCATCATGGGTGACGGCCAACCCAAGTACCTCAACACCGCCGAGACGAGCGTGTTTCATAAAAAGCGAAACCTCTACGGCTTTAATTGGGCCAAGGAGTTTATCGTCGCGCAGGATACCGCCATCGTGGTAGAGGGCTATACCGACTGCATCGCCTGTTGGGAGGCGGGGATTAAAAACGTTGTCGCTACGCTGGGCACCGCGCTCACGGAGCATCACGTCAAGACGCTCACCCGCTTTGCCAAGCGCATCGTGTATATGTTTGACGGCGATGCCGCGGGCCAGAAGGCCGCCCGTCGCGCGATTCAGTTTATCGAGCAGGATTCGATGGACCTGCGCTGCGTGGTGCTGCCTGACGGCAACGATCCCATGGAGTTCATCACGGCCCACGGCGGAGAGGAGCTGCAGAAACGCATTGACGCCGCCGAGCCGCTCATGGACTTCGTGTACCGTTCGCTGCAGGAGTCGAGCGACATCACCACGCCGGGCGGTCGCGCCAAGGCGCTGGAGGATGCGCTCACGCTCATCTATCCGCTTCGTGACAGCTATATGATCGATACGTACTTTATCCAGATTGCCGATCTGCTGGGTTTGGATTTGGAGACGGTGCGCGCGAGTTCGGGTCGCGTGTTTCGCGATGTCGCTAAACGCGAGGATGCGGAACGCCGACGCGAACAGAACTATGAACGCCAGCGGGCGCAGGCTGAGCGATCTGGTAGCGCGGGCGGTCGGTCGTCTGGTTCGCAGGGAACATCTCGTGGTGCTTGGGCGTCGGGCGCGACGCCGCCGGTGTCCGCACCGGTCGAAGAAGAGCCGTACGACTACGTCCCACTCGATGCCTACGGTGCCGCGCCGGTCGAGGTCGTCGACGACCTGCCGCCGATCGATGTGCCTGACGGTATGGGCTCTACGCCCGCCGGTGCCCCGACAGACGCCTCGGCCCCTATGGTTTTGACAGATCTAGAGCGCAAGTCCTTGGCGGGGGAGCGTGAGCTGCTAACCATGCTCACGAGCTACCCCGACCTGTTCCGCACGTATGCCGACCGCATCTGCTCCATCGAGTGGGTTGACCCACGTCACGAGTCCATCGCATGGGCCGTGCTGGCAACGCCGCCGGGAACCGATCCTGCAGCCTGCATGGATGCGGCACGCTCGGTGTGTCCCGAGGCGGCAACGCTTGTGAGTGCCGGGCGCATCTCGGCGACGAGCAAGCACCCCACCGAGACGAACATCGTGTTTATGCTCGATACGCTCGAGCTCTACACAATCAAGCGCCGCATGCGTGCCGCACAGGCCAAGCTGCGCCAGGACCGTTCGCTCGATGATGAGGCCCGTCGTGCGCTGACCGTGCAGGCCGCGCAGGACTCGCAGCGTCAGCGCGAACTGCAAAAGTCGATCGGCGGCGTGGCGGACCCGTTCCGTTTGATCGGCCTGGAGGCCGCAGGCACCGAACAGGCCTAGATGTTGTGGTCAACCAGCGTATTCTCGCCTATATCCAGTCCTCTTTTTGGGTATAGACGTCAATGTGTGTGCTAAAGTATTGAGTCCTGTGGACTATGAAGGGAGAATCTGTGCCAAAAAAGACTGAGAGCACGGGTACTGGGCTGGAATCCTACGTTGCAAAGCTCATTGGCAACGGCTCAAACAGGACTTCGGTAACCGAGGACGAGATTCAGGTCGCCCTGAAGGATATCGATGTTTCTGACGAGCAGCTCACCGCGGTGTATTCCGCGCTGCGCAACAGCGGCATCCAGATTATCTCCGCGAGCGGTAACGACGACGCCCCCATGGACGTCGACGATGACGATAACGATACCGATACCGACGATTTCGATGACGATGACGAGCACGATTCCGGCTCGCTCGACGATCACGAGCTCAAGATGGCCCGTCAGGCCGACGCCGAGATGGGTTCTTCCAAGAGCAAGAAGAAGCGCACCGTGCGCACGTCCCGTTCACGCTCCCGCGTGCGTGGCATCGATGCCTCCACGGTGATGCTGACCGGCGATCCGGTTCGTATGTACCTCAAGGAGATCGGCAAGGTCGACCTGTTGACCGCTTCCGAAGAGGTCGATCTGGCTATGAAGATCGAGGCCGGTCTCGAGGCCACCGAGAAGCTCGAGGCTGCCGAAGCAGGCGAGCTCGAGCTCACGCGTGCCGAGATGCGCCGTCTGACCCGTATCGAGAATGTCGGCCTCGAGGCCAAGCAGGCTCTCATCAGCGCAAACCTGCGTCTGGTCGTCTCCATCGCCAAGCGCTATGTTGGCCGCGGCATGCTGTTCCTGGACCTGATCCAGGAGGGCAACCTCGGTCTGATCCGCGCCGTCGAGAAGTTCGACTACCAGAAGGGCTTTAAGTTCTCCACGTACGCCACGTGGTGGATCCGTCAGGCCATCACGCGCGCTATCGCCGACCAGGCCCGTACCATCCGTATTCCCGTGCACATGGTCGAGACCATCAACAAACTCGTCCGCGTGCAGCGTCAGCTCCTTCAGGACCTGGGCCGCGACCCGACCCCCGAGGAGATCGGTGCCGAGATGGACATGAGCGCCGACCGCGTCCGCGAGATCCAGAAGATCTCGCAGGAGCCCGTGTCGCTTGAGACCCCCATCGGCGAGGAAGAGGATTCCCAGCTGGGCGACTTTATCGAGGACTCCCAGGCTATCGTTCCGCCCGATGCCGCCAGCTTCTCCATGCTGCAGGAGCAACTCACTCAGGTGCTCGACTCGCTTGCCGATCGTGAGCGCAAGGTTATCGAGCTGCGCTTTGGCCTTGTCGACGGGCATCCCCGCACGCTCGAGGAAGTCGGCCGCGAGTTTGGCGTCACGCGCGAGCGTATCCGCCAGATCGAGTCCAAGACCTTGGCCAAACTCCGCCACCCGAGCCGCAGCAGCAAGCTGAAGGACTATATCGAGTCTTAGTAGTTACGGCGTTTTACCAAACGCCGTAACTGGCCGACGCTGCGCGGACACCAGAGCGACAACTTGTCATTCAAAGAGGACGGCATGACCAGAAGGTCTATGCCGTCCTCTTTTCATGCCAATTTGTTCGCTCTGGTGCCCGCTCGCTCATATGACCCAATCCACTGTCAAGGGCCACAATGGCCCCGCCGACCGCTTGCAATCGGTCGGCGGGGCCTGCCGTTAAACCCGTCCCGGTCCGCCCCCGGCATGTCATCGACGCCTTCGGCTCAGTCTCATATCCGCGGATACCGCTCCGGCGGCCCGCAATCCTCTCCTTCGGCGGGGTTCCCCTAGTCTGTCTTCGCGCATGCGGCGGCCGCCGCGCGCACAGCGAGAACGGGGGTGTCCCCGAAGGCTGCCCGGCTCGCCGGGACGGGGGCTTATGTCTATTCCGCGCCCTCCCGGCACATCGTGCCGAGGGCCCACAGCCACCTCACGAGCTCGGCCGCGGTGGCCGCGTTCGCCTTCGCCTGCGGCATCCCGCGGGCGATCATCTCCTCGCGGCGGCGCAGGAGCCTCTCGGACCCCTTCCTCCCGTGCATCCTTATCTCGAGGGGCACGCCGGAGCCCTTGGGCATCAGCTTCGGCTGGTGGCCGGCCTGGGCATAGCACCAGGACCCCTCGACAGCCAGCTTCCTGACGAGCGCGTTGCCGGCCCCGCTGATTCCGCCGAGGCGCACGGAGTCCGCGCTCGACCTCTGCTTCGGGGCGAGGCCGAAGTAGGCCGTCACCTGCCTGCCGGAGCGGAACCTCGAGAAGTCGCCGACCTCGGACGCGAAGGCGGCGGCGAGCGCGAACCCGCACCCCTTGATCGACTGGAGCGCCTCGACCTCGGCCGAGAGGGGGCCCGCCGCGACGGCGGCCCTGTATTCGGCGAGGAGGGCCCCCCTCGTCTCGTCGGCCGCCTCGACCTCGTTCCTCAGCGCCGCAAGCGCCCGGATGCCTCCGTCGTCGGCGGGGTGTATGCCGTCGAGCCACCTGAGGAAGCCGTACGTCCAGTACTTCCGGGGGTTGCCGGCCGGCGTCGTGCCGCCGTAGACATAGCCGCGGCGGGCTAGGAACGCCAGGAGCCGCTGCTTCGCCGCCGCGAGCCTCGCGGTCGCCGCGTCGTGGGCGGCGGCGAGGTGTTAGCGCCCTCGATCTCGGGGGACGGCACCCATACCGGGGTGACGTCGTGCGACAGTATCGCCTTGGCCATCCTGGCCGCGTCGTTGCGGTCGTTCTTGGACGAGAGGTCGGCAGCCGACCTCGGGACCTTGGAGACGGCCGCGACGACGCAGTCGACGCCGAGCCCGGAGAGCTCCCTTTGCGGGGCGAAGCCGAGGTAGCCGCTCTCGTAGGCGGCGAGCGACGGGCCGGGGAAGCCCGACATCCACTCCGCGACCTCGCCCCAGGGGTTGCCGCGGAACCTCCTCGTCACGGCCTCGCCCGTCTCCGCGTCGAGCGCGCAGACGGTGGTGGACCTGAGGTGTACGTCCATTCCGAAGGCGGTAGAATATCTAGGCACGGGAGCCTCCCAACCTCGTTGCGGCGCGGCTGCGCCTCTGGCACTTCAACAACATTGTCGCAGCCCCGACCCGCGGTCACGAGCGGGGGCTCCTGTCGTTTCCGTGCCCCTGGATTGGGTCATAGTGTCTGGCATTGTCAAAACATCGGCGTTTCCGTTGCCGGTGCCGGCAGTTAGGCCGTCCCCAAGGGATCAAGGCGAGAAAATTTCTTAAAAAAGTTCTTGCCCTAAGCTGATTCGTCCGTATAATAAACTTCGTTGCTTGAGAGCACGCACCTATTCCTCGGTAGCTCAATGGTAGAGCACGCGGCTGTTAACCGCGCTGTTGTAGGTTCGAGTCCTACCCGGGGAGCCAGAATTTCTCAGCCCATTCCGCTGGGCTTTTAAATTCCTCGGTAGCTCAATGGTAGAGCACGCGGCTGTTAACCGCGCTGTTGTAGGTTCGAGTCCTACCCGGGGAGCCAGGTTGTAAAACCCGTCGCTTATGCGGCGGGTTTTTTCATGCCGCGACCACTTGACTCGAACGTTGCCATATCAACATTTCGTGTCGAGGATGTAATCCCGCGACCCACCACCTCAACATGGCGCGGTCGTTGTAGAATATTGCAATGATTGCTCCCACGACATGGTGCCGCGAGCACCAGATAAGGAGATTCTTGTGTCTGAGACCATTAACGGCAGCCTGAGCGTCTCGAACGACGTTATTGCCGATATTGCCGGTTATGCCGCGATGACGTGCTATGGCGTCGTCGGTATGGCTGAGCAGCTCCAAGGCGCCGAGAGCGTGCGCCTGCTTGCCGGTCAGCGCCTCCGCAAGGGCGTGCTTGTCTCCGCCGACGAGAACGGCCTTACGGTCGATCTTCACGTCGTGCTCGAGAACGGCGTCAACATGAAATCCGTCTGCCACAATCTTTCGAGCTCCGTTGCCTTCACCCTGCAGGAGATCGCCCAGATCGATCCCGCCAGCCTTAAGATCGGCATCCATATCGACGCGCTCAAGAGCCGTCTGAACTAGCATCCGAAAACGGAGATTTAAATACCCATGATTGCAAAGACCATTCGCACCTGTTTTCCGATCGCTGCGGCTGCCGTTTCCGACAAGGCCGAGGAGATCAACAAGCTCAACGTCTTTCCCGTGCCCGACGGTGACACCGGCACCAACATGTCGCTCACGCTCGCCTCGGTGACCAAGGAGCTTTCTGCCCTTCCCGCCGACGCCGACATGGAGGCCATCGCCGGCGCCATCACCCACGGCTCCCTGATGGGCGCCCGCGGCAACTCCGGCGTCATCACCTCGCAGATCTTGCGCGGCGTGGCCGAGGGCCTTGTCTCCGCCGACGAGCCCATTACGTCCGCCAACATCGCCTTCGCCTTCCGTCGTGCCGTCAAGGTTGCCTTCCAGGCCGTCCGTAAGCCCATCGAGGGTACGATCCTCACGGTGTTGCGCGATGTCTCGACCAAGGCCGACGAGTGCGAAAAGAAGAAGTTCTCGGCCGAGGACGCGCTCGACGCCATCGTCGTCGAGGCCTACCAGTCCGTCGCCCGCACGCCCGACCTGCTGCCCGTTCTGAAGGAGAACGGCGTGGTCGACTCCGGCGCCTTTGGCTTTGCTATTTTCCTTGAGAACTTTGTTGCCGCCGCTCTTGGCCGCAGCACCGTTGTCGAGGATTTCTCCGCCACGTTTGATTCCGCCTGCTCTGCCCGCGACGCGGCCCTTGGTCGTGTTGAGATCGAGGCCAACGACGACTGGGAGGGCTCGGAATTCCGCTACTGCAACGAGTTCCTCTTTAAGGCCGACGCTCCCTTTGACGAGGACGAGTGCCTCAAGTTCCTGGGTTCCATGGGCGACTGCGAGCTGCTCGTGGGTGCTTACCCCGATTACAAGATTCACGTGCACTCCAACACCCCCAACTTGGTGCTCGAGCACATGCTGCAGCTTGGTCAGATCTACGAAGTCTTTATCCATAACATGGAGATGGAGGCCCACGACCGTACTGCCAAGATCCACGAGGACCAGGAAAAGGCCGCCGAGCCCGCGAAGGCCCTGGGCTTTGTCGCCGTTGCCGCCGGTTCCGGCGAGGCAGACATCCTCAAGTCTCTCGGCGTTGACGTGATCGTCTCGGGTGGCCAGACCATGAACCCTTCGACTGCAGACCTGCTGGGCGCCGTCGACCAGGTCAACGCGACCTCGGTCATCATCCTGCCCAACAACGGCAACATCCGCATGGCCGCCGAGGCCGCTGCTTCAGCCTGCACCGACAAGAAGGTCGCCGTCGTTCCCACCAAGACCGTTCCGCAGGCCTTCTCCGCGCTGTTCGCGGTCCTACCCGATTCCGAGCTTGAGGATGCCGTCGCCGCTATGGTCGACGCCATCAGTGAGGTTCGCGATGGCGAGGTCACCCGTGCCGTGCGCGATTCCAGCGCCTCCGACGGCTCGCCGATTCACTCCGGTGACGTCATGGGTATCATTGCCGGCTCCATTGATGTGGTCGGCTCCGACGTGAAGCAGGTCACGCTCGATTGCATTAACCGTATGCAGGAGGAAGAGGAGGGCGACGCGCTGACGATTCTGGCAGGCGAGGAACTGTCCAATGAGGCCTTCCAGGAGATTGTCGATGCCATTGAGGAGGCTCAGCCCGATCTGGAGATTGACGCCCATCGTGGCGAGCAGCCGCTCTATCCCGTGATCTTCTCGATCGAGTAGGCAACTGCCCATGTCCGAACTGTGCTCCGTGCCGCGCGTCTCGGAGCGCTTTGCCCAGAGCAATGCGCTCGACGAGGATATCGCGCGACTCAAATATGTTTCGGGTAAACGTGAGGAGGCCCTTCGCCGTCTGGGAATTCGGACGGTGGGGGACCTCCTTCTCCATATCCCTCATCGATACCTGGACTTTACGCGCTCCTGGTCCATCGAGATGGCGCCCATCGGTACCGTGTGTACCATCATCGCCACGGTCGACCGTATCGTCCAAAAGCAGCCTCGTCCGCACATGCAGGTGACCGAGGTCTCACTCGTTGACGAGACGGGCGTGCTGCAGGTCGCCTTTTTCCGCCAGCCCTGGATTGCCCAGCAGCTTAAGCAGGGCGACCGCCTGGCCGTAATGGGTAAGGTCGAGTTTGCCTACGGCTTTAAGCAGATGGCCTCGCCGCACTTTGAAAAGCTTGAGGAAGGGCGCGCCGCGGGCACTATCCTGCCGGTCCATTACGTGAGTGACGGCGTGAGTCAGGCATGGATGCGCCGTATCGTAAGCGGCGCGCTCGAGGTCGTCGGCAATCCCTTTGATCCCATTCCGGCACGCTTACGCGTTAAACGTCGCCTGATGAGCCATGCCCGTGCCCTTCGATCGATCCACTTTCCCTCGAGCATGGCTGAGCGCGATATCGCGCGCGCACGCCTTGCCTACGAGGAGTGCCTCTACCTTCAGCTGGCGCTGCGCTTGCGCAACGACGGCGGCCTGGTCGATGTGGTGCCCTATGCCCACGCCGCGGGCGAGCACCTGGCCGCGCTTAAGCAGGCCCTGCCGTTTTCGCTGAGCGACGAGCAGGAGGCCGCGTTCCAAGATATCCTGCGCGATATGTGCGATGGCGGGCGCGTGATGAACCGCCTGCTGCTGGGCGATGTCGGTACCGGCAAGAC
This sequence comes from Collinsella sp. OM08-14AT, assembly GCF_003438115.1. Taxonomy (NCBI): domain Bacteria; kingdom Bacillati; phylum Actinomycetota; class Coriobacteriia; order Coriobacteriales; family Coriobacteriaceae; genus Collinsella; species Collinsella sp. OM08-14AT. Next base: position 171,203 of record NZ_QSTE01000001.1, read on the forward strand.
CGCTGTTGCCGCCTGCGCGCTGGCTGTGGCTGCCGATAGCGGCACGCAGGCCTGCGTTATGGCGCCCACGGGCGTGCTGGCGCGTCAATATGCCGATAAGACCGGCCCCTTGCTCTCGCAGGCTGGCATGACCTGGGCGCTCCTGACGGGCGCCACGCCGGCGGCCGAGCGCGAGCGGATCCATGCCCAGCTGGAATCGGGCGAGCTCGATGTCCTCTTTGGCACCCACGCGGTGCTTTCGGATAACGTGGCGTTTAAGCATCTGTCGCTCGTGGTCATCGATGAGCAGCACCGGTTTGGCGTCGGCCAACGCAACGCCCTGCGTGCGAAGGGCGTTGGTGCCGATCTACTCGTTATGACGGCAACGCCCATCCCACGTACGCTGGCGCTTTCGGTCTACGGCGATCTGGACACGAGCATCATCCGCCATCGGCCCGTCCCTGGCGCTGGCGTGATGACACGCGTGCTTACCGAGTCGAGCCGCGACCTTGCCTATGGCGCCATCCGCGAGGCGCATGAAAAGGGTCAGCAGGCCTACGTGATTTGCCCGCTCGTGGAGCCGAGTGACTCGGTCGATGAGCTTGAGGACGTGCCCGGTATCGCCCGCGACGACGAGGGCCGCGTGACGGTCCCCGTGCCGCTGCACGATACGGCGACCGAGCTCGATCGCCTGCGTCTGGCGTTGCCGGGTCTTGCCATCGAGCGCCTTCACGGCCGTATGCCAGCGGGGGAGAAGGACCAGGTTATCGATGCCTTCAAGCGCGGCGAGATCGACGTGCTCGTCTCGACTACGGTGGTCGAGGTGGGCGTCGACGTGCCCAACGCCACCGTCATGGTCATCGAGAACGGTGAGCGCTTTGGCTTGGCGGCCCTGCACCAGCTGCGCGGCCGCGTGGGCCGCGGCAGCGTGTCGGGCACCTGCCTGGTCATGACGCACTCCAAGGGCAACGGCGGCGCTTCGGCGGCGCAAGAGCGTCTCCAGTCGCTCGAAAAGACCTCGGACGGCTTTACGCTCGCCCAGATGGACCTTCGTCTGCGCCACGAGGGCGAAATCCTGGGGTACCGCCAGCATGGCGGTGTGACTCTGCGCTTTGTCGACCTGGATGCCGACGAGGAGCTGATCGAGTGGGCCCATTTGGACGCGGTCGAGCTCTTGCGGTATGCTTGCAACCTTGACTCCGTGGCGACGCGCCCCCTGCGCGATGCGGTCGCCATGCGATATCGACACATTTTTAAGGAGGTCAGCGGAGGATGAGAATCATCGGCGGCGAATGGCGCGGTCGTAAGATCGAGGAGCCCCGTGGTCGCGATGTCACCCGCCCCACGACCGATCGCGTGCGCGAGGCATGCGCATCTATGGTCATGTCGGCATTCGACTTCGATCTGGACGAGGTCCGCGTGCTGGACGCTTTTGGCGGCTCCGGTGCCTTAGGGTTAGAGATGCTCTCACGTGGTGCCCGCTCACTCACGACGTTCGAGATCGATCGGAATGCCGCGCGGCTCATTACCAAGAATATCGAGTCGCTCTGCCGTGACCGTGCGCGTTGGCGCGTGGTAACGGGCGACATGCTGGCGAGCGCCTCGCGCGGTCGTGTGCCGGGCGGCCCCTTTGATCTGGTCCTGCTCGACCCGCCCTATGCTTTTGGTGCCGAGCCGGTCGAGATACTGCTGCAGAACCTGGCTCAGCAGGGTCTGCTTGCACCTGGCGCTTATGCCCTGTTTGAGCATGCCGCCGCCGATGCGGGCGCGCATCCGGCAGGCTTTGAGATCGTGCGCGAGAAGCGCTACGGCATTACCTCGGTCGACCTGCTTCGTTGGGTCGGCGATGACGATAGTGAGGAAGATTGCGCCGGCACCGATGCTTACAACAACGATGCCATGACGGTTCAGGAGAACGCCCATGAGTGACACCATCAACCGCGTGATCGTCCCGGGCACCTTCGATCCCATCACGTTTGGCCATATCGACGTCATCCGCCGCGCCCGCCGCATCTTTCCCAGCGTGATCGTCGCTGTCGCCGAGTCGCAGGGTAAAAACGGTGTGGGCACCACGTTTATGCTCGATGAGCGCGTGGCGCTGGCTCGCGAGGCGCTCGGTGATATCGACGGCGTCGAGGTCCTGCCCTTTACCGGCCTCTTGGTCGACTTCGCTCGCGAGCAGGGGGCGGGGGCCGTGGTCAAGGGCCTGCGCGCCATGACCGACTTTGAGTACGAGCTGCAGCAGGCAGACCTCAACTATCGCTTGGATAACGAGTTGGAGTCCATCTTTGTCATGAGTGCGCCGCAGTACGGCTATATCTCGAGTTCGGTCGTTCGCCAGATCGCCTCGCTCGGCAGCGATGTATCGACGTTTGTCCCGCCCAACGTGGTCGAAGCGCTCAGACACCGCTTTTCGTGACGTTTTTTATTGCCTGGTGGCATGTGGTAAACTAGCACGATGATATGTTACCTATGAAAGGAGACTGGATGCCGGGCGAGAATTTTCCTGGCGATAGGATCGTCAGCTTGGTCGATGAGCTCGAAGGGCTGATCGAGGAAGCCAAGCCGCCTTTCGGCAAGAACGCTCAGTTCAAGGTCATCGACGCCGACGTGTTCTTCAACATCCTCGACGAGATCCGCATGAGCTATCCCGAGGAGTGGCAGAAGTCCCGCCGTATCCTTAAGGAGCGCGAGGAGCTTATGGCTTCCGCCGCCGCTCAGGCCGATTCCATCATCGCCGACGCTCAGCAGCAGGCCCTCACCATTGCCGGTGAGCAGGAGATCGTCCGCTTGGCACAGCAGCAGGCCGACGACATCCGCGATCGTGCCCAGCAGTACGAGCGCGAGACGCGTTATGCTGCCGAGGACTACGCAGAGCAGGTCTTTACGCACCTGGAGGAGAACCTCAAGAGCCTGACCGGCACCGTTACCCGTTGCCGTCAGCAGCTCAACGAGGGTGCCGCCCAACAGAATGGTCAGTGGTAATGGCTGAGTTCCCGAGCGTTACCGTCGATCTTTCTGAGCAGCTCGAGTTTCCTGGTGATTCGTATCCGCTGACCGGCAAGGTCGATGTTGCCACCTACACGGTGGGCGAGAAGGAGTACCAGCTACAGGACGGCATCGACTACGACGTTGTCTTTACCAATGCCGGTACCGGTGTCTTGCTCACGGGCATGGTCCGCGCGCACGCCACCGGCGAGTGCGACCGTTGCCTGGAGCCCGCCTCGTTTGATATCGCCGGCGAGATCGAGGAGTTCTACCTCTTCGAGGAGCCCGAGGATCCCGAGGCCTACGAGGACGGCTACGAGCTCCTGGGTGAGGACCGCATCGTCGATCTGGGTGAGCCCATCAACGACGCGGTCGTCATGGACACGCCGTTTGTCGTTCTGTGCAAGCCCGATTGCCGCGGCCTGTGCCCCACTTGCGGTTGCAATCTCAACGTCGAGCAATGCGATTGCGCCGCCCAGGCAGAGGCAGAATGGGCCGCTGCCACGGAAAATCCATTTGCAGCATTGAAGAATCTCAAGCTCGACGAGTAAAACTGTGGTAGTATCGCTACTTGCGCGTAATCGCCACACTGGATAGTTCATAAGGAAGGTCACTATGCCCGTACCTAAACAAAAGCAGGGTCGTATCCGCACTCACACCCGTCGTTCCGCCAACATGAAGATCTCGGCTGCGGCTCAGTCCACGTGCCCCCGTTGCGGCGCTGTCAAGCTTCCGCACCACGTGTGCCCCAGCTGCGGTTTCTACAAGGACCGCGAGGTTATCGTTACCGAGTAACGGTATACTCTGGATGCGATGCCGTTCCAAATGGAACCACAATGGCCGGCTCAATGAGTCGGCCATTTTTGTATAAGGAGTATGTATATGAGTAACGTTCGCGTTTGTGTAGACGTTGTGGGCGGAGACGAGAAACCTCAGGTTGTTCTCGATGGTATCGAGGCTGCGCTTGCCGCCGATCCCGATATCGAGGTCCTGGCAGTCGGTCCCGCCGAAATCGTCAATCCCTTTGCCGCGGCCCATGCGCGTGTGGAGGCTCTGGAAGCCCCTGACATTATCGCCATGGATGACGATCCCATTCGCGCCGTGATGACCAAGCGTAAGTCCTCGATCGTGCTTGCCTGCCGCGCCATCAAAAAGGGCAACGCGGACGCGTTTTTCTCCGCCGGCTCCACCGGCGCCATGACCGCTGCCGCGACCGCCTACGTCACACCGTTTAGATATATGGCCGAAGGCAAGAAGCAGCCGGTGCGCCCCTGTTTGACCAATGCGCTGCCCAATCGTGCCGGCGGCCTGACGGTGCTGTGCGACATGGGCGCCAACCCCGATGTCGAGGTGGACGACATGGTGCGTTTTGCCCAGATGGGTAGCGCTTATGCCCGCGTTGTCCTGGGCATCGAGCATCCTCGCGTGGGCTTGCTTGCCAATGGCACCGAGGACGAGAAGGGCTCCAACTTTACCAAGGCGTGCTTCCCGGCCATGAAAGCCGCCGTTCCCGGCTTTGTGGGTAACTGCGAGGGAACGGACATCACCTCCGGTAACTTCGATGTCGTCGTTGCCGACGGCATGTCGGGCAACATCGCACTCAAGGCCACCGAGGGCGCTGCCAAGTTTTTGCTGCAGGAACTCAAGGGTGCCTTTATGTCTTCGCTCGGCACCAAGATTGCCGCGCTGCTCATCAAAAAGCAGATGCGCGAGATTAAAGCCAAGCTCTCTGGCGACGCCAAGGGCGGCGCGATTCTTTTGGGCCTGCGCGGCGTGGTCCTGATCGGCCATGGCGCCACCTCGGTCGAGGCTGTTAAAAACGGTACGCTCGCGGCGGCCGAAGCCGTGCGCGCCGGGCTGGTCGAGAACGTCGCCAACTCTATGGACGGTATCGTTTTATAACAGCGGCGTTATGCGTCTCGGGGCGTGCGTCGTGGGGTAGAATCAGAACCGTGTCTTGGTACCGCCCGGGCGGTACCATTCTTTTGGTATTCATGCACTATGAGAGGAAGCGCTATGGACCGCTCCGAAATCTTCGACAAGATCGCCGAGGTCGCTGCTGACGTTCTGGGCGTCGATGTTGCCGAAATTAGCGATGAGACCACCTTTGACGATCTCGATGCCAACTCGCTCGAGCGCCTGCAGCTGGTTACGGCTATCGAGGACGAGTTTAACCTCGAGATCGATGACGAGACTCTGCTCTCGCTCAACTCTGTCGCCGACGCCGTCGACGCCATCGAAAACGCCAGGGAGGCCTAGGTTTTGGCTTTGTCTGAACGACTTACGCGCGCCCAGGAAATTCTGGGCCACGAGTTCAATAATAAGGTGCTGCTGCGCGCGGCCCTTACGCATCCCTCGGCAGTCGAGGGCCAGCCGGTTTCTGCCAGCTATGAGCGCCTTGAGTTCTTGGGCGATTCCATTTTGGGCGCCGTGGTCGCACGCTCCCTGTTTGAGTCCTATCCGGAGTTTGACGAGGGCAAGCTCACACGCCTGAAGGTATCGCTTGTCTCGGGCGCTACGCTGTCCGAGGTTTCTCACGAGCTGGGCATCGACGACATCATCATCTTTGGTGCCTCCGAGACCGGTACCGGTGCGCGCGGCCTGCATTCGGCGCTCGAGAACGTCTACGAGTCGCTCGTGGGCGCACTGTACCTGGATGCCGGCTGGGATGCCGCAGCGGAGTTTATCCATCGTACGCTTAAACCGCATTTGGCTTCCGAGCGTGCCGAGCATCCTGCAAACCCCAAGTCGTTTTTGCAGGAGTGCGTGCAAGCCGACGGTCATGAACCCCCGGCGTATAAGCTCGTTGGCTCCGAGGGCCCGGCGCATGCGCCCACCTTCACCGCCGTGGTTTTGATCGATGGTATTCGCCAGGGTCGCGGCTCCGGCTCCTCAAAGAAGGAAGCCGAGGGAGCCGCCGCGCTCGAAGCGCTCGACCGCATGGGTTACACCACCAACGGCGTGATTCTCAACAAGAAGCACGTGTAAGCGAGGAACCGTGTATCTCAAGTCCCTCACGCTCAAAGGGTTCAAGTCGTTTGCCGATCGCGCACATATGACGTTTGGGCCGGGCCTGACCGTCATCGTCGGTCCCAACGGCTCGGGAAAATCGAACATCTCCGACTCCATCCTGTGGGTCCTGGGTGAGCAGAGCGCCAAGCAGCTGCGCGGCCAGGCCATGGAGGATGTCATCTTTTCGGGCTCGTCAGCGCGCAAGCCGGTGGGTGTCGCCGAGGTCACGCTGGTGCTCGATAATTCGGACCATATGCTGCCCGTCGATTTTGACGAGGTCGCCATCACCCGTCGCATGTATCGCTCGGGCGAAAGCGAGTACCTCATCAACTCGAGTCCGTGCCGCCTGATGGACATTCAGGACATCCTGCACGATTCGGGCCTGGGCAAGGATACGCATTCCATCATCAGCCAGGGCAAGCTCGACGCCATTTTGCAGAGCCGCCCCGAGGAGCGCCGCGCTCTCATCGAGGAGGCCGCCGGCATCTCCAAGCACAAGCGCCGCAAGGAGCGTGCGCTCAAAAAGATTAAGTCGATGGACGAGCATCTGACGCGTGCTCGCGACATCAATAAGGAAATCGCCCGTCAGCTGCGACCGCTGGAGCGTCAGGTCGATCGCGCGCGCAAGTACAAAGAGCTGTCCTCGCGCGCGAACGAGCTTACGCAGATGCTGGCCGTCGACGAGCTGCGTTCGCTGCAGTCGCAGTGGAACGACCTGGAGAGCCGCTCCAAAGAGGGCGCGGCCGAGCTGGAGCTTGCGCAGTACCGCTTGGGCGAAAAGGAGCGCGAGCTCGAGAAGCTTCAGGTCATGCTCGAGGAAAAGGGCCTGTTTGTGGGCGACCTGGGTGAGCAGCGCCGTCATATGCAAGATGTGGTCGGCCGCATTAACTCCGACATGCGCCTGCTCGAAGAAAAGGGCCACAACATGGTGTCGCGCCTGTCTGACATGCGCGGGCAGATTTCGAGCTCCGAGCATCAGCGACGTCGCGTGGTCGAGGAGCTCGAGGACTCGCGTGCGCAGCTTGAGGAAGTGACCGGTGCGCACATGCAGGCCCAGGAGGACGTTGACGCCGCTGGTCCTGCCGCCGCCGAGCTCAATGAGCGGCGCGTGGCGCTCGACAATCAGATTTCGCAGCTTACGCGTGAGCAACGCGATGTGCAGCGCGTAGCCGATAACGCCGCGCTCGAGCTCGCCAAGGTGAAGGATTCCTTGAGCAACGCCGAGGTCGAGGACAACATGTATGCCTCGCGCCTGGAGCAGATCGATGAACAGCTCGAGGAGGTCACGGCCTCGCTCGAGAGCCGTCGCGACCGCGCCGAGGAGCTTGAGGGCGCTCTTGAGGAAGCGCGCCAGGCTCAGGTCGATGCGCGTGAGGCCACCGAGACCGCACGCGCGGCCCTGAAGGACCTGCGTGCCCGCGAGAGCGAGGCGCGCAACAAGTTATCCGAGGTGCGCTCGGAGCTTGCCAGCCAAAAGAAACTCGATGCCCGCATGGCCGACAGCTCACCGCTCGTGAGCCGTCTGGTGGGTGCGCTGGGCGATGACGTAACGGGTCGCCTGGGCGATGTGCTCGAAGCCCCGCGCGAGCTTGAGGGCCTAGCTGAGCAATTGCTCGCCGGCGATATCGATGCGCTGCTGTTTGATGATACGTCCTCGCTTGAGCGTGCCGGTCGTGCCGCTCTGGACCAGAAGAAGGCCTCGGGTGAGGCGCTGCTGGTGGCGCGCGGCGTGAGCGGCTCTGCTGCCGCCGAGGGCGCTGCCGGTTCGCGTCTGGTCGATCGCCTTTCCGTGCGTGCCGGTTATGGCCCGATTGTCGAGGCGCTGCTCGGCGGCTATTACGTAGTGGACGATCTTGCTGCCGCGCTGTCGGCGCCTGTCGTTGACGGTGTGACCTACGTGACTCCCGATGGCGCCCGCGTAAGCTGTGGCGGCCTGGTGCGTGTGGGGCTCGATGCCGGCGAGGCCTCGGGTGCTCTGGAGCGCAAGCGTCGCATTCGCGAGCTGGAGGGCCTGGAGCCCGATCTGACTGCCGTGTTTGAGCATGTGTCGGATCAGGTCGTCGAGGCCAATGCGGCCGTTGAGGAAGCGCGTGCCGCTGAGGGCGATGCCGCCGGCGAGATCGCCCGTCTTGAGGGCGAGCGTCGCTCCCTGTTGTCCGAGATCGGCCGTCTGGAGCAAAGCGCCAACAATGGCGAAGTCGAGCGCGTGCGTATTTCCAAGCGCCGCGAGCAGGCTGCCGAGGCCGTTCGTGCCGCACGCCCGCGCGTGGATGAACTTACCCGTTCGCGTGACGAGGCCCGTGCGCAGGCGAGCGACTTAGGCTTGCAGATTGCCGAGGCCAATGACGAGCTCGACCGCGTGCGCCGTGACGATTCCGAGGCCGCCGGTAAGCTCGCCGACGCTAAGGTACGCCTGGCTCAGACGAGCGAGCGCCTGCGTTCGCTGAAGGGCCGCGTGCCCGATCTTGAGCATCGTCTGGAGGGTATCGACCGTCGTATCCGCGGGACGCGTCAGGCCTCGCGCTCGCTCGAGCTGCTGCGCCTTCGCGTCGATCCCATGCACGAGCGCTATTCCGCCCTGTTGGAGCGCGCCTCGGACTGGGCTGCGCGCCTGCGCGATCAGGCAACGCTTGAGGAGGCGGACTCGGCTTCGCTTAAGAAGACCATCGAGGACGCCAAGACCGAGGTCGCCCGCGCCAAAGAGCGGGTCGATGTTGCCGCCACAGCGCAAAATGAGTTCAAGGTGGCGCGCGGCAAGCTCGAGGTGCAGGTCGAGGCTGCCATCAAGGCCATCACCGCCGATGGCACCACGGTGCTTGAGGAAGCGCTCATGCTGCCGGCGCCCACCGATCGCGACGCCGCCGAGCGCGAGCTTAATCAACTCGCGCGCCAGATCAACAACCTGGGCCCCGTGAACCAGGTTGCCATGGAGGAGTACGAGCAGCTCAAGCGCCGCGCCGATTACATCGAGGAGCAGCTGACCGATCTTGAGAGCGCGCGCAAGGCGCTCACCAAGATCACCGTGGCCATCGACCGCAAGATGCGTAAAGCCTTCCTGGTGACGCTTGAGAAGGTTGATGCGAATTTCCGCGAGATCTTCGCCATGCTCTTCCCGGGCGGCCAGGCACATTTGGAGATGACCGACCCCGAGCATCCGGCCGAGACTGGCATTGAGGTCGTGGCGCAGCCGCGCGGCAAGCGCATCACCAAGATGATGCTCATGTCGGGCGGCGAGAAGAGCCTGACGGCGCTCGCCCTGCTCTTTGCCGTATACCGTACGCGCACGGTGCCGTTCTATGTGCTGGACGAGGTCGAGGCGGCGCTCGACGACGCCAACCTGTCCAAGCTCATCGGCGCCCTCGATGTGCTGCGTTCCGATACGCAGCTCTTGGTAATCTCGCATCAGCGCCGTACTATGGAGGATGCTGACGTTCTCTACGGCGTCTCGATGCAAGCCGACGGTGTCAGTCGCGTCGTCTCGCAAAAACTCGATTGCGAAACCGGAAAGGTCGTGAATGCATAATGGGATTTTTTGACGCACTCTCGCGCGGACTTGAGCGCAGCCGCGAGGCCCTCAACGAGGTCTTCTACTTTGGCGGCGAGGTCGACGAGGATTTTTGGGAGGACCTTGAGGACACCCTCGTTATGGGTGACATGGGTGCCGAGGTCGCCATTCAGGTCTCCGATAACCTGCGCGACGCCGCTGCCAAGAAGAACCTCAAGACCGCCCCGCAGCTTCGCCGCGCCCTGGCCGAGCAGCTCGAGGGCCATTTTGTGCCTGTTGAGCGCGATCCGTTTTCCGACACGCCGAGCTGCGTGCTGTTTGTCGGCATCAACGGTGCCGGCAAGACCACGACGGTCGGTAAGATCGCGAGCGCCATGGCCGCCCGCGGCAAGAACGTGGTGATCGGTTCGGCCGACACCTTCCGCGCCGCCGCCATCGAGCAGCTCGATGTGTGGGGCCAGCGTGCCGGCGTGCCCGTCATCAAGCGTGACCGCGGCTCCGATCCGGCGAGCGTGTGCTATGACGTGCTCGACGAGGCCGATAAGCGCGGCAGCGACCTGGTGCTCATTGATACCGCCGGTCGTCTGCACACGAGCCCCGAGCTCATGCGCGAGCTTGCCAAGGTGGTCAATGTGACCCGTAAGCGCGCCGCCAATATGGCCGCCGGTCCCATGCCCGTTTCGGTCGTGCTTGTGATCGATGCCGCCACTGGCCAGAACGGTCTGAACCAGGCGCTCGAGTTTAACGAGGCGCTGGGCCTGGACGGTATTATCATGACTAAGCTCGACGGTACGGCTAAGGGCGGTATCGCCATGGCCGTGGCCGAGAAGCTCAAGCTCCCGATTCTGCGCATCGGCGTGGGCGAGCAGGTCGATGACCTGCAGGAGTTTAATGCAAAAGATTTCTGCCGCGCCCTGGTGGGCGAGTCCAATTAAGGAGTGACTAGTGTTTGATTCCCTGAGCGATCGCCTCAACGACACATTTGACCGCCTGCGCGGCAAGGGTAAGCTGACCGAGGCCGATATTACTTCGGCCATGCGCGACATTCGCATGGCGCTGCTCGAGGCCGACGTCAACTTCAAGGTCGTCAAGGAGTTCGTCGCCAAGACCAAAGAGCGCTGTATGACCGCCGAGGTCATGGAGTCGCTCTCGCCGGCGCAAAACGTCGTTAAGATCGTGCTCGACGAGCTCACCGAGATGCTCGGCTCCACCGAGAGCAAGCTCGTCTTTAGTAACCGCATTCCCAATGTCATCATGCTCGTGGGCCTGCAGGGCTCCGGTAAGACCACGGCTGCCGTAAAGCTTGCCTACCTGCTCAAGAAGCAGGGCCGCTCGCCGCTGCTCGCCGCGTGCGACGTCTATCGTCCCGCTGCTGCCGACCAGCTGGCCACGCTCGGTGGCGAGATTGGCGTGCCGGTCTTCCGCGGTGACGGCGCGCACCCGGTCGACATTGCCAAGGGTGCCATCCAGGAGGCCGTCGACCACCTGCGTGACGTGGTCATCGTCGATACCGCCGGTCGTCTGCAGATCGACGAGCAGATGATGCAGGAGGCCGTCGACATCAAGAAGGCCGTCAAGCCCGACCAGGTGCTGATGGTCGTCGACGCCATGACCGGCCAGGATATCGTCAACGTTGTCTCGACGTTTGCCGAGCGCACCGATTTTGACGGCGTTATCATCTCCAAGCTCGACGGCGATGCCCGCGGCGGCGGTGCGCTTTCCGTGCGCCAGGTGACCGGCAAGCCCATCAAGTTCGTGAGCATGGGCGAGAAGCCCGATTCGCTGGAGCCGTTCTACCCCGACCGCATGGCCAAGCGCATCTTGGGCATGGGTGATGTTGTCGGCATTATCGAGAAGGCCCAGGAGGCCGCCGATGCCGAGCAGCTCGAGGCCGCCGAGCGCATGCTGCGCGAGGGCTTTACCATGAACGACATGCTCGACCAGATGAAGGCCGTCAAGAAGATGGGCGGCATGAAGGGCATTCTGGGCATGCTCCCCGGTGGCCAGCGTGCACTCAACCAGATGGGCGGCAACCTGGACGAGGGCATCTTCGATAAGAACGAGGCCATCATCATGTCGATGACCAAGGAGGAGCGCCTGCGTCCCTCCATCATCAACGGTCAGCGTCGCGCGCGTATTGCCAAGGGCGCCGGCGTAACCCCCACCGAGGTCAACAGCCTTATGAAGCAGTGGGGCGAGATGAATAAGATGATGGGCCGCATGCGCACGATGGCCAATCAGGCACAGGCCGGCGGCAAGAAGGGCAAAAAGGGCAAGAAGGGCAAAAAGATGCGCATGCCCAATATCCCTGGGCTGGACGCTATGGGTCTGGGCGGCATGGGCGGCCTGGGTACGGGCGGTCCCAAGTCCGATATGGAGCTGCTGCGCCAGATGGAAGCGCAGATGCGTAATAAGAAATAGAGCTGTAATTCCAGCTTGATATGGCAAAGGCCACTCGGATGCTACCGGGTAGCCTTTGTTGTTGGCTTTGATTGTTGGGTTGCGTTCGGCGTCGCGCCCCGAGCTCGCGGTGCCGTGCCGTTAGTGGCAGCCGCAGCCCTCATGGCCCTCGTGCTCGTGATGGCCGTGGCAGCTGCAGGACTCGCCATGTTCGTGGGCGTGGTCATGGCCGTGGCAGCCGCAGGTGGCCTCGCCGTTCTGTGCGAGCTTGCCGGCGATAAGGGCCTCGACGCAAGCGTCGCAGCTGCCCTGGGCACCTGCGTATACCGTGATGCCGGCTTGGGCAAGCGCGTTGATAGCGCCACCGCCGATACCGCCGCAGATGAGCGTGTCCACGCCGCCGTTGGCGAGCAAGCCCGCCAGGGCGCCGTGGCCGGTGCCGCCGGTGCCCACGACCTGCTCGTTGAGCACCTTGCCGTCCTGAATGTCGTAGATCTTGAACTGCTCGCTGCGGCCAAAGTGCATAAAGATGTTGCCGTTGTCGTACGTGGTTGCCACCCTCATGGTGTCGATCTCCTTTGCTGGCCATGCGGCCGTCGTTGTGGTGATGGGGGAGTACGCGATATTGCCGCCCTCGATGATGAGCGCTCGTCCGTTGACCAGCGCGTTTGCCACCTTGCGATGCGCTCGACTGCAAATTGCCGCCACCGTGGCGCGTGCGATGCCCATGTGCTGGGCGACGGCCTCCTGATTGAGGCCTTCCAGGTCGCACAGCCGCAGGACTTCGAGCTCGTCGACCGTCATGTCGATGGCGTCTCCACTGGCAAGGCCGTCGGGGGTAAAGCCGCGGTATTCGGGGATGATCCCGACGCGGCGCAGTTTCTCGCGTCTTCCTGCCATGTGCTCTCCTTATCTGACATATGTCAACAATAGAATAGCGAACGCGCAGATTTATGCAATGAATTTCTGGCATATGCCAGAAAATGAGGGCTTATGTTTGGGCTGTGGGGCCGCATGTGCCTGGGCTACAATGAATCTCGCTTATAGGCGACTGACAGGAGGGTCAATGAGCAAGGCTGATCAACAGTTTGTAACCATGTGCCGCGATATTCTGGACCATGGCACCACCACCGAGGGCCAAAAGGTCCGCCCGGTGTGGGAGGACGGCACCCCTGCCTATACCATTAAAAACTTTGGCGTCACGGCACGCTACGACCTGCGTGAGGAGTTTCCGGCGCTTACCCTGCGTCGTACGGCCCTCAAATCTGCCATGGATGAGATCCTATGGATCTATCAAAAGAAGTCCAATAACGTGCATGACCTCAACAGCCATATTTGGGACGAGTGGGCCGACGAGACTGGCTCCATCGGCAAGGCCTACGGGTATCAGATTGGGCAGAAGAGCCATTATGCCGAGGGCGACTTTGACCAGATGGATCGCGTGCTGTACGACCTTAAGAACACGCCGTACAGCCGCCGCATTATGACGAACACCTATGTGTTTAGCGACCTGTCCGAGATGCACCTGTATCCGTGTGCCTACAGCGTGACGTATAACGTGACGCAGCGTCCGCAGGATGATAAACCGACGCTCAACATGATTCTCAACCAGCGCAGCCAGGATATTTTGGCTGCGAACAACTGGAATGTGTGCCAGTACGCCATTTTGCTGATGATGGTCGCGCAGTCGGTCGATATGATCGCTGGCGAGCTGCTGCATGTGATTGCCGATGCCCACATTTACGACCGTCATGTCGATATCGTTCGCGAGCTTATTGAGCGTCCGCAGTTTGCTGCGCCCAAGGTAACGCTCAACCCCGATGTGCATGACTTCTATGCGTTTACGACCGATGATCTGATCGTCGAGGGCTATGAGCACGGCCCTCAGGTCAAGAACATCCCCATTGCGGTGTAGGTGACGCGCATGAGGTGTAAGCTTTCTGCCATTGTTGCCGTGTGTGACGATTGGGGCATTGGGTGCGAGGGTGACATGGTCGTGTCCAATCGCGCCGACATGCGCCATTTTGTGGCGTGTACCAAAGGTTGCCCGGTCATTATGGGACGCAAGACGCTGCTGAGTTTTCCCGGCGGACGTCCGCTCAAGAACCGCCGCAATATCGTGCTCACGCGCGATGAGGACTTTGCTCCCGAGGGCGTCGACGTGGTGCATAGTATCGACGAGGCGCTTGCCGCGGTTGCCGATGAACCCGTTGCCTGGGTAATCGGCGGCGGCGAGGTATATCGACAGTTTTTGCCGTATTGCGTGGAGGCCGAGGTTACGCATGACCATTGCGTGCATGACGTGGATACGTACTTTCCCGATTTGGATGCCGATCCCGCGTGGGAGATTGCGCGGCGTGACGGTGTTGCCACGATTGCCTCGGGCGAGGGAGACGAGGGTGTCGATTATGAGTTCGTGACGTATCGTCGCGTTGAGGCGTAAATCGTCTGGCGTGAACGGTATCATCGGGTTGTTTGAATGCATGGGGCGGCGCTTAGCGTCGCCTCGTTTGGTATAGATGTGCTGTAAAGAAGGGTGCGGGCTGGCTGCTATGACTGATGCCGTTGAGGTGCTGCGAATCGATTCTCTCGAGGACGAGCGGCTCGATGCCTACGTGCGACTGACCGAGCGTGAGCTTCGCTGCGTGCTGGAGCCGCAGAAGGGCATTTTTATCGCCGAGAGTGCCAAGGTCATCGAGCGTGCGGTTCGCGCCGGATACCAGCCGGTGAGCTTTCTTTTGGGCGAGCGCTGGCTCGACCAGATGATGCCGCTGTTTGAGCGCCTGATTGTGCGCGAGGGCGCGGGTCCGGTTCCTGTGTTCGTTGCCTCCATGGAGCTTATGGAGCAGCTGACGGGCTTCAATGTGACGCGCGGTGCGCTCGCGGCATTCCGTCGTCCACGTCAGATTCCGGTAGCCGAGTTCTTGGGTGGCGTCGTCGATGCGGCGGGGGAGCGCCCGGTGCGCGTGTGCGTGCTCGAGGGCATTGTCGACCACACCAACGTCGGCGCGATTTTCCGCTCGGCGGCTGCGCTGAACGTCGATGGCATTTTGGTGAGCCCTACGTGCTGCGATCCGCTGTACCGTCGCTCGGCCCGCGTGAGCATGGGCACGGTGTTCCAGGTGCCCTGGACACGCATTGGCAGCGAAGCGCGCGTATGGCCGCATGATGGGCTGGCGGCGCTACACGATGCCGGCTTTTCGTGTGCCGCTATGGCGTTGACGGATGATTCGGTGTCGCTGGACGATCCCGCGCTCCAGGAGATTGACCGCCTGGCAATCTTTATGGGCACCGAGGGTGCTGGCTTGGGCGCCAAGACCATTGCAGGCTGCGACCGCGCCGTGCGTATTCCGATGGCACATGGGGTCGATTCACTCAACGTGGCCGCGGCAAGCGCTGTTGCCTTTTGGCAGCTGTGCCCGCATGTGAGCAACGAGTACCACTACCAGCCGGGGCTGTATCACTAGGCAGATAGTTAGCACCGGGCTCTGGTTCGGGGCGTTTCGGCCGACGTCGGTCGGTGCTAAGCTGGTATCGGCTTTGGTCTTAAATTGCCGTTTTGTTGTTTGACGTACGCTGGTGGGGAGGGCGTGTGGCTAAGAAATCTACGGCTATCGATGTAACGCAGGGTGTCATTTGGCAACAGCTGCTGTCGCTGTGCGTCCCTATCTTCTTTAGCTCGTTTTTTCAGCAGGCTTACACGCTTATTGGTACGTATATCGTCGGCCAGTTTGGCGGCAAGCTCGCGCTGGGTGGCATTCAAGCCACGATGGTGCTCACCGAGCTCTGCATTGGCTTTTGCGTTGGCGTTGGCGCTGGCTGCGCGGTCATTACCGGTCAGTATTTTGGTCAGCACGATGATGAGCGATTGAGTCGTTCGGTCCATACGGCCATGACGCTCGCGCTGGTGGGCGGTATCGTTTTCTCGATTCTTGGCATAGTGTTCGTTGAGCCCATGCTGGTACTTATGAACACGCCGCATGAACTATTGGCCGAGGGCGTGGCCTATGCTCGTTGCTATTTTGCCGCCATGGTTGCGGCGCTGCTGCTCAATATGGGAACGGCGCTGCTGCGCGCCGTGGGCGACACACGCGGCCCTGCTGTGATCATTGCTTCCGGCTGCCTTGTTAATGCGGTGCTGGATGTCATCTTCGTTGCCGTGCTTCATATGGAGGCTCTGGGCTGCGGCATCGCGGTGGCGCTGACCATTTGCTCCAACGCCACGATGATCGTGATTCGTATGATGCACGCTCCGGGTGCGTGGCGGCTTTCACTGTCCAAACTCTGCATTGATCCTGGCATTTGTAAGAGCATGATCTCGTGTGGTCTGCCGCTTGGCTTTCAGTCTGCTGCGTATTCGATTTCCAACGTTTTGATTCAGGTGTCGGTCAACTCGTTTGGTGCCGATGTCACCACGGCGTGGGGTCTTTCGGGCCGTTTGGATGGCATTGTCTGGATGGTTACCGAGGCGCTTGGCGTTTCGATCACCACGTTCTCGGCACAGAACTTTGGCGCGCGCAACTACGAGCGCATGCGCAAGGGCTACCATACGTCGCTTGTGCTGTCGTTTATGCTCATTGGTGGCCTGTCTGCCGTGCTACTGGTGTTCTCGGGTCCGTTGTCGCGTCTGTTTGTCGACGATGCTTCGATTTCGGCCTACACCACGACGATTCTTCATTTCATCGCGCCGTTCTACGCGATCTTCTCGATTATCGAAAACGCGTCCGGCTCCATCCGCGGCGCTGGCGTGAGCTTCCAGCCTATGATGCTCACGATTTTTGGCACCGTCGTGCTCAGGGTGATCTGGGTGTTTGCGATTATGCCGTTCGATCCGTCGCTTGAGCACCTGCTGCTGGTTTACCCCGTAACCTGGCTCATCACGGCCACGATGTTTACCATCTACCACCACAGCGGCAACTGGCTCGGCCGCGCCACCGCCTAATGATCCGTAGGGGACGGAGGAAAACGGATCATTGACCTGGCGATAAGGCAAAATGATCCGTTTTCCTCCGTCCCCTTCGGATCATTTAGTATTCGATGCCTTGGCGGGCTAGGAGGCCTTCGTCGAAGTAATGTTTGACGGGGCGCATTTCGGTGACCAGGTCTGCCAGATCGGCGAGGGGCAGCAGACCGCGGCCGGTAAGCACGAGCTCCGTGGTGGCGGGCTTTGTCGCGATCAGCGCTTCGACATCCACGCGCGTCACAAATCCACGGCGCATGGCCTCGCCAAGTTCGTCCAGAATCAGAACGTCGACTTTGCTAATCTGCTCGCGCGCCAGCTCTATGATCTGTGCGGCACAGGCTTCGGGCGTGTCGCGGTCGGCTTGTACGATGCGCAGACCTAAACGGGGCGCCGCATCATGCTCGGCGCAGTGCAGCTTCTTGGCAAACTGCAGCATAAGCACGTTAAGTCCATAGCCCGTGGCGCGCAGTGCAAGCCCCAGCGCAGCCGTCGTCTTGCCCTTGCCGTCGCCCGTGTAGATCTGAACCTTGCCGACTTCGAGTGATGCCATCTCTATTCTTTCGTGCCCGGCGTCGGTTTATCGCCGGCCGGGTTGGGTATTCTAGTTAGCATTATCAACCCCAGTAGATGGAGTTCAAGCAGATGGAGATGGATGACAACAAACGTAGACGGAATATGATCCTCTACGTGCTCATCGCCTTCGTCGTCTACCTCGTGCTCTCGACCGTTCTGTTCCCCAACATCGGTCACACGCAGCAGATTACGAAGACCGATTATTCGACGTTTGTCAAAGCGCTCGATAAGAAGAGTGTCGACAAGGTCGAGTACAACACGGACGATTACTCGATTTATTACACCAAGAAGGGCGAGGACGAGAACATCGCCTACAAGACGACCGGCGTGCCGAGTGACACGGGCTTTACCGATCGCGTGCTCGAGGCCGGCGCCTCGCTGGAGTCGGTGGTTCCCGATAAGAACTCGGGCCTGATGACTTACTACTTGCTCACGCTCGTCCTTCCCATGGCGATTTTCTTCCTCATCGGCTGGTGGCTCAACCGCCGTATGAAGAAGGCCATGGGCGATGACGGCCCGTCCATGAATTTTGGTGGCGGCGGCTTTGGCGGCGGTGGACTGGGTAAGTCCGGCGCGCGCGTGATTGCTTCCAAGGACGTGGGCGTGACCTTTAAGGATGTTGCTGGTCAGGAAGAGGCCAAGGAATCCCTGAAGGAGGTCGTCGACTTTCTGGAGAAGCCGCAGCGCTATGAGGAAATCGGCGCCAAGCTGCCGCGCGGTGCTCTTCTCGTGGGCCCTCCTGGCACTGGTAAGACCCTGCTTGCCAAGGCTGTTGCCGGCGAGGCGGGCGTACCGTTCTTTAGCATTTCGGGCTCTGAGTTCGTCGAGATGTTCGTCGGCCGTGGCGCCGCCAAGGTGCGCGACCTGTTTAAGCAGGCTAAGGAAAAGGCCCCCTGTATCGTATTTATCGATGAGATTGATACCATCGGCAAAAAGCGTGACGGTGGCGGCTTTAGCGGCAACGACGAGCGTGAGCAAACGCTCAACCAGCTGCTGACCGAGATGGATGGCTTCGACAACCACAAGGGTATCGTCGTCCTCGCTGCCACCAACCGTCCTGACAGCCTCGATCCCGCTCTGCTGCGCCCCGGTCGTTTTGACCGCCGCATCCCCGTTGAGCTGCCCGACCTGACCGGCCGCAAGAACATCCTCGAGCTTCACGCCAAGAGTGTGAAGACCGAGCCGCCGATCGATCTGACCGCGATTGCCCGCGCCACGCCCGGAGCCTCGGGCGCCGACCTGGCCAATATCATCAACGAGGGCGCCCTGCGCGCCGTTCGCGAGGGTCGCAAGCGTGCAACCCAGGACGACTTCGAGGAGTCGGTGGAGGTCGTCATCGCCGGCCAGCAGCGTAAGTCCACGGTGCTGTCCGATCACGAGAAACAGGTCGTGTCCTATCACGAGATCGGCCATGCCATCGTTGCCGCCCGCCAGAAGGGTTCTGCGCCGGTTACGAAGATCACCATCGTGCCGCGTACGAGCGGTGCTCTGGGCTACACCATGCAGGTCGAGGAGGACGAGCGCTTCTTGACCACGCGCCAGGAGGTGCTCGACAAGCTCGCTGTCTACTGCGGCGGACGTGCTGCCGAGGAGCTCATCTTTGGTGAGATGACGACTGGCGCGGCCAATGATATCGAGCAGGCCACCAAGCTCGCCCGCAACATGGTGACGCGCTTTGGTATGTCGGAAGAGTTTGGCATGATGGCGCTCGGTACCGTTCAGAATGCCTACCTCAACCAGGACACGTCGCTCACCTGTGCCCCCGGTACGGCCGAGCGCGTCGACGCGATCGTCGCCAAGCTGATCGAGGACGCACATGACCGCGCCCTGCAGATCCTCAAGGAGAACAAGTTTAAGCTCCATGAGCTGGCTCGTTATCTGTACAAGAAGGAGACGATCACGGGCGAGGAGTTCATGAATCTCCTCACGCGCGAGAATCCGCTGATGCCAAAGCAGCAGTAAGGCTGGTTGCACAACGTCGAACGCCCCATTTGAGTTTCTATCTCAAATGGGGCGTTTTGTTTGGGAGGGATATGTATGAAGATCGTGGTGAGTGCCTGCTTGATGGGAGAGAGCTGCAAATATAACGGGCTCGACAATTACCATCGCGCGTTGGTCGAGGCCTGCGAACGCACAGGGACCGAGGTCCTGTTGGTGTGCCCCGAGGTTTTTGGCGGCTTGCCCACACCGCGCAAGCCGTCCGAGATTGTGAATGGCGAGGTTTGTACCTGCGAGGGCATCTCGGTCGATCGCGAGTTTCGCCTGGGTGCAGAGCGCGCGCTCGATATGTGCGAGCAGGCGGGCGGCCCGTCCGAGATCGCTGCGTGCGTCTTACAGGACCGTAGCCCCTCGTGCGGTGCGGGTCGCGTCTACGATGGCACCTTTAGCGGCACGCTCACTGTGGGCAATGGTGTTTTTGTCGATCTGCTGCTGCGTCACGGGTACCGTGTGATTCCGGCTAGCGAGTTCGATCCCAGCATACTGGAACATTGTCCACAGCACTCGAACCCAACACTTCCTCACGGGTGACCGTTTTGGCATCATCCGTGAAGTTGATATTGAGTACGACCCGGTCATCAAAGACGTAGACCGAGTTGACAGGCGCCGTACCCATGCAGCCCCTCCCCACGGCCCTCGCGCAGGAACGCGCACACGGCCTTCCCGTCTCTTGCGCCTCTCCCGGAACTGTCCACATCAGCGTAGCCAATCCAGTCCGCCAAGGGCTGCAGCCCGGACAACGCGGCGATGGAGGGCTTCTTCGGCCTGCTCAAGAAGGAGTTCTGGCACGGCAGGGACTGGTCGGACTGGACCCCCGCCCGCTTCATCGAGGAACTCGGGGGCTGGATCGGCCGATACAATACGGAGAGGCGCAGCGATGCGCTCGGTGGCCGCACCCCGGCCGAGTTCCGCTCCGCGCTGGGAAGGGCCGCGTAACGGTCCAAGAAATCGTCCGCAGTCCCCATTCTTGCCCCTTTGGGACGGCTTCTTGTTGGGGCGTGCCTGCCCCAAACCCTGCTAGGAACGAGTGCAGCAAACTGGAATTTTAAATTACTCTTTGCAAATAACCTTTGAACCTTCACCATCAATTACAATTCCCTGACGATTGTTAATTGGGCATAGATTCAAATCCGAAAACTCAGTTATTATTTTCTCGGTAACTTTCTTAAATGGTGCTGTAAGAAAATGCGGAAGAACATAGAAATCAATCAAATTAAGCCCTGCATCATCTTCTTGTGAGTAGTCCTCCGGCTTTTCATCCATTTGCTCGATATATTGGATGCTTGGAGCGCATACAATCGCACCTGCCGATTCACCAATCATCAGTTTTCCTTTTGCCAATTCTTTCTTCAACAGCTCATCCGTTCCCGTTTTACGGAGCTGGTCTATAAGGAAAAAAGAATTTCCGCCGGTAAAATAGATCACATCCGCATCTTCAAAAAGAGACTGTATCGTTGAATAAGCCTCCGTTGAAATATCAATTTCAGTTACGATTGCTCCCAACTTTTTGAATAATTTTCGAGCCGAGCCGACATAACCGGTGTAGCCTTCACGCAGCGAAGCTGTTGGAATAAATGCGACTTTTTTATTTTCAATTTCTTCCTTTATCAGACTTCCTACACTTGAAAAGTGAGAACATAAAAACAGTTTCATCAATATCCTCCTTTATGTATAAATTCTTATTTGTTGAACTAAGCCGTGTATACCATACTCTCCAATGAAAGAACGCCCTAATATAGCGAAATTTTGCCGTTTTCCTGCGTACGTGCGTACACACTCCACAGGAATTCTAAGGTGCCTGCCCCCTTAGCACACGGACTTTGGAACAAAGTCTAGCGTGTTACGCCTTGCCAGAGGTGTACAGGCTCCCGGTATGCACGTACGAAGCAATTGCCATCAATGCGCTATATAAGTGGCGATCAAGTTCGCATAAAGCGACCTTGATCCCGCAAAACAAAAGGCAGGATACCATCACCACGATGATACCCTGCCTCTGTTCGTTCCTGTTTGCCGTTCCGAGTAGTCCTTCCGCAGAATTTCCGATAAACAAAAAACGTACCCGAACCCTTTCTCGTAAAGAATCGGGTTCGAGTACGAACTGAATGCTGGATCAATAAAAAACCACCAGAAAGGTGCCCGTCCCATTTGTGGTGGTTTTGGGTCAGTCCTAGAGCGTGTGGCCGTAAGCGTCGGTGGCCTTGATGGCGGCGGCGAATTTTTCGTCCGTGAAGGGCTCGGGGTTTCCCTGCTTCCACTCGTTGGTGGCGTGCGCGTACTCGCACAGGGCAGGGATATCAGCCTCGGAAAGCCCGACCTGCTCAAGCGTCACGGGCAGGCCCATCTGATTGTTAAAGGCGGCGTAGCGCTCAAGGTTCTCGGTATCGCCCGTATAGGCGAACAGTACCAGCACACCCAGGCTTACGACCTCGCCGTGCAGGTAGGAGCCCTCGCGCGGAATGCTGCAGGAAGCGTTGTAGAACGCGTGCGCCACGCTCGAGTTGTAGTAGTAATCGTTTTGGTTGGTCAGGTTGGAGACGTAGCCCGTGTTGACCACGATGTCGAGCGCGATCTGCTTGACGGCATCGGTCGACTGGTCCTGGCGCACGTCCTCAAGACCCTGGACGCCAAAGGTAAACAGCGGCTCGGAGCAGGTGTGGGCGAGTGCTAGGCCAAGGCCTGCCGTGTGCTCCAGGTTGCCGGCGCTCGTGGCGTACTCGACCTCGGGCTGCTTGGACATGGCATCACCCACGCCGGCCCAGAAGTACTCCGCCGGAGCCTCGGCGATGATCTTGGGGTTGATGAAGATGTGCGCAGGTCGGTTAGGGTACGAATAGCCCTCGAGCGAGCCGTCGTCGTTGTAGACAACGGCAATGGCGGTCGCGGCGGAGCAGTTGGAACAGATCGTCGGTACCGTAAAGACAATCTTCTTGAGCTCGATAGCTGCGGTCTTCACGGTGTCGAGCGCCTTGCCGCCGCCGCATGCGATAAGCACGTCAGCTTCCTGGCAGGCAGGGGAGTTTACGACCTTGGCGATATTTGCGCGCGTACTGTTGGTGCCGTAGACGCGCGTCTCCAGAATCTCGACGTCGGTACCTGCCAGCGCAGCTTCGATACCGGGAAGTGCTGCGGCCAGTGCTCGTTTACCACCAATGATGGCGACCTTGGTTGCTCCGTACTCGGCCAACGCGCCGTGCAGCTCGTCAAAGCAGTCTTCGCCAACGGTATAGTCGCTCATTCCGATCGTGCGCATAGCAATCTTCTTTCGTTCGATAAAGTGCTTACAGGTATTTTGCTCCAAGAGAAGGTCCACGGCCGCAAGAAATTTCGAACGTATAAAACCAGTGTTGAGGGTTTTTCGCCGGTGCGGAACGTGCTAGCATACTCCGCATAAGCGTTGATGGGGACGAGTAGTCGGCCGTCCGCATGCTACAGAGAGCGGGGAGCGCTGAGAACCCGTGCATGCGACCGATGAAAATCACCCCGGAGCTGCGGTCCCAACGGACGTGCCGCGCAGGTTCGTCTTAGTAGACATCGCCGAGATGGTCGTCGATACAGACCAGCCGAGTAACGGATGCGAGCGCGCGAATACGCGGGCGAGGGCATCTAAGCTGGGTGGTTAAGCGAAGAGCTTTTGCGGGCGTGCAGCCCGTTTGTGGCGCTTCGTCCCAGCTTGTAGGGACGGGCGCTTTTTTGGTGCCCAGAGGGCGTGCGCGCCCACGACATGAAAGGGGTACCGTGGCAAACGAGTACAAGCAGACGATGAATCTGCCCAAGACCGGTTTTCCCATGCGTGCCGGTCTTTCCAAGTCCGAGCCCAAGCGACTCAAGGACTGGCAGGACAACAAGGTCTACGAGCAGGTTCTGAAGAAGAACGAGGGTCACAAGAAGTTCGTGCTGCACGACGGCCCTCCGTACGCCAACGGTCCGATCCACATCGGCCACGCCATGAATAAGATCTCCAAGGACATGATCAACCGCTACTGGATGATGCAGGGCTATGAGGTTCCCTACGTCCCCGGTTGGGACTGCCATGGTCAGCCGATCGAGCACAAGGTCGAGGAGAAGCTCGGCACCGAGAAGTTCAACCAGACCTCCACGGCTAAGATCCGCGAGCTCTGCAACAAGTTCGCTGTCGAGAACATCGAGCTGCAGAAGGCCGGCTTCCGTCGCCTGGGCGTGCTCGGCGACTGGGACAACCCCTATCTGACGCTCTATCACCAGCATGATGCCGCCGACATCGAGGTCTTCAAGGCCATGTTCGATAAGGGCATGATCCATCGCGGCCACAAGCCGGTTCACTGGTGCAAGCATTGCCACACCGCACTCGCCGAGGCCGAGATCGAGTATTCCGACGAGACGAGCCCGTCCATTTTCGTGCGCTTTGAGATGACCTCCAAGCCCGCCGGCCTCGAGAACTTCGACGGCCCGGTCGACTTTATCATCTGGACGACCACGCCGTGGACCATCCCCTCCGACCAGGCCGTTTCCCTTAAGCCCGGCGCCGCCTATGTCGCCGTTGAGCACGAGGGCCGTGCCGAGGTCATGCTCGAGGACCTGGCTCCTAAGTGTTGTGAGGAGTTTGGCTGGGAGTACACCCCGGTCATGGTCGATGGCAAGCCCTACGTGGTTTCCGCCGAGACCTTCCACCACATCCACTACAAGCAGCCGATCTTTGACGGCGTTGAGGGCGTGGCGCTGCTGGCCGATTACGTCGGTGTCGATGACGGTACCGGTATCGTCCACAACTCGCCCGGCCACGGCGTCGACGACTACTTCGCCTGCCTCAAGGAGGGCATCACCGACATCTGCATGCCGGTCGATGACGACGGCAAGTTCTACACCGGCGAGGAGTTTGGCACCGGCGGCCCCTTCAGCGGCATGGATACCGATGAGGCCAACCCGCACATCATCGAGTTCCTGCGCGAGCGCGGCACCCTGGTCCTCGAGAAGAAGATCACGCACAGCTATCCGCACTGCTGGCGCTGCAAGCACCCGGTGCTCTTCCGTGCTACCGACCAGTGGTTCGTCTCGATGGACAAGACCGGTTTGCGCGAGCAGGCTGGCAAGGAGGTCCGTGAGAACGTCAAGTGGTATCCGGCTCACGCCGCCAACCGCATCGGCGCCATGGTCGAGCAGCGTCCCGACTGGTGCATCAGCCGCCAGCGCAACTGGGGCGTGCCTATCCCCAGTTACACATGCGCCGACTGCGGCGAGAAGGTCATGAACGACGCTACGCTCGACGCCGTTATCAAGCTCTTCCACGAGAAGGGCTCCGACGCCTGGTTCACCGATGCTCCCGAGAGCTACCTGGGCGAGGCCTGCGTCTGCCCCAAGTGCGGCGGCCATCACCTCAAGGCCGATAAGGACATCCTCGACGTGTGGTGGGACTCCGGTGTCTCCTGGAAGGCCGTCTGCGAGTATCGCCCCGAGCTGGAGTATCCGGCGGATGTGTATCTCGAGGGCTCCGACCAGCACCGCGGTTGGTTCCAGAGCTCGCTGCTCACCTCGGTGGGTGCCAACGGTCACGCTCCGTACAAGGCGGTCGTCTCGCAGGGCTTCACGCTCGACGGCCAGGGTCGCAAGATGTCCAAGTCGCTCGGTAACGTCATCGACCCCAACAAGGTCTGTGACGAGATGGGTGCCGACATCATCCGCCTGTGGGTTGCCTCGGTCGACACCAGCTCCGACGTTTCCATCGACCACGAGATCCTCGCTCGTACGTCCGATGCCTACCGTCGTTTCCGCAACACGCTGCGCTTCCTGCTCTCCGAGCTCGAGGGTCAGTTTGAGCCCGAGACCGACGGCGTCGCCTTTGCCGACCTGTTGCCGCTCGACAAGCTCATGGTTGCCCGTCTGACCCAGGTTCAGGCCGAGGTTGACGATGCTTACTCTTGCTACGAGTTCCCGCGTGCCTACCGTGCGCTCTACGACTTTGTGGTTACCGAGCTCTCCAACGTGTATCTCGACGCCCTGAAGGACCGCCTGTACTGCGAGAAGCCCGGCTCGCTCGAGCGCCGCAGCGCCCAGACCGTGCTTGCCGAGCTCTTCTCGATGCTCATGCGCGATCTGCAGCCGATCCTGTCCTACACCGTCGACGAGGCCATGGCCTATGCGCCCGCCGGCTGCGTCGATCATCAGAAGTACGCAGCGCTGCTCGATTGGTACAAGTCGCCCATTACGGTTGACGAGGCCAATGAGTTCGAGGGCGTGCTCGAGGCTTCACTCGAGCTCCGTAGCGCCGTGACCAAGGCCCTTGAGGACGCCCGCTCCGCCGGCACCTTCACCAAGAGCCAGCAGGTCCGCGTCAAGGCGGTCGTTCCCGCCGAGATGTACGCGCTGCTGACTGGCGACAAAGCCGTCGACCTGGCCGAGTTCTACATCGTCTCCGCTGTTGAACTGACCCAGGGCGAGGAGCTCTCCGTTGCCATCGAGGCTGCTGAGGGCGAGTGCTGCGACCGTTGCTGGAACTACCGCACCACCGTCGGCGAGTACAACGGCCACGCTCACATCTGCAAGAGGTGCGCGAATGCCCTTTAAGGCACGGTAACTCGGCATTTTAGTTATAGGGAGAATTTGGGCGCCTTCGGCCCATTTGCTCCGCTGAATAAAAGCGGCATTCTGTTTTTCGGAATGCCGCTTTCGTTTTTAGCTGGTTATTTCGCTTGCGTTGGTGGATATGTCGTGCGCTCTGCGTGTGGCAATATAAGATGGTTACTTGCACTAAGCGTAATTTGAGCTTTTGAGGGTAGGGGATCGATTTGGGTCGTGGTGCGGATATGACGCCGCCTTTGCGTTGGCGGTTGGTTGTTGCTGGTGGGGTGGCGCTTGTTGTGTTGCTTCTTGACCAGCTGACCAAGCTTGCGGTTCGTGCCGTGGGCGACGCCTTGCATGTGACCGTTATCCCCGGTGTTATCGACTTTATGTTTGTCCGCAATATCGGTGCCGCCTTTAGCATGGGCGAGGGGCATGGTGTCGCGTTTGCCGTGCTGGCGTTGGCGGTCATTATCGCTATTTTTGTGTACCTCGTTCGTGCACCTCAGCTCGCCCATCTTGAGGTTGTGGGCATGGCGATGGTTGCGGGCGGTGCTATCGGTAACGCGATCGATCGTTTGGCCTTTGGCTTCGTGACCGATTTCATTGCTACCACCTTCATCGACTTCCCCGTCTTCAATGCTGCCGATATCGGCATTACCTTGGGCGTCGTGCTCGCCCTCTTTGGCTACATGTTCTTGAGCCCCGCTGCCCGTGAGGTCGATGCGACCGCCGAGCTTAACGCCCGTGATGAGGCCCGCGCCAAGCGCAAAGCCAAGCAGCGTGGGGAGCGTGCCCGCAAGATTCGCGAAAGGACTGAGCGCTAATGGCCGACATCCATATCCTTGTTGCCGACGATGCCGCTGGTCAGCGTCTTGACGCCTATCTGGGCGCCAATGACGGCTGCCCTACGCGCTCTGCCTGCGCGCATCTGATTGAGGGTGGGGCCGTAGTGGTCAATGGCGAGACCTGCCTGTCCAAAAAGTACGCCGTGCGAGCCGGTGACCGTATTTCGGTTGATTTGCCCGAGCCGCACGATCCCACCGATGTGATTCCCGAGGCTATCCCGCTCGATATCCGCTACGAGGACGACTACCTCATCGTGCTCTCCAAGCAGCGCGGCCTGGTGTGTCATCCTGCGCATGGTCATGAGAGCGGTACGCTCGCGAATGCGCTGGTCTATCACTGTGGTATCGACCATCTGGGCACCGTGCAGGGCGAGGACCGCCCCGGTATCGTGCATCGTTTGGATCGCGATACCTCGGGTCTCATGCTTGCGGCCAAGGACGACGATACCCAGCGCGCGCTCAAAAATCTCATTCGCACGCGCACGCTCGACCGCCGCTACATTACGCTCGTTCACGGTCATATCGCCATGGATGAGGGTACCATTAACACCGGCATTGCCCGTTCTACGCGTGACCGTGTCAAGATGGCGGTTTCGGACGATCCCTTTGCGCGCCAAGCCATCACGACCTTCAAGGTCCTTGAGCGCTTTGATTCCACGCGTTTCGACGACGGCTACACGCTTGTCGAGTGCCACCTGTTTACGGGCCGCACGCATCAGATTCGCGTGCATATGCGCCATATCAACCACGCCTGCGTGGGAGATCCGCTCTACGGCAAGTGCGATGCACGCGCCGATCAGGGTCTGACCAGGCAATTCCTTCATTCCTGGCGCGTCGCATTCGACCATCCCGTGACGGGGGAGCGCATTGAGTGCCGCGATGAGCTGCCGTGGGATCTCGCTGCGGTTCTTGACGACCTGGCCCCGCGCTCGCTTGGCCGCACCGCTGCCGGCGACGAAATCGTTCCGCAGCTCGGTCTGCTCGAAGCCTAGCCAGTATTAGGTGGTTTCTTGAACTCGGTAAGCCTGCGGTAAGATATACGGTTGTTTACGTAACGCGTTGCTGGGAGCCTGCATGCTCGCCTTTTTACAAACCAACACACCCATCGTGATCTTCAACCAGATTGTGGTTACGCTGCTCACGGTCTGCTTTCTGTACCAGGTGGTCTTCTTTGTCATTGGCGCTCTTCGTGGCGAGGTCGCGCCTCCCAAGGCCAAAAAACTCCACCGGTATGCCTTCTTTATCGCGGCGCATAACGAGGAGGCCGTGATCGCCAACCTCGTTCGCTCCATCAAGGACCAGGATTATCCGTCCGAGCTTATCGAGGTCTTCGTGGTCGCCGATGCCTGCACCGATAACACGGCGCAGCTCGCGCGCGAGGCGGGCGCCATCGTCTATGAGCGCAATGACCTGGCCCGTAAGGGCAAGAGCTGGGTCATGGACTTTGGTTTCGACCGCATTCTCAACGAGTATCCCGACACGTTTGAGGGTTACTTTATCTTCGATGCCGACAACGTTATCTCCCGCGATTACGTCTCCAAGATGAATGATGCCTTTGACCAGGGCTTTCATGTGGTCACGAGCTATCGTAACTCCAAGAACTTCGGCAGCTCGTGGATTTCGTCTGCCAACGCCACCTGGTATCTGCGTGAGGCCCGCTTCCTCAACAACGCGCGTAATATCTGCAAGACTTCCTGCGCTGTCTCGGGTTCGGGTTACCTCATCTCCGCCAGTGTTATCGAGGGCATGCACGGCTGGCAGTTCCATACACTGACCGAGGACATCCAGTTCACCACGTTCTGCGCCATTCACGGCATCCGCATCGGTTATGCGCCGGCGGAGTTCTTTGACGAGCAGCCGGTGACGTTTAAGGCGTCCTGGAAACAGCGCATGCGTTGGACCAAGGGCTTCTACCAGGTCTTTTTTACCTACGGCAAGCATCTTGTCAAATCGACGTTTCGCTATCATCGCTTTGCCGCATATGACATGTTTATGACCATCGCTCCGGGCATGCTGCTGTCCCTGATCTCCATGCTCGCCAATGCGACGTTCCTGATCGTGGGTGGGCTTTCGCACGGCTTCTTGGCCACCGAGGTCGAGATGCAGGCTTGTGCCGCCTCGCTCATTATGACCTTCGCGATGATGTATCAGACCTTCTTTATCCTGGCGCTGCTCACGACTATCTTCGAGTACAAGCACATCCATTGCGCGCAAAAGTGGCGCCTGGTGACCAACATGTTTACCTTCCCGATCTTTATGTTCAGCTATATCCCCATTACGGTGGCTGCGTTGTTCCTGAAGGTCGACTGGGTCCCGACGCAGCATGCCGTCAACGTTACCCTCGACGAGGTCATGCAGGGCGCTAAATAACCACCACCAAAACCACCACAAAGGGGACAGGCACCTTTTTGGTGGTTTTTGCTTTTGAGCAGCTGTTCATGGAGGTGCACGATGTTCTACATCCCATTTTGGATCTGCGCTTTTGCCGGCGCGGTGATTGATGCCCGTGAGCGGCGGTTTCCCAATGAGCTTGCCGGCGTGTGTGCGGTGGCGGCGCTTGCAGGCGTTTGGCTCGACAGAGGTGTTAACACGGCGCTTGACCACGCCGGTCTTGCGGTCATCGTCTACCTTGCCCTTGTGCTTACTGAGTCGCTTTGGCGGCGTTTCCGCCAGGCCCCCGGCATCGGCATGGGGGATGCCAAGGCGCTTTTCGCGCTTTGCACGCTCGACCCTCTGGGGGGCATCGTGGCATTTGCCGTCGCGCTCCTGGTCCTGGCCCTCTCCTGCCTCTTCACAAAATCGCGCTCCCTGCCATTGCTCCCGTTTTTGGTGCCGATATTTGCCATAATCGAGGTCGTGGGCTGCACATTGTAACCGATTGCGCATCCTTTTTAAGGAGCATGCCATGGCAACTAATCAAGAAACGGCCGTCATTGAGGCGCGCATGGACCGCATTCCCGCGGCGTTGTCGCCCGAGCTGGTCGAGCGTATCGCCGCCGACCGCGCCTCGGGTGTCGTTAATCCTTATCGATGCGGCGATGACCAGGTCATTCGTCGTATTGATCGCGCTGCCGACAAAGGCACACTCATGCGACCGGCATTTATGCGCGACACCGAAAAGAT
Organism: Collinsella sp. OM08-14AT; assembly: GCF_003438115.1. Taxonomy (NCBI): domain Bacteria; kingdom Bacillati; phylum Actinomycetota; class Coriobacteriia; order Coriobacteriales; family Coriobacteriaceae; genus Collinsella; species Collinsella sp. OM08-14AT. The sequence continues at coordinate 201,123 of NZ_QSTE01000001.1, forward strand.
TCTTCATCTTCCTGCGTACACGCGTTATGCAGGCAAAACGCAGGTCTTTAGCTTTCGCAGCAACGACGATCTGTCGCGGCGCGGCCTTCATGTGCAGCTCGTCTCGCGCATTGCCCGCGATATCGGCCGTGCCCTGGGCCTCAACTGCGATTTGATCGAGGCGATTGGCCTGGGCCACGATTTGGGCCACACGCCCTTTGGCCATGCCGGCGAGCGTTTCCTCAACGATATCTATCACGAGCGTACGGGTCGTTATTTTTTCCATAACGTGCAGTCCGTCCGCGTGCTCGACGCGCTGTACGGCCGCAACGTGTCGCTCCAGGCGCTCGACGGCGTGCTGTGCCATAACGGCGAGTACGAGCAGCGTGTCTTTGAACTCTCGGACATGGCGTCGTTTGACCAGTTCGACCGTACCGTCGAGGACTGCATTGCCACGGGCTATGGCGCGATCGAGCACCTTCGTCCCATGACGCTCGAGGGCTGTGTGGTGCGTATCTCGGATATCCTCGCCTACGTCGGTCGTGATCGTCAGGACGCTATTGCGGCGGGCCTGCTGTCGCCCGACGCTTTTGACGATGGTCGGGGCGGCGCCTATAACAGCTGGATCCTCACGCACGCTTCTATCGATATCGTTGAGCATAGCTATGGCAAACCGCGTATCGAGATGAGCGAGGACCTGTTTGAGGAGATCCGCCGGGCTAAGCGCGAGAACTACGAGAAGATCTATAGCAAGGGCGGTATCGAAGGCGACTCCGAAGCGGAACTGCGCGAGGCCTTCGAAAAGCTCTACGACCGTTGCCTGCAGGATATAAACGAGGGTGACGAGTCCTCCTACATCTTTAAGCACCACATTTCGCGTGTTGAGCAGCAGCTTTCCTATTATGGCCGCACCTATGCTTGGCAGGACGACAAGGATCAGGCCGTCGTCGATTACATCGCAAGCATGACGGATGGTTATTTTTGTGAGCTGACGAGCAAACTGTTCCCGGGATTAGAGTTTCCGCATCGTACCTATATTAACGAACGGTAGTTCGTATCCTTTCGGTATACTGTTGGTCAACAACGATTTTGATTAATGCACGGGATGGCTATGGACGACCTTTTTTCTGCTTCGACGCGCGAGCGCTCCTTTAAAAATGCGCCGCTTGCGGTGCGTATGCGCCCCAATTCGCTCGACGAGTATGTGGGCCAGCAAAAGGCCGTCGGTAAGGGCTCGTGGCTGCGCGCCGCGATTGAGCATGACGTGCTGTCGAGCGTGATTCTGTACGGCCCGGCTGGCACGGGCAAGACGACGCTGGCCCACATTATCGCCAACCATACCAAGAGCGAGTTTGTCGAGGTCAGCGCCGTGACGGGCACTGTGAAGGATCTGCGCCGCGTAATCGATGAGGCTAAGACCCGTCTGAACACCTACGACCGCCGCACCATTCTGTTTATCGATGAGATCCATCGCTTTTCGAAGTCGCAGCAAGATGCCCTGCTGCATGCGGTCGAGAACCGCACCGTCATTATGATTGGCGCCACGACGGAAAACCCGTACTTTGAGGTCAACTCGGCATTGCTCTCGCGTGGGCGTGTTGTAGAGCTTGAGCACCTGAAGGACGAGGATATCGCCATGCTCATTGAGCGTGCGCTCGAGGCGCCGCAGGGTTTAAACGGTAAGTTCTCGGCCGATGAGGATACAGTCAAGACCATTTGCACGCTGGCCGCGGGTGATGCGCGCTCGGCGCTCACGACGCTCGAGCTTGCGAGTGAGATTGCCGTTACGCGTCCCGATACTGAGGGAACGCCAGCGCCGGCGGCGGGGGAACGCTATCCCATTACCGTGGATGACGTGAAGATCGCCAATCCGCGTCGTGGGTTTTCGTATGACAAAAACGGTGACATGCACTACGACATTATCAGTGCGTTTATTAAATCTATGCGCGGCAGCGACCCCGATGCCACCATTTATTGGCTTGCGCGCATGATCGATGCGGGGGAGGATCCCAAGTTTATCGCTCGCCGCATTATGATTCAGGCTTCCGAGGATGTTGGCAACGCCGACCCGCAGGCGCTTTTGGTGGCGCATGCCGCATTTAAATCTGCCGAGGTCATTGGCTATCCCGAGTGTCGCATCAACCTGGCTCAGGCTGCGCTCTATGTGTGCCTGGCGCCTAAGTCCAACGCGTGCGAGGCCTCGATCGATGCGGCGCTGGCCGATATCCACAGCAGTGGTCTTCGCGAGGTGCCCAGCTACCTGCGCGATCGTCACCGTCCCGGCAGCGACGAGTACGGTGTATACAAGTACCCGCACGATTATCCCGAAGGCTGGGTCGATCAGCGCTATTTGCCCGAGGGGTTGGAGCGCGGCGCGTTCTGGCAGCCTGCCGGCCGCGGTTGGGAAGAGTGGCGTGTGGAGCAAAGCGAGCGCGACCGTAGCGGCAACGCTCCCAAGTAGGCCATTGGCGCCTCGCGCATTCCCTTTGGGTATCTTTGCCCTTCTTTGGGGTACCATGAAAAACGTCTGTATTTCGATTCCTTCGGGAGGCTTGTATGAGTCCCATTCAAATCGCCCTGCTGCTGCTCGCCGTTGCCGGCGTGTGGGCTGTTGTCGAGCTCGCGCTCACGCTGCGCAAGACTCGCACCGTCGTCGACTCGCTCGACAAGACGGTGAGTGACCTTAACAATACGCTCGCCGAGGCACAGCCTGTGGTGGCAAAGCTCGATGGCGCTGTCGATGAGCTCACCCCCGCGCTGGCACAGGTTGAGCCGCTCCTCAAGTCGAGCAAGACTGCCGTTGATGCCCTGACGTCCAACCTCGTTGAGGTTGAGGCGGTCGTTCGCGACATCTCCGAGGTCACGGGCAGCGTGGCCGAGGCCAGCAATGCCGTATCGAGCGTGACTGATTCTGCTGCTGGCGCCGTGCAGAAGCTCTTCAATAAGGTGAAGGCTCCTGCAGCCGACGCCGATCGCAAGCTCGCCGCTGCCGCCGCCGAGGCCGAGCAGCCTACTGAGCGCGTTCTGATTGACGATGACGATGCCGCTGCTGACGACGATGATGTTCAGAAGCCCGCTGCTAAGCCTGCTCAGTATTACACCTATACGCCTGCCGAGACCTCCGAGGAGTCCTGCGATGAGTAGTGAAGCAACCTGCCCCATTACGCTGAGCGTTGCCGGTGATCCGCGTCTCGCGCGCTTGGTGCGCATGACGGCCGCCAACGTCGGCGCCCTGTGCTCTATGTCCGTCGATCGCATCGAGGATATCCGCATGGCTGCCGAGGAAGCCTTCATCTTTGGGTGCACCGCGGTCGACTGCGACGACATCACGATCAATTTCGATGTGGACGAATCTCACGTCGGCATGACCTTTACCTTTGGGGAACAGGCCACCGTCGACGAGGATGACCAGGCTGCTGTGTATGCCGAGCTCATTCTTGCAAGCGTGTGCGATTCCTACGAAAAGACTGCGGCGCCCCTAACGCTTTCCCTCGACCTCAAGGCGGATATCTAATATGACCGAACGTTCCCGGAGCGGCAAGACCGCTTGGGACAAGGAGAAAACCCGCGAGCTGTTTCGTCGTTATAAGGAGACCGGTGATCCGGATGCCCGCGAGCAGCTCGTCATGTCCCATATGAATCTGGTAAGGTTTCTTGCCAACAAATTTAAGAACCGCGGCGAGCCGCTCGATGACCTTTTGCAGGTCGGCTATTTGGGCCTGCTCAAGGCTATCGACCGCTTTGACCCTGAACGCGGACTTGAGTTCACGACGTTTGCCACGCCCACCATCTTGGGCGAGATTAAGCGCCACTTCCGCGACAAGGGCTGGAGTGTGCGCGTGCCCCGTCGTTTGCAGGAGCTCTCGGCCAAGGTCAACCAGGCTACCGATAAGCTCACCAACGAGCTGCAGCGTTCGCCTAAGGTTGAGGAAATCGCAGAATACCTGGACGTGACCGTCGACGAGGTGCTCGAAGCCATGGAATCGTCCTCGGCCTACACCTCGGTGCCCATCGAGGCCCCCGGTGCGTCCGATTCCGATGATGCGCCTTCGATTCTCGATCGCTATGCCGACGACGACAACGAGCTCGACTTTACCGATGACCGCCTGGTAATCGAGGAAGCCATCCGCGATTTTTCGCCGCGCGAGCGCGAGGTTATCGAGCTGCGCTTCGTTAAGGGCATGACCCAGATCGAGATTGCCAAGAAGCTTGGCATCTCGCAGGTGCAGGTCTCGCGCCTGCTTCGCCGCACGCTTAAGAAGATTCAAGACAAGATTGACCCCGACGGAGTGATGGTTCGTTCATGAATGAGCACCCCCAACAATCCGACCGCACGCTTCGCGATACCCGTATTCTGACGCTGCGCATTTGGGCCGTCGTCGGTTGCATCGTTATCGCCGCTGTCATCTTTAACCTTATGGGAATCCTGGCGCCGGTTATCGAGTTTCTCGCTGTCGGTTCCATCATCGCTTTTGTGATGTCGCCGATCACTAACTGGCTCGAGCATCACGGCGTCGGTCGTGGCATCGGTTCGCTTGTCGCGCTCATCGTGGTTGTGGCGGTGCTCGTCGGCGTCGTCTGCATCCTGTCGCCGATTCTGTTCGGCCAGATTATGGAAGTCCTGAGCCGTCTGCCCGCGCAGCTTCGCGTTGCGGGCGGCGACCTCAATGAGATGCTCTCGCACGCCAAGACGCTCAACAACACGCCGCTCAAGGAGTATCTGGACGACAATCTTTCTTCGCTGGTTACCGTGGCGTCCAAGTACGTCTCGCAAATCGCTGCCGAGCTCGGTCGCGGTGTATTCCCGCTCATTACCAACACAGCCTCGCAGCTGTTCGTCATCTTCCTGGGCCTGGTGCTTGCCTATTGGATGGCCTGCGACTACCCTCGCATGCACCACGAGATCTGCACCATTATCTGACAGGAAAAGGAGACCTCGTACCGCTTTATGGTTGCCATTCTGTCGCGCTCGGTGGGCGGCTACATGCGTGGTATGGTCGTGACGTCCATCTGCGGCGGTTTCCTCGCCTTTATCGGTTTTATGTTCATCGGCCATCCGTATGCGGCGCTCATGGCTATCTTTACCGGTATCATGCATTTGGTTCCGGTTGTCGGCCCCTGGGTGAGCGCAGCAATCGCCACAGTGCTCGGCTTCATGTTCAGCCCCATGTTGGCGTTATGGACGCTCGTCGTGACGATGGTCGCGCAAAACGTCACCGATAACGTGATTTCGCCTAAGGTCATGCAGAGCTCAGTACAGGTGCATCCTATCATGAGCCTCACGGCGCTCGTTATCGGTTCGGCGCTCATGGGTCCCATCGGCATGATCATTGCCATCCCGCTGTGCGCAGCTCTCAAGGGCATTTTCGTCTACTACTTTGAGAACGAGACCGGTCGCCAGCTTGTGGCATACGACGGCGCCGTGTTTAAGGGCACGCCGTATCGCGATACCGAGGGCAATCCTGTCGCCGCCTATGACGCGCTTGGAGACGATACGTTCATCTACGAGTCCGAGCTCATCGGCAACGAGACCGCGCCCGAGGCCCAGGCCATGCCCAAGCCCGAGCTCGATAATCCCTGGATTAAGCTCTCAGGCCTGCAGCCCGACGCGACGGGTTTCTTTAAGAACCCCTTTGCCAAGGACGACGACACAAGCTCTGACGACGACACCAAAACCGGCATCGACGGCTCCATGGACGATTCGGATTCCAAATAGGCCCCGTTAGCGTTTCTTGATGTTGTAAAAGACAAGAAACACGAGCAAAGCGATTGATAAGGGGCCGGCCACATAGAAAAAGATGGCGTCAATTGCGCTTAGGGTGTAATACGCTTTATCGCCAGATGCTACTGCGTACAATGCGTAGCCAAATCTCGGCTGGTTCACATACCAGCTCGAGTAAGCGAAGATTGCTAAAAGGGCTACCGAGGTTAGTGCATTCACGACAAACCGTTTGCTATTCATCGATCGCTCCTTTCGGACGATTCTTATATACAATTTTACCGAAATCATTTTTTTCAAAGTATTTAACAGACCTAAATAGCATGCACTTTCGCTGGAGGGTCGCCGTTTGGCGGCCCTCTTTTTTGCACAGGCGCGGCGGGATGGTAATATCGTTACGTTTGAACTGTTTCGATGTGAAACCGAGGAGATTCCCTCTATGAGTGCTGACTACCCGTCAATGACTACGGCCGAGATCCGCTCCAAGTTCCTCAACTTCTTTGAGGAGCGCGGTCTTAAGCTCTATCCTTCTTCGTCTCTTGTTCCCGACGATCCTTCGCTGCTGCTTGCCAATGCCGGCATGAACCAGTTTAAGGAGTACTACCAGGGCAAGAAGACCATGAAGGAGATCGGCGCGATCTCCTGCCAGAAGTGCGTCCGCACCAACGATATCGACTGCATCGGCGAGGATGGCCGCCACCTGTCCTTCTTTGAGATGCTCGGCGACTTCTCCTTTGGCGGCGTCTCCAAGCAGCAGGCCTGCGCTTGGGCCTTTGAGCTCATCACCAAGGAGTTCAAGCTGCCGCTCGACCGCCTGTACTTCACCGTCTTTACCGAGGACGACGAGACCCACGATGTGTGGCGCTCTCTGGGCGTTGCCGAGGATCACATCTCCCGCCTGGGCGAGGACGACAACTTCTGGGCCGCTGGCCCCACCGGCCCCTGCGGTCCGTGCTCCGAGATCTACTTTGACATGGGCGAAGAGGTCGGTTGCGGCAGCCCCGATTGCAAGCCTGGCTGCGACTGCGACCGCTTCCTTGAGTTCTGGAACCTCGTGTTTACCCAGTACGACCGCCAGGAGGACGGCTCCATGCCGGAGCTGCCGCACCGCAACCTCGATACGGGCATGGGTCTGGAGCGCATGGCCGCCATCATGCAGCACAAGACCGCTAACTACGACGGCGATCTGATGCAGCACCTCATCAAGCTCGGTGAGAAGATCAGCGGCAAGACCTATGACGCCGACGATTACTCCGGTGCCAGCCGCTCCCTGCGCATCATCGCCGACCACTCCCGTGCCGTCGACTTTATGATCTCGGACGGCATCCTGCCCGGTAACGAGGGCCGCGAGTATGTCCTGCGCCGCCTGCTCCGTCGTGCCGTGTTCCACGGTCGTCTGCTGGGCATCGAGGGCGCCTTCCTGACTAAGTTTATCGACGAGGTCAACGCTCAGATGGGCGAGGCTTATCCCGAGCTGCTCAAGAACGTCGCGCTCGTTAAGGGCATCGTCGCATCCGAGGAGGAGCGCTTCTCCACGACGCTCGACAACGGCCGCGTTTACCTGGACGAGGCCCTGGCCGCGCTCGCCGACGGCGCTGTCCTTCCGGGCGATGTTGCCTTTAAGCTTCACGACACCTTTGGTTTCCCCATTGACCTGACTGTCGAGATCGCCGGCACCGCCGGTCACGACGTCGATATGGATGGCTTCACCGCTTGCATGGAGGACCAGAAGGCCCGTGCCCGCGCCAACGCCAAGGGCGATGCCTGGGGTAGCTTCAACGACGTGTGGGTCGAGCTTTCCGACAAGGTTGCTGCGACCGAGTTCGACGGCTATGACAACGACGTCATCGATGGCGCCAAGGTTGTCGCCATCGTGCGCAACGGCGAGTCCGTCGAGTCCGCCGCTGCGGGCGAGGACGTCGAGGTCGTGCTCGACCGCACCCCGTTCTACGCCGAGATGGGCGGCCAGCAGGGCGACGCCGGCGAGCTTTCCGCCGAGGGCGTTGCGCTGACCATTTCCGATACCAAGAACCACAACGGCCTGTATGCCCACGTTGCTCACGTTGCCGAGGGCACGCTGACCGTCGGTGCTACTGTGACCGCCGCGCTCGACGCCGAGCGCCGTGGCTTCCTGCGTCGCAACCACACCGCCACGCACCTGCTCGACGCCGCGCTTAAGCAGGTCCTGGGCGAGCATGTCTCCCAGGCTGGCTCGTTGGTGACGCCCGAGCACCTGCGCTTTGACTTCACGCACTTCGAGGCCCTGTCCTCCGAGCAGCTCAAGGCTGTCGAGGACCTGGTCAACCAGCAGATCTTCGCTTCCAAGCCGGTCGTGACCCGCGTCATGGGCATCGACGAGGCCAAGGCTGCCGGTGCTGTCGCCCTGTTTGGCGAGAAGTACGGCGACGTCGTCCGCGTTGTCTCCGTGGGCGCCGAGGATCAGCCGTTCTCCCGCGAGCTCTGCGGTGGTACGCATGCCGCCAACACCGCCGAGATCGGTCTGTTCAAGATCATCTCCGAGTCTTCCACGGGCTCCAACGTCCGCCGTATCGAGGCCGTGACCTCCAAGGGCGCTCTCGATTACATGGCCGACCGCCTGGCGCTCGTTGACGCCGCCGCTTCTGCGCTCAAGTGCCGCGTTGACGAGGTTCCCGCCCGCGTGGAGAACCTACAGGCCGAGCTGCGCGAGACTTCCAACAAGCTCAAGAAGGCACTCACCGGTGGCTCCTCCGATGCGATTTCCAGCGCCATCGACGGCGCTGTCGAGCTGAATGGCTACAAGCTCGTTGTCGCTGAGCTCCAGGGCCTTGAGGCTGCTGACCTGCGAAACGTCTGGGATACCGTGCACCAGAAGGTTGCCGGCCCCGTCGCCTGCGTCGTTGCCAGCGTGACCGAGAAGGGCACCCCGGCTCTGCTCGCCGCCGGCTCCGATGACGCCGTGAAGGCCGGTTTCCACGCCGGTAACGTGATCAAGCAGATCGCGGGCCTGGTCGATGGTCGCGGTGGCGGTCGTCCCAACATGGCCCAGGCCGGTGGCAAGAACGCCGCCGGTATCGCCGATGCCCTCGCGGCCGCCAAGACCGCGCTTGGCGCCTAAGAACATAAGTAGTCGCTGTGGTCGCGCTCGCACTGGACATAGGGGAGACCAGGATTGGCATTGCCGTCTCGAGCCGTGATGGCAAGATGGCAATGCCTGTCAAGGTGCTTCCGGCTGCCGAGGTCACTGGCATGGCCAAGACGTTCAGTTACCTGGTTGAGGACTATGAGCCCGATATCCTGGTAAGCGGACGTCCCTTGACCATGGCCGGTGAGCCCGGTCCCCAGGCCGAGCGCGTCGCCGCCGTGGCCCAAAAGATTGCCGACGAGCTCGAGCTTCCGCTGGAGTTTGAGGACGAGCGTCTGTCCTCGCAGGAGGCCAAGAGAATCCTGCGCGAGCAGGGGCTCAACGAAAAGCAGATGAGGGGCAAGATTGACATGATCGCCGCCAGCCTGTTCTTACAGACATGGCTCGATCGTAAAAACGAGGAGGTTTCGCATGCCTAGCGCTTCCGATCCGCGCCAGCAGAATCGCTATGGGCAGCCTACGCCGCGCCCTGCCCAGCCTGGCCAGCGTCCGGCACAGCCGACCCAGCGCGCAGCTCAGTCTGCCGCGCGTCCGGTGCAGTCCTCCTCTCGTTCGGCCCAACCTGTTCAACGGACGGGTCAGCAGCCTTCTGCTCGTTCGGTTCAGCATCCGGCTTCTCACGCGGCTCAGCAGCCCACTGCTCGTTCGGCTCAGCCCGCAGGCGGTATTCGCTTTAAGCAGCAGGCACCTACCCAGAGAACGCAGGCCCCCCAATCGCATTCGCATCACGCTCGCGGCTCGCATGGCGTTGCTCCGGCGACCCGCTCGAGCTACAACACGCATGCTCGTCGCGGTGCCCAAAAGAAAAGCTCCCTGGTGCCTATGATTGTCGGCGTCGTGGTGGCCGTAATCGCGCTTGCTGCTATCGCTTTCTTTGTCGTGCCTGCCGTCAAGGGCTTCTTTACCGGTGAGGATACGAAGGTCACGGCTGGTCAGCAGGTTACGGTGACCATTCCCGACGGTGCTTCGGGCGATACGATCGCCTCGATTCTCTCCGAGAACCATATCGTCGAAAATCCTAAGGATTACTACGCGGCGGTGAAAAAGCTCAACGCCGATATGTCGCTTAAGCCTGGCACCTACTCGTTCTCCACGCTCATGGATGCGACCAAGGTCGTCCAGCAGCTCATGGAAGGCCCCAACGCGGGCTCCAATGCGCTGACTATCCCTGAGGGCCTGACAGTCGATCAAGTCGCGGACCGTGTGGCCCAGGCCTACGACAGCATCTCTAAGGAAGACTTCCTCAATCAGGCCAAGGCCTCTAACTACGTGGACGACTATAGCTTCCTTAAGGGCGCCGCCAACGATTCGCTCGAGGGTTTCTTATTCCCCAAGACCTATTCGTTAGGCGATTCGCCGACGGCTGATGACGTGATTCGCGCCATGCTCGATCAGTTTAAGACCGAGTACAAGTCGCTTGACTTTGCGAGCTGCGAAGCCAAGATCAAGGAACGCTACGGTGTGGAGATGTCTGACTACGATATCGTCAACTTGGCCTCTATCGTTGAGCGCGAGGGCCTCAACGTCGATCAACGTGCGCATGTGGCCTCGGTCTTCTACAACCGCCTTGCCGGCAAGCTCGACGGCCTGCGCTATCTCAACAGCGATGCGACCATGATGTATGTCACCGGTGGCGAGGTTACCGCCGACGACCTCCAGAGCGATAGCCCGTATAACACCTATAAGCATGAGGGCCTGCCGCCCACGCCCATCTGCTCTCCGTCGCTCGAGGCGCTCAAGGCCACCCTTGAGCCGACCGACTCCGATGACCTGTATTTCTACATTACGCAGGACGAGGAGTACTTCTCGCAAACCTACGAAGAGCATCAACAGTCTTGGAATTAGCATGAGGATTTTTAGCCCCAAACGTTACGTTGCCTCGGTCGATCGCATCGACCTTGATACCCTGTGGGCCGACGGCAAACGCGCCATTCTGCTCGATCGCGATAACACCCTGGTGCCGCGCGACACCGAGCAGGTTCCCGCCGCGGTTTCCGCCTGGCTCGATGCCGCCCGCGCCAAAGGCTTTAAGCTGTGCATGGTGTCCAACAACTGGCATCGCGATCAGGTCATGAGCTCTGCACGCGAGCTGGGACTCGAGGCCATCAGCCACGCCATGAAGCCGGCGCCGTTTGCCCTCAAGGCGGGTCTTAAGCGTCTCGGCGCCACGGCCGACGAGGCGGTACTGATCGGTGATCAGCTCTACACGGACGTGTGGAGCGGCAACTTCGCCGGCGTCGATACCATTCTGGTAAAGCCGCAGGCGACGCAGGACCTGTGGTATACGCAGATCTTCCGTATCTTTGAGCGCCGGGCCCTTCGCGACCTTCCCTGCGAGGAATAGGTCACGCTATGTCCCAGCACACCAAACACGGCTGCGACCATATCTTCTTTATCGGCTTTTTGGGCGCGGGCAAATCGACGCTCGCGCGCAACGTCGGCACTATGTTCAAGCGGCGTTTTATCGATACCGACCGCCTGGTCGTGCGCCGTTGCGGCAAGTCGGTAACCGAGATTTTTGAGACCGAGGGCGAGGATCGTTTTCGCGAGCTCGAGACCTCGGCGCTCCGTTCGCTCCAAAGTGAGCGCAGCCTGTTGGTTTCGTGCGGGGGCGGTATCGTCGAGACACCGGTGAATATTGAGCTGATGCACGAAATGGGTACGTGCGTGTACCTCGAGGGCGACTTCGAGGATTCGATTCGCCAGATTCGTCGGTCCGACACGCGCCCCGATTTCCGCTCGCCTGAGCATGCCGCGCGCCTGTTTGAGCATCGCCGTCCGCTGTATCGCCAGGCTGCCGACCTTACCCTTGATATTCGCAACAAGTCCTTCGAGGACGTTTCCTACCTTTGTGCCGAGATGCTTTTGGAGCGTGGACTGCTATGATTCGCCGTCAACTGATCAATTTCCAAAACCGCAGCGTCGATGTCCGCGTCGGATTGGGCGCGTTCGATGAACTGTCGCGTATGTTTGCCTCGGCCGTGGGCAAGCCTAAGCGCGCGATGGTCGTTTGGAACACCGCCACATCCGAGCGTTTTGGTGAAGTCGTCGAGCATGCGCTGGTCGACGCCGGTTTTGCCGTGTCGCAGCTAGTCCTCGAGGTTTCGCCTGCTGGTGCCACGCTGGCCGATGCCGATGCGATCTTTGGCGCCCTGTCTGCCAACGGCGTTACCTGCGACGATCTGGTTGTCGCCGTTGGCGATGCCGCAACCTGCTCGGTTGTTAGCTGGTGCGCCAACCAGTGGTGCGGCCGAACCGAGTGCGCGCTGTTGCCGACGACCTTCGACGCCATGCTCACGGTCGCGACGACCATGAAGCCGCTCGTCGCCTCGTCGGCCAATGCGCTTCCCGCTATCGCGTTCCGTCCCGAGCCGGGCTTGGTCGTGTGTGACCTCGACCTTGTTCGTGAGGCGGACCCCGAGGACCTCAAGCTCGGCTTTGTGGTGCTTGTTGGCACCATGCTTTCGAGCAGTAAGTCCCGCTGGAATCAGTTTACTGAGACCGTCCCCGAGATTCTCGCGGGCGAGGAGGTCGCGCTCGTCAATGCCGTTCAATGGTCTCAGACTGCCCGTAAGGACGTACTGATGGCCACGAACCCGAGCGCTCGCCATGCGCTCGATTTTGGCAAGACGGGGGAGCGTACCCTGCGCGCCTGCTTGGGCGATGCCGCTTCGCAGGTCCCTGCCTATCAGCTGTTATCCGAGGGCATGCGCTTTGAGGCGCGCCTAGCACATGATGCCTGCGACTTTGATATTGATTACGTCTTTGAGGTCGATGACTGCCTGGAGGACTTTGGTATCGAGGAACTTGCCTTCGATCTGGAGCCTGTCGCATATATCGAGGAGTTCCGCAGGCAGCAGTTTGCCCGCTCAAACCGTAGCATGTTGCCGCTGCCCGCGGCACTCGGCGCCATTCGTCTAACGAGCGTTGAGGACGAGGTTCTTGAGCGCCATGTTCACGCCTACTTGGCTTCTCGCAAAGAACTTCTCTAAGATTTATTGACATCCATCGTCTTTCGTATCATGTTGAGGGGCGGGTTTTCAATCGGTTGCGGATCGCATGCGATTCCGTCGTTCGGTTGAGACCCGTCCCGTCTATATAGAGACAACAAGAAAGGAAACTGCATGTCTGAGTTTGCTGCCGGTCCTGCCGGTCGTATCGAGCGTGTCCGTGCCCTGATGGTCGAGCGTGGCTACGATGCCATCGTGGTGCGCGACGAGGCTAACCTTCGTTGGCTCACGGGCGTGAAGGGCGTCTTCGACTACACCTTCGAGTTCCCGCACGCCGCGTTTATTACGGCTGACCAGTGCCTGTTCCACACCGACTCGCGCTACCTCAACAGCTTTGAGGAGAACACGCCCGCCGGCAGCCCCTGGGTCTACGACATGGACGAGGGCACCATTCCCGGCTGGGTCGCCGGCAAGATCGCGGCCAACAATTGCCGCGTCTGCGTTGTCGAGGATGACATGCAGATTAACTTCTACCAGGGCATTCAGCGCGGCCTGGAGGACCGCTCTGTCGCCTGCATGCTGCCGTTGATGCACGACGACATCCGCAAGATGCGCGCCATCAAGGATGCCGAGGAGATCGAGCTCATGCGCCATGCGCAGTCGATCACCGATGCCGCCTTCCAGCATATGCTCGGCTTTATTAAACCCGGTATGACCGAGAAGCAGGTTCGCAACGAGCTCGAGAACTTTATGTTCGCCAACGGCGCCGACAGCCTGGCCTTCGGTTCCATTGTGGCGAGCGGTCCCAACACCGCCAACCCGCATGCCGTGCCGAGTGACCGTGTCATCGAGAAGGGCGACTTCGTCCTCATGGATTACGGCGCGGGCTACTGCGATTATCGTTCCGACATGACGCGCACTGTCGTGATGGGCGAGCCTACCCAGGAACAGCTCGACCTGTACGCGCTCGTGCGCCGTACGCACGAGGAGTGCGTCGCCGCCATCCATCCGGGCGTCGAGGGCAACGACATTTTCAAGCTTTCCAAGAAGATCATCGGCGATGCCGGTTATGGCGATTACTACAACCATGGCCTGGGCCACGGCGTTGGTATCGACATCCACGAGCTGCCCAACTTTAACCGCAGCAAGAACATCATCGAGGTCGGCTCGGTTGTCACCATGGAGCCCGGCGTCTACCTGCCCGGTGTGGGCGGCGTGCGCCTGGAGGACTACGGCGTCGTCACCGAGAACGGATATGAGCCCTTCACCAAGACCCCGCACGACCTGCACGTCATCGATTGCTAGCCCATTTCGATAGATTTTTGGGGCGGGGCGTCCGGAGCAATTCGGACGCCCCGCGTTCTCTTTTTATGCGCTCGCTGCAGGCGCCGTCTGCAAGTGTATAATTTCGGTCGTATGTAATTTGGACGCTTGTGCGTTCTGCCCATAACAAGAAAGGTCGCTATGCCTACCATTTCTACCGCCGACTTCAAGAACGGCCTCGGTCTCCGCATTAAGGACAAGGTCTACACCATCGTCGAGTTCCAGCATGTCAAGCCGGGCAAGGGTGGCGCTTTTGTGCGCTACAAGACCCGCGACATCAAGAGCGGCCGCGTCGTCGAGAACACCTGCAACGCCGGCACCAAGTTCGAGAGCGTCATGCTCACCACCCGTGAGTTCCAGTACCTCTACAACGATGGCACCGACTACATCTTCATGGACAACGAGTCCTATGAGCAGGTTCCCGTTCCCGACGACATGGTGGGCGAGAACTCCAAGTGGCTGCGCGAGAACGACATCTGCCAGCTGCTCTTCGCCGACGATGAGCTCATGGGCGTGACCCCGCCGATGTTCATCGAGACCACCATCGTCCAGACCGACCCGGGCTTTAAGGGCGACACCGTCCAGGGTTCCACCAAGCCGGCCACGATTGACACCGGCGCTGTCATCCAGGTCCCCATGTACCTCAACGAGGGCGAGGTCATCAAGGTTGACACCCGCGACGGCAAGTTCGTCTCCCGCGTCTAGCAACCAACTCTTCTAGGAGGACTCATGCCCCAGGAAATCAAGATTGACGGCATCGGCATTTCGCCCGATGTTCTGACCGCCATCGTCTCGCGCGCCGTGTCGGATGTCGAGGGCATCGCCTCCGTTGGCGTCAAGGACCTTGCCACCAACCTTGTCTCCATGATGCTCTCGTCCAAGGCCCCGGCTTCCGAGCCGGCGGTCGAGACCGAGGTCGTCGGCGACAAGCTCGCACTCACCGTGCGCGTTGTGGTGTTCTTTGGCTATCCGTTCAAGAAACTCGCCGAGGCCGTTCGCGCTGCCGTGGTCGCTGCCATCGATGCCCAGGTGGGCGTTGAGGTCGAGCGCGTTGACGTTTGCATCGACGGCCTCGTTTTCCCCAAGGAGTAACCTTTGAGCCTTAAGGTTTATCGCGGGCGTACGCTTGCCCGCAGTCAGGCGCTGCAGCTGCTGTTCCAGGCCGAGGCCACGGACAGCCCGCTCGAGCGCGTCCTCGAGGGCGATTTCCTGATCTCGAAGGGCCCCCTCGACCCCTATGCGCTGGAGCTGTGCCGCGGTGCCTACGAGCATATCGATCGCATCGACTGTGCCCTGCGCGCCGTCGCCAAGAACTGGGATCTTATGCGCATGCCCGGCGCCGACCGCAATCTGCTGCGTATCGCCGTCTACGAGATGCGCTTCCTCACCGACGAAGAGGTCTCGGACGCTATCGTGATCAACGAGGCCGTCGAACTTGCCAAGGCCTATGGCACCGACCAGTCCGCGTCGTTCGTCAACGGCGTGCTGGGCAAGATCGCGCGCAGCGAGGAGTTGCCGGGTGAGGACCTGTACCAGGAACTGCTGGCCGAGGATCGCGCTCGCGAGGAGGCCCAGGCTGCTGAGGCTGCCGCCAAGGTCGCTGCCGCTCAGGCTACCGCCGGTGTACTTGCCGAGGATATGGACGCTGCTGAGGCCGTCGAGGCCGACTCCGTCGAGGAGTAGCCATGCCAGAGGGTTCTGTCCGCAACTTTGACGAGATCTCGGACCGTCTGGACCAGATCATCGCTACCGTTCGCTCCAAGGATACGTCCTTGGAGCGTTCACTCGATCTGTTTGACGAAGCGATTGAGCTGGGCTCCCGCGCGGTCGATATGGTCGACAAGTTTGAGCTGACGCCGCGTGAGGCCGATAAGCTCGAACAGGAATACGATGAGGATGCGGCAAACGAATCCCAGGATAGTTAGCCGCATCTCCGGATACGAATGGTTGATGGCATTCATGAAACGCGTGCGTCTTGATGACGAACTGATTTCACAGGGCATCTGCGCCGATCGCGCGGATGCCCTTCGCACTCTTATGGCCGGCCTGGTCTCGAGTGGCGGCGAGCGCTTGACTTCGCCGGGCCTTAAGGTGACCCCGGGCTTGCCTCTGCACGTGAAGGGGCGCATTCCGTACGTTGGGCGCGGCGGCCTTAAGCTCGAGGGTGCGCTCGATGCGTTTTGTATCGACCCGACGGGCCTTGTCTGCCTGGACGTAGGCTGCTCTACCGGCGGCTTTACCGATTGTCTGCTCAAGCGCGGAGCTGCGACCGTTGTTTCGGTGGACGTGGGTCGCGCCCAGTTTGATTGGTCGTTGCGTCAGGACGATCGCGTGACGCTGCATGAGCGCACAAACGTGACGCAGCTGCCTGAGCTTGGCTATGCCGGTGCCATCGACCTGGCTGTATGTGATGTCTCGTTTACCAGCATCGCGAATATCATCGACGCCGTGCTGGCGTGCCTGAAGCCTTCGGGTTCGTTCTGCACGCTCGTAAAGCCCCAGTTTGAGGCGCCGGCTGCGCTGGTGGGCGACGGCGGTATCGTGACCGACTCCGCCGTCCGCCGCGATACACTCGTGGCGGCGATTGAGCTTTTTGCCGCCAAGGGCCTGTTCCCGGTCGATGTGTGCGTGTCACCCATTCATGGTGCCAAGGGCAACGTTGAGTTTTTCCTGTACGGCACAAGGTTTGTCCCCGGGGAGCGCGCCGACGATGAGCTTCAATCCCAGGTATCGGCTTTGAGCGAGAAAGCTGCAACGCTATGAAGGTCTTTCTGGTCCCCAATTACTACAAGCAAGAGGCGGTCGAGAGCGGCCTGATGCTCGAGCTTTGGCTTTCGCGCCAGGGCTACGAGGTCGCATGGGCTGCCGACCAGCGATCGAAGATTCAAAGCACGCCTGATATTGATGGCTCCGATCTGGTCATTACGCTCGGCGGCGACGGCACGTTGCTGCGCGCTGCCCGCATCCTCAACCATCGCGAGATTCCTATCCTTGGTCTTTCCTATGGTCACCTGGGCTTTTTAACTGCTGCGAGCCCCGAGGAGCGCGACATTCTGCAGGTTGTGAGCGATGCTCTGTCCGGCGAGCTCCACGTGAGCCGCCGCGCCACCATCGCCGCGGATATTGTGTCCGTGCGCGAAGACGGCGCGAAGGATGTCGTGCGCACGTTTGCCCTCAACGATATGGCACTTACGCGCGGCCCCCTGTCCGATATGGTCGAATTTGACATCACGGTGTCCGGCCATCATATCGACCGCCTTCGCGGCGACGGTGTCGTTGTTTCGACGGCGACCGGCTCCACCGGCTACGCGCTTTCCGCCGGCGGCCCCATTGTCAGCCCCGATTACACGGGTATGGTCTGTGTGCCCATCGCTCCGCATACCATTCAGGCTCGCGCTTTTTTGACCTCGCCGAGTGATGTCGTCGAGATCTTTATGTCCGATGATCGCCCGAGCGTGCCGGCGATTGCCATCGACGGGCAGTTTATTACCTGCGATGGCACCGTTGAGAGCGTGGCGGTGCGTCGCGGTCCCGGAGATGTGCTGCTTCTCGATTACGGTCCCGAGAGCTTCTATAACTCCGTGAGCCGCGTGTTCTACGGAGTGCGTCATGATCGATGAGCTGCAGGTTTCCAACATTGCACTCATTCGCGAGGCGACGCTGGTGCCGAGTGCGGGCCTAACGGTTTTGACTGGCGAGACCGGTGCCGGCAAGACCGCGCTGCTCTCGGCGCTCAAGCTCATTTTGGGCGAGCGTGCAGATTCGTCGACCGTGCGCGAGGGAGAGGCGCTGGCGAGCGTCGAGGCGCGCTTGTTCGACGGCCCGCACGACACGGAGGGCTTTACCGTGCAGCGCAGCCTTTCTGCCGAGGGTCGCAGCCGCGTCAAGATTGACGGCCGCATCGCCAGCGTGCGCGAGCTTTCCGAGCGCGTCGGCGTGATGATGGATCTGTGCGGCCAGCATGAACATCAGCGTCTGCTCGATCCGGCGCATAATGTTGCCATGGTTGATGCCTGGGCTGGTCGCTCTGCGCTCGAGGCGCTCGACCGTTACCGTGCCTGCTTCAAGGCGTCGCGTGCGGCTGCCAAGGAGGTCCGTCGCGTAGAGGAGGCGTCGCGTGCGCAGGGGAGTCGCGTCGAGGAGGCGCGCTTCGCCCTGGAGCGTATCGCCGAGGTCGACCCCAAGCCGGGTGAGTATGAGGAACTCGAGGAACTGCTGCCGCGCTCCGAACATGCCGAGGTACTGGTTGCCACAGCTAACGATGCCCATGCATCGCTTGCCGCCGAAGGTGGAGCGCTCGATGCCGTGAACAGCGCCGTGGCAGAGCTTTCCCGTATGGCTACCGTCGATCGCAAACTGGGCGACATTGCCGATGCGCTTTCGGATGCCTGCATCTCCCTTGAGGATAGCGCGAACGAGCTTCGTGCCTATCGCGATGGCGTCGCCTTCGACCCGCGCGAGCTCGCTCGCATGCGTGAGCGGTATTCCGACCTCAAGGGCCTGTTGCGTCAGTGGGGTCCCACCATGGACGATGTTTTCGCCATGCGCGATCGCTCTCAAGAGCTGATGTCCCTGGTTGATGATGGCGATGAACAGATCAAAAAGGCGCGTGAAGCGCTTGGCGCGGCGGAGCGCGAACTGTTTGCTGCCGCCAAGGCGCTTAAGCGCGCTCGCAATACGGCGGCCCCGCGCTTCTGTCACGAGGTTGGCCGCCAGATGGCTCGCCTGGAGATGGGCGGCGCCGAGCTCGTCTGGGAGTCGCGCGATCTTCCCCGTGCTGAGTGGACGCCCGTTGGTCCTTCGAGCTACGAGCTGCTATACCGTAGCGGTGCCGGCTTGACGCCGCGCCCTCTGCGCCGCATTGCCTCGGGCGGCGAGCTCAGTCGCGTTATGCTGGCGAGCAAGGTGGTCTTGGGTAATGCTGACGGCGTCGACACACTGGTATTTGACGAGGTCGATGCCGGTGTCGGTGGTTCCACGGCTCGTGCTCTTGCTGGTGTGCTGGCCGATCTTGCCGCTACGCATCAAGTGATTGTCGTAACCCACTTGGCGCAAGTCGCCGTCATGGCCGACAAGCATTATGTTGTCAGCAAGGAGCCGGGCGATGTTCCCCAGACGCATTTGGACGAGGTAACCGGCGAAGCGCGTACCGCCGAGATTGCCCGCATGTTGAGCGGCGATCAGTCCGAGGCAAGCTTGGCCCACGCAAAGCAGATGCTCGAAGAAGTTCGAGGCTAGGTCGTATCAGCGGTGTTGGTGGGACAAAATAGACTGAAATTTTTGTCCCACTACGCGTTTTACTCAACGACCTTGTCCGGCTGGATGAGCTCCTCGTAGTAGCTGATATGTTCGCGAGCGTCTTCAATCTCGGGCAGCAGGAAGTTGTAGATAACTTCGATGATCATCGTGGCGCTGATCTTGGAGAACGCAAAGTCACCCGTCGTCAGCAGCGCCTCGTGGTTGACGGTATTAAAAGTGTAGTCTGCCAGGCGCGCGAGTGGAGACTTGCTGTCGCTGCTGATGACGACTACGGTGGCACCGCAGTCGCGAGCTGCTTTTGCCATGCGATTCAGTCGGCGCGATTTGCCGGAGTTTGAGATGAGCACGATGACGTCACCGGGGCGCAACGTGAGTGCAAAGCCGATTGATGTCTCGCTAATGGTACTCGCCATGCAGCGCAGGCCCAGCTGCGAAAACTTAAACGTCGCATCGAGCGCGACTGCGTTCGTATTGCCCACAGCCGCAAACTCAATAACCCCTGCATACTTAAGGGCATGTACAACAGCCGCCAGCGTATCGTGGTCGATCCCGTCGATGGTCGCATTAAGCTCGCTCACCTTTGCAGCCAGGATGTTCTTAAGGCTCTGCTCCATGTTGTCGAGCGAGACTTCGTCAGTCAGGCCCTCGTTGCGCTGACTCTCCAAGTCGCGCGCCAACGAAAACTGAAAGCTGCGGAAGCTGCCAAAGCCCAGCTTGCGGCAGAAGCGCGAAACCGTCGCCTCGGACGTGGCGGCGGCTCGTGAGAGCTGGGCGGCCGTCAGGCGCGGCGCCTCGGACTGGTGCTCCAATATATAGTCGACAATGCGCTGCTCGGACTCGCTGTATCCCTGGTGGGTACTAATGAGGGAAAGTGCGCTCTTGCTACTATCGGTCATGGATGGCTCCTGGTTGGCATGAAAAATGGACTCGTTTGTAATGTCATAGTATAGGGGGATTTTCAATTACAAGATACACCTTGCCGTTTCAAGTGTTGATGGTAAACTTTCATTTACCGTTTACGGTTATGAAAGAACCTTTCACCGGAGAATTGCGCCTTGTCTCTTCTCACGCGGACGGTAGGTTGGTATCTTTCAGTTGTGGAAAAGCGCGCAAGGACGCGCGTGTAGGGGAGCGCCTGCGGGCGCAGTACTCAAGAAGGAGGGACACATGGCTAAGTTTGACATCATCGCCGCCACCGGTTGCCCGACCGGTATCGCGCACACCTTCATGGCGAAGGAGGCGCTAGAGAAGGCAGCTGCCGAGCGCGGTCTGACCATTAAGGTCGAGACCCATGGCCAGGTCGGTGTCGAGAACGAGCTCACCAAGAGCGAGATCGCTGGCGCCAAGGCCGTTGTCGTCGCAGCCGATAAGGATGTCCAGGCTGAGCGTTTCGCCGGCAAGCCCATGGTTTCCGTTGGTGTTTCCAAGGCCCTGTCTGTTGAGGCCGCCGGTAAGCTGATTGACCGCGCGCTCGCCGCCAAGAGCGACGGCACGGTTGCAGCCGCTGCCGATGTCGAGGACGAGGTCGAGGAGAAGGAGTCTATCGGCCACGTCATCTATAAGCACCTTATGAACGGCGTCAGCCATATGCTGGTCTTCGTCGTTGCCGGTGGTGTTCTGACCGCCGTCTCGTTCCTGTGGGGCATTACGTCTTTCGATTCGACTGCGTCTGACTACAACAGCTTTGCTGCGATGCTCAAGATCATCGGCGGCATCGCCATGAACCTCATGGTTCCGGTGCTTTCCGCCTACATCGCCGAATCCATCGGCAAGCGTCCTGCGCTCGTCCCCGGTTTAGTTGCCGGTATGATCGCCATCCAGGGCCTGCCTGTTAACGCCGAGACCGGTATGATCGACGCCGGTGGCGCCGGCGTGGGTTTCGGCTTCCTGGGCGGCATCGTCGGCGGCTTTCTCGCCGGCTATGTCATCCTGCTGCTCGAGAAGGTCTTTGCCGGTCTGCCCAAGAACCTGGACGGCCTCAAGGCCATCTTCCTGTACCCGCTGTTCTCGACGGCTATCGTCGGCCTGGTCATGCTCGGTATTTCCGGCCCCATGGCTGCCATCAACACCGCCATGATGGACTTCCTCAAGGGCCTGTCCGCCTCTGGCGCCGTTGTCCTGGGTCTTGCCATCGGCTGCATGTGCGCCTTTGACATGGGTGGCCCGGTCAACAAGGCTGCTTACGTCACCGGTACCGCTATGCTCACCGAGGCACTGGCTGCTGGCGTTGGCACCGATACCTACAACTTCGGCACCAACTTCATGGCTGCCGTCTCCGCCGCTTGCATCGTTCCGCCGCTGATCACCACCTTCGCCGTCGTTGTCGGCAAGAAGTACTTCAGCCAGGAGGATCACGACGCCGGTATCGTCAACCTCATCCTTGGTTGCACCCACATCACCGAGGGCGCCATTCCGTTCATGACCAAGAACATCTGGCCCGTCATGCCCATCATGATGCTCGGTTCCTCTATCTCTTCGATCCTGACCATTATGTTCAACGTTCACGATCCGGCGCCTCACGGTGGCTTCCTGGTCCTGCCCGTTGTCGAGAACGGTCCGCTTTGGGTCCTCGCGATCCTCATCGGTGCTGTTGTCGGTGGCATCCTGTTCGTGGCCTTCAAGAAGTACGACTTCGAGAAGAATCAGAAGGCCGCTCCTGTAGCCAAGCCGGTTGAGGCTTCCAAGGCCGCTGCCGTTGAGGCCCCTAAGGCCGAGGCTGCCGACTTCGTGAAGGTTGAGAATGTCTTTGTCGCCGAGGACTTCGCTTCTCGTGACGAGGCTCTGAGCTTCGTTTCCAACCAGGCTGTCAAGGCCGGTATCGCCAGCGACGCCGACGCCGTGATGAACGCCTTCCTGGCCCGCGAGGCCGAGGGCACCACGGGCATGATGGAGGGCTTCGCCATCCCGCATGCCAAGTCCGACGCCATTACCGAGGCTGCCGTCATCGTCGTTAAGGACGAGTCCGGCGTGACCGGTTGGGACACCATGGACGGCGCTCCTGTCAACGTGGCCATCGCTCTGCTCATCCCTGGTGCACAGGCTGGCACCACGCACCTCAAGATCCTGTCCAAGGTTGCCGAGGCGCTCATGGACGAGGACTTCCGTGGCACCGTCAAGGGTTCCACCGACGCCGCCGAGATCGCCAAGACGATCAACGCCCGCCTGGTCTAATCCCACAGTACGCGAATAACATCGCCCCCTGTAACAAAGGCGAGGACTCCCTACGGGTCCTCGCCTTTTTTCATACCACCCGGCACTCAGGGATGTTCCTTTCCTGCCGGCACCCCGGGACACTCCTTAGTCCCCAACAGGGCATAAATAGCCCTCATCGACTGAATCACCCACGCGAACAATAATTCAGCCAGAATTCCTTTTGCACGATATTTCTTGGACGGAAGCATGTTCCCGCAGCTCGCCTGCCGGGCGGGGCGGTTAAGTTTGTCGCGAGTTCCGCACGCAAAGGAAAGCACTTAATGTGCTTTCCGTCTTGCGCAGGACTGTAGAGCAGCAAACTTAACCGCCCCGCCCGGCAGGCGAGCGGACAGCGAACGACATCTGTCCAACAATTCGTGCGAAACACAATGAAAAACCGTTTGATGTGAGTTAATATAAACAACGTCGTGAATCTGACTCCTGCCACATGCATGACAGGGGTTAAACACAAAAAAGGAGTCAACTATGGTTTCTGAGAAGGCTACCCTCGTTAATCCTCAGGGTCTGCACATGCGTCCGGCTGGTCTGTTCGCCTCCACCATGGGCAAGTACGCCTGTGACGTGACGGTCGTCACGCCCGAGAAGGAGGTCAACGGCAAGTCCCCGATGGCCCTCATGGCTGCTGGTATCCCTTGCGGTACCGAGGTCGAGGTCAAGTGCGACGGCGCCGACGAGGCCGAGGCTCTGGCTGCTGCCATCGAGCTCATCAAGAGCGGTCTTGGCGAGTAGAACTCAAACGGGTCGCATGTTGAACAATTAAGTTCATACTTGGGGGCGCAGTGACCTGTATCAAGGTAGCTGCGCTCTTTTGTCATGGATATGGCAAAACGCTTTATCACATGGCACGGAGAGAGGAATGGGAATGTATCAGGGAGTCAACGCATCCGAGGGCATCGGAATCGGCACCGTTATGGTCGCCGTCGATCCCGACTTGACGTTTGAGCCGCACGAGGTTGCTGATTCGGCAGCAGAGAAGGAGCGCTATCAGACCGCTCTTTCGGTCTTCTGCGAGAAGACCCAGGCTCAGGCCGACCACATGAAGGAGACGGTGGGCGAGGCCGAGGCCGAGATCATGAGCGGACACATTGTCCTGGCTCAGGACCCGGGCATGACCGACGCCATCAACGCCGCCATTGACGGCGGCACCTGCGCCGAGCAGGCGCTCATGGACACCTCGACCATGTTCGAGAACATGTTCCTGTCCATGGACGACGAGATGTTCCGTCTGCGCGCGGCCGACATCGCCGACATCCGCACCGGTATTCTGGCCGAGCTGCTGGGCAAGGAGGTCGTCGACCTCTCCGTCCTGCCCGAGAATACCGTCGTTGTCGTGCACGACCTCACGCCGTCCATGACCGCCACGATCGATAAGGCCCACGTTGCCGGTATCGTCACCGAGACCGGTGGCCGCACGTCGCACTCCGCGATCATTGCGCGCGCCCTCGAGATCCCGGCTGTCCTTTCGGTTTCCAACAGCTGCACCGCGTTGCGCAACGGTATGACCGTTGTCGTCGACGGTGGCAAGGGTATCGTCGAGGCCGATCCCGACGAGGAGACGCTCGCTGCCTACACCGCCAAGGCCGAGGCCTTCGCTGCCGAGAAGGCAGCCCTCGAGGCCTTCCGTGGCAAGCCGTCCGTGACTGCCGATGGCATCAAGAAGATCATCGCCTGCAACATCGGTAACCCCGATGACGTGCCCAACGCGCTCGATCACGACGCCGAGGCTATCGGTCTGTTCCGCTCCGAGTTCCTGTTCATGGACTCTGCTGAGCTTCCTTCCGAGGAGGAGCAGTTCAACGCCTATCGTAAGGTCGCCAGCGCGCTCAAGGGTGCTCCGGTCATCATCCGCACGCTCGATGTGGGCGGCGACAAGGAGATTCCGTATCTGCACATGGTCAAGGAAGAGAACCCCTTCATGGGCTTCCGCGCCGTGCGTTACTGCCTGGCCAATCCCGACCAGTACAAGGTTCAGCTCCGCGCCCTGCTGCGCGCCAGCGCCTTTGGTGACGTCAAGATCATGATCCCGCTCGTCACCTGCGTCGAGGAGGTCGTGGCCGTCAAGGAGCTCGTCGAGCAGTGCAAGGCCGAGCTGACCGAAGAGGGTCGCAAGTTCAACGAGAACATCGAGGTCGGCATTATGGTCGAGACGCCTGCCGCCTCGCTGCTCGCTGACCGTCTGGCCGAGGTCGCCGACTTCTTCTCTATCGGCACCAACGACCTCATCGGCTACACCATGTGCGCCGACCGTGGCAACGACACCATCTCCAACCTGTACCAGGTGTACTATCCCGCCGTGCTCCGCTCGCTCAAGAACATCATCGAGAGCGGCGTGAAGGCCGGTATCATGGTCGGCATGTGCGGCGAGGCCGCTGCCGATCCGCTGCTTGAGCCGCTGCTGATCAGCTGGGGCCTGGAGGAGTTCTCGATGAGCGCTCCGTCCATCCTGCGCGCCCGCAAGACCATCAGCCAGTGGACCAAGGCCGAGTGTGACGAGCTCGCCGAGAAGGCACTCGCCTGCAACACTGCCGCCGAGGTCAAGGCGCTGCTCGAGTCTGCTGCTCGCTAATTTGGTATCAGAGGTAACCGCGTGGTTGGAATGGGCCAATCACGCGGCCCTCACATATACAGGGGGTACTGTAAATGTTCTACACGCTAACCGCTAACCCGGCTGTCGACATGACGGTTTCGAGCTCTCCGCTCGAGCCCGATGAGAACGTCCGCACCGGCTCGGCCAGCTACACGGCTAACGGCAAGGGCCTCGACGTGTCCTTCGCCTTTAAGAAGATGGGCGTCGACACCGTCGCGCTCGGCTTCTTCGCTGGCTTCACGGGCAAGTTTATCGTCGAGGAGGTCATGAACCTGGGTTGCCTGTGCCGCCCGGTCTGGACCGACGGCATCACGCGTATCAACACCTACGTCAACGATGGCCAGCACGAGTACGGCATCCTCAACCCCGGTGCTCCTATTACGCCGCAGCACCAGGAGGAGCTCTACAACATCCTGGACACCGCGGGCGATCTTGAGTGCCTGATCGTCTCTGGCTCCGTGCCTCCCAAAGCTACGCCCGACTTCCTGGCTCAGGTCATGGAGCACGCTCAGGCCCGTGGCGCCGATGTCGTCCTGGACCTGTCCTCCGACAAGCTCAAGGAGCTCGCTCACAAGAAGCCGCTGCTCATCAAGCCGAACCATCACGAGATGAAGGCTATCTTCGGCGTGCCGGTCGACACTGATGACGAGGTCCGCGTTGCCATGAAGATGGCTCACGACGCGGGCGTTCAGAACGTGCTGCTCACCCGTGGTAGCCGTGGCGACGCCTACTTCTCCAACGGCGAGGACATTTGGTACGCCAAGCGTGAGTTCAACATCAAGCTGGTCTCTTCCGTCTGCGCCGGCGACTGCACCCTCGCTGCGTTCCTGCACAAGTGGTACAGGGATCGCGACAACGTCGAGGAGGCCATGAAGCTCGCTATGGCCACCGGCGCCAACGTCGCTGAGTCCGTCGGCATCGGCGACTTCGGTCACGTTGACGAGTACAGCAAGCGCGTTGCTGTCCGCAAGCTCGATCGTCAGTAATCGAAACGCGACATATTCGTGCGCATGCGGCGCCCCGGTTTCGGCTGGGGCGCCTTTTTGTTCCGCCACGGGGGAGAGGAGTCCTTCCGTACTTCATCGCTTCCACACCGTTCACCGAGTTGTCCTAGCCTTTTACCGATGCGTGGAATATACTTTCATTAACACGTTGCCTTGTGAAAGGAACATTCATGATTTACACGCTCACTGCAAATCCCGCCATTGACTACAACATCACCTGCGACGGTCTTGCTGCCAACACCGTCACGCGTACCCGCAACGCCGTCTACACGCCCAACGGCAAGGGCCTCAACGTCTCGTTTACGCTCGACCACTACGGCGTCGACACCACGATCCTGGGCTTTTTCGCCGGTTTCTCGGGCGAGTTTATCGTTAAGGGCGCCGAGGCCCTGGGCGTGCCCGTCAAGCCCGTGTGGACCGACGGCATCACGCGCGTCAATGTGTTCCTCAACGCCGGCCCCGACACCGAGTACAACATGGTCAACGCCGGTGCCGCCATCAACGAGGCCAACGAGCGGGAGATGTTTGAGCTCATCGATTCGCTCGATGACATGACCTGCCTGGTCATCAGCGGCTCGCTGCCTCCCAACACTTCCGAGGGCTTCCTGGCCGAGGTCCTGCGCCGCGTCAAGGCCAAGGGGGCCGAGTTCGTGCTCGATATCTCGAGCCATCAGCTGGCAGACCTCATTGCCATGGAGCCGCTGCTCATTAAGCCCAATGACGACGAGCTGCTCGATATCTTTGGCATTAAGGTAAGCGGCGGCGACGATGAGTCCGTCAAGGGTGCCATGGCCGAGCTGCACGCCAAGGGCGCTAAGAACGTGCTGCTGACGCTCGGCGGCGCCGGTGCGTACTTCTCCAACGGCGAGCACATCTGGTTTGCCAACCGTACTTTTGAGGTTAAGCTGCTGTCGACGGTGTGCGCCGGCGATTCTTCGCTGGCCGCCTTCCTGTCCGTGTGGCACGACGCCCCGGAGCGCGTCGAGGACGCCCTGCGTCTCTCGATGGCCACCGGCGCTAACGTGGTCGAGTGCCCCGGTCTGGGCGACTTCGCCAAGGTCGATGAGTATCAGAAGGGTATTGCAATCCGTCAGGTTTGCTAGTTCTGGCACCTTGCCTGAATAGTTCAATTATTTCGCATCCGTCTTAGACCAGGACGGATGCGTTTTTGTTTATCGGACTTGCGTGTGCAGTGGAGGCTGTTTCTTGCTAGACTTCTTGCAGACGCAATCGATAGCCAATTTGATAGTCGCAGGAGGCCATAGGCATGTGCAATGTTTCGCTCAACGGTACGCAGCCGACCGATGCCTCTATCCGTGTCCTGCGTGCGCTTGAGGCAGCAGGTCTTGAGGCTTGGTACGTGGGTGGTTGGGTACGTGATGCGCTGATGGGATGCCCCAGCCACGATGTCGACATGTGCTGCAGCGGCCTGTGGCTGGAGTCCAAGGCGGCACTCGAGGCCGCCGGCATTGCGGTAGTTGAGTCGGGCATTAAATTTGGCGGCATTACGGCTATTTGCGATGGCGAGCGCATTGAGGTCACCACCTATCGCCTGGACGGCTTCTATACCGACGGTCGTCATCCTCAGAGTGTGGAGCGCGCCGCTTCGCTTGAGGACGATCTGGCGCGCCGCGACTTTACCGTCAATGCCATGGCGTGGCATCCCGAGCGCGGCCTTGTCGACCGCTACGATGGCCAGGGCGACCTAGACCGCAAGCTGATTCGTGCCGTCGGAGATCCCAAGCGCCGCTTTAACGAGGATGCCCTGCGCATGTTGCGTGCGGTGCGTTTTGCCTGCCGCCTGGACTTTGTGATTGAGCCCGAGACCAAGTGCGCCCTTGCCGAGTGCGCGCCGCTGCTCGATGCCGTGGCGCGCGAGCGCGTGGGTATTGAGCTCGAGGGCATTCTATCGACCGGCCACGGGGGAGACGCGATGCTGCGCTACCCCGAGCTCATCTGCGCCGCCGTGCCCGAGCTTGCGCCGGCTCGTGGGTTTGACCAGCGCAGTGTCTATCATGCGTTTAACGTCTACGAACATATCGCCCGCGTGCTGACGGTGGCAGGGGAGCTGGCGCTGTGCGATGGCGTGGCGCCTTCGCCGAGCTTAATGTGGGCAGCGTTTTTGCATGACGTCTCCAAGCCCGATTGCTTTACGGTCGATCACGCCGGCAGCGGCCACTTCTACGGTCATCCCGAGCTCGGCGCCAAGAAGGCGCGCGTCATTATGGATCGCCTGGCGCTCTCGCACGATTTGGTGCGCGATGTGTGCCTGCTCATCAAATACCATGACAAGCCGCTGCGCCCCGAGCGCTCCTGCCTGCTCAATATGATGCGCGCGCTTTCGGGCGAGGGCGTCGACACGCCGCGTCTGATGGACGAGCTCATGGATCTTAAGCGTGCTGACACACTTGGTAAGGCCCCGTCGTGCTTCTATTACGTCGAGACGATTGAGGAGATGCGCGCGATGGCGCACGAGCTGCTGAAGGCGGGGGAGCCCTATACGCTCAAGATGCTCGCCATTAACGGCGGCGACCTGATCCGCGCCGGTGTGAAGCCGGGGCCCGAGCTAGGCCAGCTACTCAACTCCGCCCTCGACGCCGTGATCGAAGACAACATTTCCAACGAGCGCGAAGCTCTTTTGGTCCATCTCAACTTGAATTAGCTACCCAGTTTACCTGCGCGTTCCATAACCTGCCGACAATTTTTTCGGCAATTTGGAATTTCTTCTTGCGCTGATGTTTTTTGTCCCGTAATATATGTCCTCGCAGCACGGCAGTGCAGATGTCATGTGGCCCGTTCGTCTAGCGGTTTAGGACGCCGCCCTCTCAAGGCGGAGATCACCAGTTCGAATCTGGTACGGGCTACCACTTCTTTTCTGCTGAGGTCTATGGCCCGTTCGTCTAGCGGTTTAGGACGCCGCCCTCTCAAGGCGGAGATCACCAGTTCGAATCTGGTACGGGCTACCACGCATCTGATACCCGGTCTTCCCATGGAAGGCCGGGTTTTTTATTTTCAAACAACCGTCTGCAATTCCCGTTTGAACCAGAGCTTTGCGTTCTGCCTATGGCCCTTACGGGTACAATAACCAAGATATTTTGACTGTTAGAAGGAGTCTCATGACGGAGTCCTCTCAGCATACGTCTAAGCCCCAGGTCGAGGTTGAGGCCTCGGGCGGAGATGACAATAAGAGCGCACGCCGCGGCGCCATCTTTATCGGCGTCGTGCTGGTGGGTTATATCGTCTATCTGGTGGTAACCGGGCAGATGGGGCAGTTCTGGGCCGCTATGTCGAGCGTCCAGGCGCCATGGCTCGTTATCGCGTGTCTTTGCATGTTCATGTATCTGTTCTTTGGCATTGTGGCCTATGCGATCGCCGTTTGGCTCGACCCTTATTCGCCCGTCGGCATTCGCGACCTGATCTCGGTCGAGGCGAGCGGTATCTTCTTTGGCAACCTGACGCCCATGATGATGGGCTCTACGCCCGCCCAGATTTACCGCCTGACCAAGGCAGGCCAAAATGTCGGCGAGGCCGGTGCCACGCAGTTCACGCGCTTTATCGTGTATCAGTTTGGCCTCGTTGCCTGGGGCGCCATTCTGCTGCTTGCCCGAATGCCGTTTTTCGCCGAGCGCTATGGCGACATGACGCTGCTGTGCGTCTTTAGCTTTGGCGGTCACTGCTGCATTCTGCTTGGCATCTTTGCCGTCGCGCTCATGCCTAAGACCGTCACGCGCGTCGCGCACTGCATTATCAATTGGCTCGAGCGAATGGGCGTCTCGGCCACCAAGATTGAGGACTGGCGTACGTTTGTCGACGGCGAAATCTACTCTTTCTCCGAGAAGTTCAAGCTTTCAGCCGGCCACTTTTCGTCCATGCTGCTCACGGTGGTCATCACCATGATGCAGCTCGCGTTTTTCTACCTCGTGCCGTATTTCCTGATGCTTGCCTTTGGCCACCACGAGGTCGACTTTTTCTCGGTCATGGCCGCGAGCGCCTTTGTCCAGCTGTTGAGCTCTGCGGTCCCCTTGCCCGGTGGAACTGGTGGCGCTGAGGGCGGCTTTGCATTGTTCTTGGGTCATTTCTTTGGGTCGGCTTCGACCGCCGGCTATCTGCTGTGGCGCCTCATTACGTTTATTGCGCCGACCATTTTGGCTGCGCCCCTGTTGGGCCTTAAGAGCGCCCACAACGAGAGCATCCATGCGCGCTGGGATCGCGTGATGCGCAAACTCGGCCGCACGCCTCAGACGCCCTCTGCGCCCACTAAGCCGCACCCCACGAATGCTGTTACCGTTGATCCCAAGAAGCACGCTCAGAAGGCTTCTGGGACCGCTAAGCCGGCTCATAAAGCCTATGTGCGCCAGACAGGCGACGGTATTCGCGTATCTCCGTCGGCACTCAATAAGAAGAAGCACCCTAAGTCGCAGTAGGGCAGTCGTGCGTTCTTCATATTGCCGGGCTTTTTTGTGCCGGATGGGGGATAATCCTCTTACGTAGATTATCTCTCATCTGTTGATGTATGCCCGCATATCGAAGGGACACGCCCATGGCCACCAGCAAACCGCGTATTGATCGCCGCATCGTTCGCAGCCGCAATGCCATCCTTTCCGCTTTCGAGCGCCTGCTCATGGAAAAGCCGCTGGCAGACATTACGGTGAGTGCCATCGCGCGCGAGGCCAATGTCGACCGCAAGACCTTTTACGTTCACTTTGGTACGGTCGACGGCCTGCTCGATGCCATTGCCGTCGATGTGGTGGAGATGATTGTCGACTCGGTCGAGAAAACGCTTGCTTCCATGGACGGTGACACCAACGAGCGCGCCCTGGGAGCGGCGGCGACCTTCTTTAAAACCGTTAACGAGGCGTTATGCAACAACCTGGTGCTCAATCGTCAGCTGATCGAGAACATTCCGCTCGATGATTTTATGGCTCGTCTTCGTGCACCTCTCGAGCACGAGATTGCCGAGCGCAATCTGCTGCCCCAAGGCCTTAAGGATGAGATGTTCGACTACTATCTGGCGTTTTTGCTGTCAGGCATTATCGGTATCTATCGCACGTGGGCGCTGTCTGACGGCTCGGTTCCTATTGAGCGCGTCTCTGAGGTCGCCAACGACCTGACTCTCAATGGCCTGTCGAGTCTGGAATCTCGCTTGGATTAGGCCTAATTGGGCTCGTCGGCGTGGAAATTCCTGTTCATGAAGTTCTCCGGCGCCTTGTAGACCTCGCCGCGTAGGAGCTGTAGCCTGAGGATCCTTAAAAGAAAGTCCAGTTTATCCTTCCCACTCCAATTGGGAATCCTCCGATGCGCCTTCGCACGCTTGCATGACCTCGATACCATGCGATCGTGCGAACTCGACGAGCTCTACGTTGCGGGCGTTTATGGTGCCGAAGGCGGCGGGGCACACGATAAGACGCGCGCAGTGGACGAGGAGCTCTTTGGCGCGGGCTATGGTTTTATCCCCGATCGGCTCGAAGGCGCGCTCGGCCACGCATTCCGCCGCTAGGTCGCGCGCAAGCTCGCAGTCGATGTCCCCTTCGTGCAGAACGCCCGCGTAGAACGCCTTGCCCTGCCGGATGAGCTGGCGAAACACAGCCGACCCCGTACCTGCGCCGGCGATGACGAACGTGTGCGCATCGCCGTGCGGGCGTCCAATTTCCACGCTGCCGAAGCGCTCGTTGAAGGTGCCATGTTGAAGGCCGTAGAGCTCGCCAATCGTCTCGCGCGTGAATATGTCCTCGGGTGCGCCGGCGCGGAAGACCCGGCCGTCCTTCACGCAAATCACCTTGTCGGCGCTTTTCTGCGCGAGCTCGAGTTCGTGGATGGACATGATGACAGCCACATTCCGCGATTTCGCAAGGTGGCGAAGTATTCGCAGCAGGTCGATCTGGTAGCGGATATCGAGATACGACGTGGGCTCGTCGAGCACGAGCACACGCGGATCCTGTGCGATGGCGCGTGCGAGCATGACGCGCTGGCGTTGCCCGTCGCTTATCTGCATGAAGTCGCACTCGGCGAGCTCTTCCATATGTGCGGTTTTCATGGCCTCGTCGACCCGACTATGGTCGTCGGGCGAGAGTGCGCCCATTCGCCCGGTGTAGGGATGTCTTCCCGCCTCTACGATATCGCGGCAGGTGAGGAGCTCGGTCCGGGGGCGATCTGTCAGCATAACGGCAAGGTTCCTTGCGAACTCCGCCGTCTTCCATCGGGAAATCTCCCGCCCGTCGAGCTCGACCGCGCCGGCAAGCGGTGCCAGATGGCGTGTGATGGTTTTCAAGATGGTCGACTTGCCCGAGCCGTTCGGCCCGATGAGCGCCACGACATCGCCCGCGCGAACCTCCAGATCGACGCCTTCGACTACGACCTTCTTGTCGTAGCCCGCCGACAGGTCGCTTATGCGGAAAAGCGGCGCTCCGTCAGCCTGCGTTTCGACCGGAGTTTCGAGGTTCGGCTCCGCTCGGAGGAGGCGTTCCTCGCGCAGTTCCGCACGAGCCGAAAGTGCCTTCTGGCGCTTTCGTGCGAGCTCAGGACTGTCTAAGCATGGAATGTCCCCTCCGAGCGTTTTGGGCCGCGGCGCGAATTCTCCCATCTACCTCACCCGCTTCTTCAACATGAGCGCGATAACCACCGGCGCGCCGAAGATGGCGGTGACAGCGCTGATGGAAAGTTCGACGGGAGAGAACAGTGTGCGCGCGATCAAATCGCAGCCCGCGCAGAAGATGGCGCCTCCCAAGAAGCACGCAGGAATCACGCGGATGGGCTTCGACGACTTTAGCGCCGACTTCACGAGATGCGGAACCGCAATGCCTACGAACGACACCGGACCAGCGAACGCGGTCACGCAGGCGGAGAGCATGCTCGCTAGAAGGACGAGCGCCACGCGGAAGCGTGCGACGTTCACGCCGACGCTTTTCGCGTAGGCTTCTCCCAGCTGGAAGGCGGAAAGGGGCTTCGATATCGCGAATACGCATGCGCTTACGGTGATCACCACGACCGTGATGACCGCGACGTCGTCCCAGCTCGAACCCGAGAAGCTACCCAAAGACCAGTTGTGCAGGTTCACGATGGACTGGTCGTCGGCGAAGGCGATGAGGAAGTTCGTCGCCGCCGAGCAGATGTATCCCACCATGACGCCCGCCACGATGAGCATGGCCATGGAACTTATGCGCCGTGCAATGAGGAGCACGAAACCGATGGTGATAAGCGAGCCCAGAAACGCTGCGGCCACCATGGCCGGCGAGGACATGGCCTGGTTTGCGCCCAGAAGTACGATCATCGTAAGCGCGACGACGAACTTTGCGCCCGAGGAGACGCCCAAGATGAACGGGTCGGCGATGGGGTTGTTGAAAAACGTCTGCAGCAGGAACCCGGAGAGCGAAAGTGCCCCGCCGAGAAGCACGGCTGAAAGTACGCGCGGCAGTCGAATCTCCCAGATGACCTGGCTTTCCATGGAATTGGCCGCGCCGCCCGAAAGGATGCCGGGGATGTGGTCTGCGGGCACGAGCACGCTCCCGATGCACAGGTTGGTCCCGACGAGCACGATGAGGGCAACAGCGAGCAGCGCCGTCACGACGCGACACCGCGCGGCGCGCCCCGATTCGTCGTATGCCATGGAAAGTCGGCTTCTCATGGTGCTAGCCGAGCTTCCTCAGATAATGGAAGTCGCTCGTGTCATCGCCGGTGAACGCCCCGTGCAGCTCGTCGATAATGTCGGCGGTAGAAGTCATCTGCTGGTACATGTCGGCGCTTGTGACCCAGACGTTGCCGTTCTTCACGGCTTTGAACTGCGACAATAGCGCGTTTTTGCCTACGAAGTCGTTCAAGGTGGCAACCGATTCGTCGATGGTGCCGTTGTAGACGATGATGTCGGCATCCTTCGCTGTCGCGTAGAAGCGCTCCATTTCGAGCGTTACTGACGAACCTGACGTCGACGCCGTCTGCGCGTCATCGAGCGCGTAGCTGCCGCCTGCAAGCTCGATCATCTGCGCCACGTAGTCGCCCGCCCGCCGCGTGACGGCGGCCCCGTTCGAGTTAATGTAGAAATACGCCACGGTTTTACCTGACGACGCGAGCCCCGACGTTTGCTCGACGCGGGCCTTCTGCTCGTTGAACAGGTGCGTGGCCTCGTCTTCCTTGTCGAACAGGACGCCGAAAAGCTTAATCCACTCGACGCGCCCGAGTGCTTTGGGCTCGCTCGACGACTGTTCGGTGAGCACGACGAGCCCGAGCTTCTGCAGCTTTTCCTTCACATCGGGCGAGTGGTTGATCATGGTGTTCTCGATGGCGAGCGTGCAGCCCGAGGCCGATATTCGCTCGTAGTCGGGCGCGCTGTACTTGCCGCCGTAGGCGATCGCCCCACTTTCGAGCGCGCTTTTGAAGCCCGCGACCGAGCAATCGTCGGCTTTCGTGCCCGACATTAAGATATTGTCGTTCGCATCGAGCGCGTCGACCAGGCACATCGTCGCCGACGACACGAGGTACACCTTGTCGGCGGGGCGCCTTATGACCGCGATGTCGGAGCTTAACCCATCAGGTACCTTCGCATCTTGCGGCACCACGAGGAAGCGCTCCCCGTTCGAAACGCAGATAAGCCGCAGGCCGCCTTCGAACTCGTCGACAGTGAAGTGCTCGGCGTATTCAAGCTGAAGCGCTCCCGTCGGCTCCCAGCCGCAGCCCAAATCGGCGTTGTGGAAGTCGGCCGCGGCGCTTGAAGCCGTTCCCGCAGGGGAGCCGCCGCTTGCATCGTCGCCCGATTTCTCCTTCATGGTGGATGAGTCGAAGTGGAGCGTGTAGTCGATGGTGTGCGGCGTCGACATGGCGACGGTCTCAGCCGACACGGCGATGTCCTCGTCGAGCGTGACGGGTATCTCGAACGTGGAGTTGCCGCCGTCGTTTACGGGCGCGTAGTCCACGCCGTCGACGGTCATCTTGTCGTAGTTCGAACTCGACCAGGTGATGGTCGCGGTGTAGGTGTCGCCATCCTTCACAATTGTGGTGGGTGAGGCGATGCTTGCGCGCCCTGACCCGCCGGAAAGCGAGACGCTCACCGTGTATTCCTGAGAGCCCGCCGTGCCACCGGTCGCGTTCGGGCTCGCACTGCACCCCGCGAAGGGAAGCGCGAGCAGGGCGACGAGAACGCAGGCGATCGCGCGCGCCGCGATGCTGTGGAGCTTCCTGTTTTCCCCCTTGGGAAGAATCGACCGCATGGCGTTACTTCAGTGCGTCGGCGCGCAGATCGACGCCGGCGGATTCGAACACAAGTGTGCGGTCGTACCACTGCTCTTTTCTAATACTCCACGCGGCACAGGCGGTGTCCTCGTCGAGCGCATCAACGGGCACGTCGTAGGTGTACTTGCCTTCCGCGTTTTCCACATAGGGGATGAAGTCGGCCTCGCTCGCGGCGGCAGCCTCGTCGCCCGTGCCCATGAAGAGCTTGCCGTAGCCCGTGCCGGAAAGCGTCATCACGCAGTGCATGGAGCCGTTTTCCACGATGAGCTGGGCGTCCACGATCCTGAACATGTTCGAGCTGGAATCTACGGTGATTGGATAGGTGCCGTCGGCCACCTTGTCGGCGGTGATGGGGGCAGCGCTTGCGCCCGCGGGCGCATCGGCCGCCTGTTCGGTCTTTTCCTGGGAATCGGCATCGCTTGCCTTTGCGCTGTCGATTGAATTTCCGGCGCAGCCGGCGAGCGAGAACGCGCAAAGCGCCGCCGACAGGGCGAAGACGAGGGTTTTCTTCAACATGGAGGGGGTTCCTTTCAATCGCTTCGACCGCCCGTGCCGTGCGGTGGGCGGTCGGGATGCGAATGCAACGGGCATGCGTCGTCAGTCGGGGAAAGGCGCATGCCCGTTGCACGGGGACGCGACCGGCGCCCCCGTGCGCGGCGAGTTTACAGCTTGGCGATGGCGTCGTCCACGTGCGAGACGTAGATGTCGTCGACCGCGACGTTCTGTCCCAGACCCTGGAGCAGGCACGTCACTTCGAAGCCGGCGGCCACGAACTTCGCAGCCCAGCTGTCGGGGTCGGTCTCGTCTGCCATGTCGTTGTTCGCGTGGTCGCCCGCGACCACCATGAACGGCGCGAGCACGGCCTTCTTGTAGCCTGCGGCGCTCGCGGCGGCGATAACATCCTCGCAGGTCGGTTCAGCCTCGACGGTGCCGACGAAGAACTGCGTCAAACCCTCGTTCTTGAACACTTCCTGCATCTTGGCATAGTCGGCGTTGGAATCGGCTTCGGTGCCGTGGCCCATGAGGCACAGCGCCGTCTCGCCGTCGTCGAAGGACGCCATGTTCTCCTTAATGGCTGCGGCCACCTTTTTGTAGTCGTCGTCGGAGGTGAGCAGCGGGTCGCCGAGCGAGATCTTGTCGAACTTGTCGGCGTACTTGTCGAGCTCGTCTTTCACGTCGGCGTATTCCAGGCCAGCCATGAGATGCGTCGGCTGCACGACGATTTCCTTCACGCCGTCTTCCACGCAGCGGTCAAGCGCCTCGGTCATGTTGTCGATCGTGATGCCGTCGCGCTTCTTCAGCTTGTCGATGATGATCTGCGCGGTGAAGGCGCGGCGGATGTCGTAGTCCTGCCAGTACTTCTCGCGGATAGCGTCTTCGATGGCGCCGATGGTGATGTGGCGCGAGTCGTTGTAGCTCGTGCCGAAGCTCGTGACGAGGATGACCGGCTTCACGGCCTTCTCCTTTTCGCTCGATTTCTCGGAACTTGCGGAGGTGCTGGAGCAGCCCGCGAGCGTGATTCCGGCGAGCGCGACGGCTCCGGTTGCTGCGGCGCCCATGAAGCTGCGGCGTGACATCTGGTCGGACATGGTTTTTCCTTTCCTCGGTTTGCCGGTCCCCCGGCGACAGTTGCTTGTCGGCACAAGCGAAAGAAAAGCGCACCCCTCGGGGTTCACAAGGAGCTAACGCCACGGCGATGCCGTGAGGAAAAGGCGAAGCAGTCTGGCTTGGGGCGCGAGGCGGTTCGCCCGCGCGTCCTATACAGTAATGTCCCTTGCCCAGGATTCCCACCTGGTTCCCTCCGCAAGCCAGCGCGGGCTGTGCGGACGCCGCGCCGGTCATTTCCTTTTATCCGATTGTCATATGCTCGTTGCCGAATCTTTTACTATGATAGTGGGCACTTGTGAACGTGTCAAAGCCAGGGCGGGCGGCATTGCGCCTCCTGCCTGCGTATTTGCGCCGATTGCCGCTTCGGGCGCCGTGTTTTGCCCGCTGCGCGAATGGCGGCGTAAACGGTTGCGATGAGAAACGGGAAGGGAAGGCTCGGATGATTCATATCGTTGGCGCAGGCTCGGGCGCCGCCGACCTTATCACGCTGCGCGGGGCGCGCCTTCTGCGCGCGGCCGACGTGGTCGTTTGGGCGGGAAGCCTTGTGAATCCCGAGCTGCTCGCTGAGTGCAAGGAACCCTGCATCGTCTACGACAGCGCGCACATGACCTTGGAGGAAGTACTCGACGTGATGTGCGCGGCAGATGCGCGGGGCGAGGAAGTGGTGCGCCTGCACACGGGCGACCCGTGCCTGTACGGCGCCATCCAGGAGCAGATGGACGCGCTCGACGCGCGCGGCGTGGACTACGAGGTGGTGCCCGGCGTGTCGAGCTTTTGCGGTGCCGCGGCGGCGCTTCGCCAGGAATATACGCTGCCGGGAATCAGCCAGTCGGTCGTGATCACGCGGCTTTCCGGGCGCACCTCCATGCCCGCGGGCGAGGACATGCGCACCATGGCGGAAAGCGGCTCGACTATGGTCATCTTCCTGAGCTCGGGTATGCTCGCCGAGCTTTCCGCCGAGCTTTTGGCCGCGGGCCGCAGCTCCGACGAGCCGGCGGCGCTCGTGTACAAGGCGACCTGGCCTGAGGAGCGCGTGGTGCGCTGCACAGTGGGCACGATCGCCGATGCGGGCGCGCGAGAGGGCATCGACCGCACGGCGCTCGTGGTGGTGGGCCGCGTGCTCGGAGCTCGCGGCGGGCTTGCGCACAACGGCGCGCAAGCGGAGTCGTACGAGCGCAGCAAGCTTTACGACCCTTCGTTTGCCACGGGGTATCGAAAGGCGAGCAGCTAGCGTGGCCTTCGAGCACTACATATATACCGGGACAACCCGCCTGCGCTGCGGCTACACGACGGGGAGCTGCGCCGCGCTCGCGGCGAAGGCGGCCTGCGAGATGCTCTTGTCACGAAAGCCCGTCGGCCGCGTGTCGATCGTCACCCCCGGCGGGCTGCCCGTCGAGGCGAACGTGGTCGACGCATGCATCGGCGAGGGGTGCGCCCAGTGCGCCGTGCGAAAGGACGCAGGCGACGATGCCGATGTGACCGACGGCGTGCTCGTGTACGCGCGCGTGGAACATGCGGGGTCGGGCACGGGCGCTGCGGGCAGCAAGGGTGTGCCCGCGCGCGAATCGGAAGTTTCCGTCGATGGCGGCGTGGGCGTGGGGCGCGTGACGTTGCCCGGGCTCGAGCAGCCGGTGGGGGCGGCCGCCATCAACGCGACGCCGCGCGCGATGATCACTTCGGCGGTGCGCGAGGTGTGCGCCGCGCACGGCTTTTCTGGAAATATTGCTGTGACGATTTCGGTACCCGAGGGCGTTTCCCTTGCCGAAAAGACCTTCAACCCGCACCTGGGGATAGAGGGCGGCATCTCCATCCTGGGCACGACGGGCATCGTCGAGCCGCGCAGCCTCGCTGCCTTGCGCGACAGCATCGAGCTCGAGATCCGGCAGCATGCGGCTATGGGGCGGCGCGGAGTCGTGCTCACGCCCGGCAACTACGGCGGGCAGTTCATCTCGGGGCATTTCCACCTAAACGGTGCGCCGGTGGTCTTCATCTCCAACTTTGTGGGCGATGCGATTGATTGCTGCGTTCGCGAGGGATTTACCAATGTCCTTCTTGTGGGACACATCGGTAAGCTGGTGAAGGTCGCGGGCGGCATCATGGACACCCATTCGCGTACCGCCGACTGCCGCGCGGAGATTCTGGCCGCCCACGCGGCCTTGGCCGGCGCGGGCGCGAAGACCGTGTGCGAGATCATGTCGTCGGTCACGACCACGGCGGCGCTCGATGTAATCGAGGCCGCCGGCGTGGGGGACGCTGCGCGCGCCTCGCTCGCTGCGGCAATCGAGGACAGGTTGCGCCGCCGCGCGGCGGGCGCATGCGACATCGCCGCGGTCGTGTTTGACGCCGGGCGCCGCGAGCTTTTTCGCTCGTCGGGCGCCGATGCAGTTATCGGGGAATTGGGGGCGACGTATGAGTAAAGGCGTGCTGTACGGGGTGGGCACGGGGCCTGGCGACCCTGAGCTGCTCACGATCAAGGCCGTCCGCACAATCGAATCGTGTCCGGTCATCGCCGCGCCGCAGACGGCGGACGGGGCCATGGTCGCGCTTGACATCGTGCGCGGCGCCGTCGACCTTACAGGCAAGACGGTGATCCCCGTGCGATTCTCGATGACGCGCGACGCCGAGCGCCGCGCGGCCGAGCATGCCTCGCTTGTTTGCGAGCTTGTCGCGCACCTGGATGCGGTCCGCGACGTCGCGCTGCTGAACCTGGGGGACCCGAGCATCTACGCCACATTCCAGCGCATAGCGCCCGACGTGCGCGCCCGCGGGTTCGAGGCGTGCGCTATTCCCGGCGTGCCGAGCTTCTGCGCGGTCGCCGCGGCGCTCGAGCGCGACCTCACGCCCGAGATGTCGTCGCCTCTGCACATCGTGCCCGGCGGCTACGACGACGTGCGCCACGCAATCGGCTGGCCGGGGACGAAGGTGGTCATGAAGGCGCGCCGCTCGCTTGCGGACACGAAGCGCATCCTTCGCGAGGAGGGCGCCTTCGACGGTGCCGAGCTCGTAGAGGACTGTGGGCTTCCGGGCGAGCGCGTGTACCGCTCGCTCGACGATGTGCCCGATCGGGGCAGCTACTTCTCGACGATGGTGGTGCGCTAGATGAGGATTTCCTGCATAGCGTTCACTGAGAGGGGGTATGCGTTGGCGGGGCGCGTCGCACGTGCGCTTTCCGATTGCGCGCAGACAGGTGAAGATGACCCTGGCTGGAACGTTTCCGTTTCGCGCGGGTTCGGCGAGGGGAAGGTCGACCTGCGCGCATGGACGGCGCTCGCGTGGGAAGCGTCGGACGCGCTCCTGTTCGTGGGCGCGGCGGGCATCGCCGTGCGGGCGATCGCGCCGCATGTCGCCTCGAAGGCAAGCGATTCCGCGGTTGTGGCGATCGACGAGGCGGGGCGCTTTGCCGTCCCGCTTTTGTCGGGGCATTTGGGCGGTGCGAACGAGCTTGCGCAAACTGTGGCACGCGCGGCAGGGGCCATCCCCGTCATCACCACGGCGACCGACGTCCGCGGCGTGTGGGCGGTGGATACGTGGGCGCGCTGTGCGGGGCTCGCCATTTCGAATCCCGAGGCCATCAAGCGAGTGTCGGCGCGGCTGCTTTCGGGCGGGCGCGTGGCGCTCTATTCCGACATGCCGATTTCGGGACAGCCGCCTGAGGGGGTTGACATTGCGTCCGACCGCGCTCGGGCCGATATCGTCGTGTCGCCGTTCGCTGGCGCGAATGCAGGTGCGTCCCTTCGCGCAGCGGAGACGACGGGCGATGTTGTGCCCGCCGGTGAGACGGGGAAGCCGGCGGGCGTGCGGGCGCAGGAGCCTGCGCCCGAGCCGCTTCGCCTTGTCGTGCCCTGCATCGTTGCGGGCATAGGGTGCCGTCGCGGTGCGTGCGCCGAAGCGATCGGGGAGGCGTTTCTTCTCGCGTGCGGGCAGGCGGGTATCTCGCCTTCGGCCGTGCGCGAGGCGGCGACGATCGACGTGAAGGCGCACGAGGAGGGTCTGCTCGCCTTCTGCCGCGCGCGCAAGATTCCGCTTGCGACGTATTCCGTAGAGGAGTTGTCGCAGGTCGAAGGCAGCGTTTCGCCATCTGATTTCGTGCGCGCGACGGTGGGGGTCGACAACGTGTGCGAGCGCGCGGCGCTCGCGGACGGGGGCAAACTTATCTTCCCGAAGCTCGCTCACGGCGGCGTGACCGTCGCGTTTTCCAAGGTAACTATCGAACTTTCGTTTAAGGAGCTGTGATGGGAAAGCTCTTCGTGGTGGGGATCGGCCCGGGCGGCCCCGACGGCATGACGATTGCGGCTCGGCGCGCGCTCGAGGCGGCCGACATCGTTGTGGGGTACACGAAATACGTGGAGCTCGCGCTCGCCGCCGTGCCCGACGCGGCGCATCTCGCGACGCCGATGATGCACGAGGTCGAACGGTGCCGCCTGGCGC
This sequence comes from Collinsella sp. OM08-14AT, assembly GCF_003438115.1. NCBI lineage: Bacteria > Bacillati > Actinomycetota > Coriobacteriia > Coriobacteriales > Coriobacteriaceae > Collinsella > Collinsella sp. OM08-14AT. The sequence goes on from NZ_QSTE01000001.1 coordinate 242,536, forward strand.
TTTCGCGCGCGCAGAGCGGAGAAGCCGTGGCGCTTGTGTGCAGCGGTGACGCGGGCGTGTACGGCATGGCGAGCCCCGTGCTGGAGCTTGCTGAGGACTACCCCGATGTAGACGTGGAAGTTATCGCCGGGGCCACCGCGGCTCAGAGCGGGTCGGCGGTGCTCGGCGCCCCGCTTGCCCACGACTTCGCGGTCGTGTCGCTCTCCGATCTGCTCACGCCGTGGGAGGTCATCGAGCGCAGGCTCGCCGCCGTGGCGAGCGCCGACTTCTGCATCTGTTTGTACAACCCGCGCAGCAGAAAGCGCGCCGACAGGCTCTCGCGCGCGGCGAAGATTATGCTCGAATGGAAGGCCCCCGACACGCTCTGCGGCTGGGTACGCAACATCGGACGCGAGGGGCAGCAGTCGGGCATGTGCAGGCTCTCCGAGCTGGGGGAGTTCGACGCCGACATGTTCACCACCGTGTTCGTCGGCAACGCGGACACGAAGCGCGTAGGCGGCCGTATGGTCACGCCGCGCGGGTATCGGGAGATTCCATGCGAAAGGTAACGATCATCGGGGCGGGGCCCGGAAACCCCGACTTGCTCTCGCGCGCGGCGCTCGACGCGATCGACATCGCCGACGTGGTCATCGGCGCTCATCGCGCGCTTGTCAGCATCGACGTGCCGCCCGACGTGGTGAGATGCGAGCTCGTGAAGACGGCGGACATCGTCGCCGCGCTCACCGATGCTGTGTCGTGGCAGCGCGCCGTGGTCGTGATGACGGGCGATGTGGGGCTGTTCAGCGGCGCGCGCCGCCTGGTGGAGGCGCTCTCCGGCGACGCGCAGGTGGACGTGCGCGTCATTCCCGGCATAAGCTCAGCGTCGTATCTCGCCGCGCGCCTCGCGCGTCCATGGCAGGATTGGCGCTTCGCGAGCGCTCACGGCGTGGCGTGCGACATCGTGGCCGAGGCCGAGCACGCAGGTGAGCTCTTCCTCGCCACGTCGGGCGGGGAAGACCCCTCGCGGCTTTCGGGCGAGCTTGTGCAGGCGGGCTTCTGGGACGCGCGCGTGACGGTGGCCGAGCGCCTGTCGTACCCCGACGAGCGCATCACCTGCGCGACCGCAAGTGAAATCGCAGGTCAGACGTTCGACGACTTGAACGTGATGCTTATCGAGTTCGCAGGCTGCGCCGGGTCGCCTGCGGGCTCTAGCGCAGCCTCCGAGGCGCCGGCCGGCGCGTCTGCGCCCGCGGCTGCTTCTTTCGCGGCGGACTCTGCGGGCGCATCCCGCGCCGCGAGCTCCCGCTGGCCGTACGCTTCCTCGGGCATTCCCGACGAGCTCTTCATCCGCGGCGACGTTCCCATGACCAAGCAGGAGGTGCGCGCCGTCGCGCTCGCGAAGCTGCGCCTTACCGCGACCGACACCGTGTGGGATGTCGGCGCCGGCACGGGGAGCGTGTCGATCGAGGCGGCGCTCGTCGCGCGAGCGGGGTCGGTATGGGCGGTCGAGCGCAACGCGGCCGGCGTGCGGCTCATCCGTGAGAACGCGGATGCATTCGGGTGCGGCAACGTGCATGCGGTCCCCGGTGTCGCCCCCGAAGCGCTCGCGAAACTGCCTGTCCCCGACGCCGTGTTCGTCGGCGGGAGCGCGGGCGAGCTTCCCTCCATCGTGGAGGCGGCGCTCGAGAAGAACTCGCAGGTTCGCCTGTGCGTGCCATGCGTCACCGTTGAGACGCTCACCGAGGCGTGCGCGCTCCTCTCGGGTTCGCGCTTTAAGGGGTTCGAGGCGTGCCAGGTGTCGGCCGCCCGTGCCGAGGCTGTAGGCTCGCACCATCTTATGAAGGCGCAAAACCCCGTGTTCCTCGTCAGTGCGCGCGGTGCGAGCGCGGATGCCGAGGAGCTTGCCGAAGTCGGCGCGCTTGCTGAGTCGCCTTTCGGGGAGAACCCCTCTGTCGAGGGGAACCCATCCGTTGAGGTGGTCTCGCTTACTAACTGCAGCGCCGCAGGTGGGGAAGGCGGCGCCCGGTGAGCACGTCCATCCCGCGCTTCATGGTCGCTGCGCCCTCGAGCGGGAGCGGCAAGACGGTCGTAACGTGCGCGCTCCTGCGCGCGCTCGCGCGCCGCGGCATTGCATGCGCGGCCTTCAAATGCGGCCCCGACTACATTGACCCGCTCTTTCATCGCCGCGTCGTGGGTGCGCGCTCGGGCAATTTAGACGGCTTCTTCACCGACGCCCCGACGCTGCGCGCCCTGCTCGCACGCGGCGCCGCGGGCGCGGATGTCGCGGTGCTCGAGGGGGTTATGGGCTTCTACGACGGCATGGCGCCCGGCGTGGCCGACGCGAGCAGCTACCAGGTTGCGCGCGACACGGAAACGCCGGTCGTTTTAGTGGTGAACGGGTGCGGGGCGTCTTTATCGCTCGCCGCTGTAATCCGCGGCATCGCCGAGTTCCTGCCTTGTGCGAACGTGCGCGGCGTCGTGCTGAACAAGACGAGCGCCGCTGCCTGCGCCTACGCGGCGCCTGCGATCGAGAAGCACACGGGCGTCGCGGTTTTGGGGAATATCCCCGCCGACGAGGCGTTCTCGCTCGAAAGCCGGCATCTGGGGCTTGTGACCGCCGACGAGGTCGAGCAGCTCTCCGCGCGCATCGACAAGATGGCCGAGCTGGTGGAAAAGAGCGTCGACGTCGACCGCTTGCTCGAAATGGCGGCGACGGCACCCGATATCCGCGAGGAACCTTACCGGTTGGAGCCGATCGCGGGAGCGCGGCCCATCGTCGCCGTTGCGCGTGACGAGGCGTTCTCGTTCTACTACGAGGAGAACCTGCGCGCGCTCGAGGATCTGGGTTGCGAGCTGGCCTTTTTCAGCCCCCTGTGTGATAGCGAGTTGCCCCGGGGGACAAGCGCCCTCTATCTGGGGGGCGGCTACCCGGAGCTCCATGCGCGGCAGCTCTCCGAGAACGCGCCGATGCGCGAGGCGGTGCGGCGCGCGGTGGAATCCGGCATGCCGACGGTCGCCGAATGCGGTGGGTTTCTGTACCTGCAGCGCGAAATCGCCGATAGCGAGGGGCGGCGCTGGCCTGTTGCGGGCGCCCTTGAGGGCGCAAGCGAGAACGGGGGAAGGCTGTCCCATTTCGGGTACGTGGAGCTTACTTCCCAACGCGACGGGCTCTACGGGCCGCGCGGCACACGCATCCGCGCGCACGAGTTCCACTACTGGCAGTCCACCTGCCCGGGCGGCGACTTTTGGGCGCAGAAGCCCCGGCGCGACAAGGGCTGGCCGTGCATGACGACCACCCCGTCCCTGGTGGCGGGCTTCCCGCATGTGTACTATCCTGCTAACCCCGACGTTGCGCGCGCGTTCGCGTCTGCCGCAGCGTCGTTCGCAGAGAGGAGACGGCATGGCTGAAGCAACCGAAACCGCGCTTGCCTGCATCCGCGAGGAAGTCGAGCGAGCGTTCTCGTCGTCTCCGGGCGCCGTGCTCGAAGCCGCGCTTTCCCGGATCGCGCCCGCAGACGAGTGCGCCCGTGCCGCCGCGTACGCCGCGTGGGACTCCATCGCGCACCCCTTGGGGGGATTGGGCGACTTTGAAGACGCCGTCGCGTGTATCGCCGCAGCTCAGGGGAGCGCCGAGGTGGCCGAGTTTCCCCGTGCGCTCGCGGTATTCTTCTCCGACAACGGGGTCGTTGCCGAAGGCGTGTCGCAAAGCGGACAAGACGTGACGCGAGCCGTCGCGCGTAACATGTGCGAGGGGGCCGCGAGCGCCTGCCGCATGGCGGCGTTCGCGGGTGCCGAGGTCGTGCCCGTCGACGTGGGTATGGCCCGGGGCATAGAAGACGCGCGCATGGTGCGCGCGAACGTGCGGCGGGGGAGCGGCAACATCGCTCACGGCTCCGCTATGTCTCGCGATGGGGCCGTGCGCGCGATCGAGGTCGGAATCGCCGTCGCGTGCGGGCTTGTCCGCGCCGGCGTGCGCCTTCTCGCCGCGGGCGAGATGGGCATCGGCAACACGACCACCTCGGCGGCGGTGGCCGCAGTGCTCATCCGGGCGGACGTGCGGAGCCTCGTCGGGCGCGGCGCGGGGCTCTCGGACGCCTCGCTCGCGCGCAAGCGCGACGTGGTCGAGCGCGCTATCGACGCGAACTCGCCCGATCCCGCCGACCCGATCGACGTGCTCTCGAAGGTGGGCGGCTTCGACATCGCGGCGATGTGCGGCTTCTACCTGGGGGCCGCGGCCTCGAAGGCGCCGGCGCTCCTCGATGGGGTTATATCCTGCACGGCGGCCCTGTGCGCGGTGCGCCTGTGCCCCAACGCCTTGGGCTACCTCGTGGGCACCCACGCATCAAGCGAACCCGCAAGCCACGAGCTCCTTCGCGAGCTCGGCATAAAGGCGCCCCTCGACGCAGGCATGCACTTGGGCGAGGGCGCGGGCGCCATGGCGTATCTGCCCCTTCTGGATTCGGCGCTGCGCGTGTACCGGGATGGGAAGACGTTCACGGCGACTGGCATGGCTGCTTACGAGCATTTCGAGGCCGGGAAATGACGGTGACGCTCGTCATCGGCGCCGCCGCGAGCGGCAAGAGCGCCTACGCCGAGTCCCTGTGCCTCGGGCAGGACGGCCCCCGCGTGTACCTGGCAACGATGGAGCCCTTCGGGGAAGAGGGCGCCCGCCGCATCGCGCGCCATCGGGCGCTGCGCGAGGGCAAGGGGTTTTCCACCCTCGAGCGCACGCGTGACGTGGGCGACGCAGTGCCCGGGCTTCCGCGCGGCTGCACGCTTCTTTTGGAGGACGTGGGCAACCTGGTTGCGAACGAGCTTTTCGCGGAAGGCGGCTTGTCCCCACGTGACCCCGACGCTGCGGCGCGCGAGGTGCTCGGAGGCATCGAACGGCTCGCTCAGGCCGCTGCGTATACGGTGGTGGTCACCGTCGACGTGTTCGCCGATGGGATGCGCTACGATGAGGGGACCGAGGCATGGAGGCGCGCGCTCGCGCGCGTGAACGCGGGCGTGGCGGCGCTGGCCGACCGCGCAGTCGAAGTGGTATGCGGGATTCCCGTGTGGATGAAAGGTGAAGGACCTACAAGGTGAAGATAGCAGAGGCAATCGGCGCGGCGTTCGGAACGTTCTCGCGCATCCCCGTCCCGAAATCGGCCTGGACCGATTTCGGGTCAACCCATGCACTTGCCGCGTTTCCCCTGGTGGGCCTTGCGGAAGGCTTCCTCATGACGGCGTGGGGGCACGTGGCGAACCTGCTCGGCGTGCCCGCGACCATCGTCGCGGCCGTGCTCGTGGCGCTGCCTGTGGCGGTGACGGGAGGCATCCACCTAGACGGGCTCTGCGACACCTCCGATGCGCTTGCAAGTTGGGCCCCGCGCGAGCGAAAGCTCGAGATCATGCACGATCCGCGGGCGGGCGCCTTCGGGGTCATCGGTGTTGTTGTGTACCTTATTCTGCAGTTTTCCCTTTTCACCGCGTTGTCGCTTACGGCGGGGGCGTTCCTCGCGCTTCTGTGCTCGCTCGTGTTCTCCCGCTCGCTTTCGGGGCTCGCCGTTGAATGCTGGCCTGCCGCGCGTGCGGACGGCATGGCCGCGGGGCTCTCACCTGCTAAGAAGCGCGCGGCGATCGTCGTGCCGCTTTGCGCTTTCGCTGCGGCTTCGGCTGCAGGGATGGTCGCGTGCGCTCAGGCCGTCGGCGCCCTTATGGCGGTGGCGGGGCTTTTGGTGCTCGCGTGGTACCGCCATGTTGCCCTGTCCCGCTTCGGCGGGGTGACGGGGGATTTGGCCGGATGGTTTCTGCAATGGGCCGAGCTCGCGATGCTTGCCATGCTGGTGGCGGGGGGCATGCTCCTATGATGCTCGTGGTAGGTGGCGCGCATTCCGGGAAGAGGACCTTCGTGCGCGAAAAGCTCGGGTTCGCGGCGGACGATTTCGTCGACGCGGCGCAGTTTGCGGAAGGCGGCGTGCCCGCGGCTTTTGCCGGCCGTGTCGCTTACTGTGCTGAGGAACTCGTACGCGCGCTCGACGCTGACCGGGCGCTCGAGCGGCTGATCGGCTTCGACGTAGTGATTCTGTCCTTGGTCGGCTCGGGGGTCGTCCCTATGCGTGCGGAAGACGCCCAATGGCGCGAGCGCGCGGGGCGCCTGGGATGCGCGCTCGCTGCGCGCGCCGACGTCGTCGTGCGCATGACGTGCGGGATTCCCCAGGTCATCAAGGGAAACCTTGATGATGCGCCTCGAGGGACGCAGGGCGCGGGCGCGCCTTTGGAAGTCGTCTTCGTGCGCCATGGTGCCACGGCGGGCACGGAAGACCATCGCTACAGCGGGGCGGGCACCGACGAGCCCCTGTCGAGCGCGGGCGAGCGCGCTTTGCGCGACCTCGCGTGCTATCGTGACGTGTTCCGTGTTATCACGAGCGGCATGGCCCGCACCGACCAGACGGCGCGCATCCTCTTCCCGAACGCGGAGCTTATGGCGTGCCCCGGTCTGCGCGAGATGGATTTCGGCGACTTCGAGGGACGAGGCGCCGCCGAGCTTAAAGAGGATGCGCGCTACCGCGCCTGGGTAGACTCCTGGTGCGAGACGCGCTGCCCGCATGGCGAGGGCAAGAACGATTTCACCCGCCGCGTCGTCGCGGCGTTTCGGGAGGCGTGCAAATCGGAGCGTGCCCAGGGGAGTGGGCGCGCCGTCTTCGTCGTTCACGCGGGTACCGTGAAAGCGCTGCTCTCCGAGTTAGCTGTCCCGAAAATTGGATACTTCGACGTGCATACTGAGCCGGGCGGCGCATGGGCCGCCACCTGGGATGGGCGCTACCTTCGCGACGTTCGCCCCGCTTCGGGGGGCGATGCCCGGTGATGACGATTCTTGCCGTCGCCGCCGGGTTCGCGGCCGACCTTGCCTTCGGCGACCCGCGCTGGCTTCCCCATCCCGTCGTCGCCATGGGGCGCGCGATCACGTGGGCCGAAGGCCGCCTGCGGGGCGCATTCCCGCAAACGTCCGCGGGCACGCGCGCCGCAGGTCTTGTGCTCGCCGTGGCGCTTCCGCTTGCGTGTGGGCTTTTGACCTGGGGCATCCTGCATCTTTGCGGCATGGTTCACTCCGGCTTGCGCTTCGTTGCCGAGGCATGGGCGAGCTATCAGATTCTCGCGACATGCGAGCTGCGCCGCCAGAGCCTGGCCGTGGCCCGCGCGTTCTCGAAGGGCGGACTTGTCGCGGCGCGCGAAGCCGTCGGGCTCATCGTGGGACGCGACACGTCTGTTCTCGACGAGCAGGGCGTCGCGCGCGCCGCCGTGGAAACGGTGGCGGAGAACGCGAGCGACGGTGTCATCGCGCCGCTTTTCTACCTTATGATCGGGGGTGCGCCTTTGGGCATGGCGTACAAGGCGGTGAACACGCTCGACAGCATGGTGGGCTACAAAAACGAGTGCTACATCGACTTCGGCTGCGCTTCGGCGCGCCTCGACGATGCGGTGAACTGGATTCCCTCGCGCTTATCGGCCCTGATCATGATCGCCGTGTGCCCGATCGTCGGGCTCGACGCGCGCGGGGCGGCGCGCATCTGGCGCCGCGACAGGCGTCGCCATGCGAGCCCGAACGCGGCACAGACTGAGTCAGCGTGCGCGGGCGCGCTCGGGCTGCGCCTGGCAGGACCCGCGGTGTATTTCGGCAAGCTCGTTGAGAAACCGACGATAGGCGACGCGTCCCGCGAAATCGAGTGGGGCGACATCGCCCGGGCGACAAGGCTCATGCTCGCCGCGTCCGTATGCGCGCTTGTCGTCTTCGGTGCTGCGCGCGCGGCGGTCGTGCTCGCCGTGGGGGCGATGGCATGAAGGAAGACCACGTCGCGCCCCGGGCTGCCGGGGGAATCCTGCGTGCCCGTGCGCATGGGGGTAGTACGCAATCGCTCGGCATCGCTTGCGAAGGGGGCGCCTCCGACCTCATTGACTTCTCGGTGAACGTGAATCCGGCAGGCCCCTCGCCGCGCGCCGTCGCCGCAGCTTGCAAGGCGCTTTCTCGAATCGACGCCTACCCCGATAGGGAAAGCCTCGCCCTCGTTCGCGCCCTAGCGCGCGCCCAGGGCATTCCCGAAGATACTATCGTCTGCGGCGCGGGCGCGTCCGACATCATCTGGCGGCTCGCCGCGGCGGTGCGCCCGAAACGCATCGTCGTGTGCGCGCCGACGTTCTCTGAATATGCGGAGGCGGCATCGTACTACGGCGCATGCGTGCAGGAGTTCCCGCTCTCCGAAGCGGACGACTTCGACGTGCCCGCCTCCTTCGCCCGCGCGATTGAGAGGCCGGGAGACGTGGCGTACCTCTGCAATCCGAACAACCCGACGGGGCGTCTCGTCGACCCCAGCGTGATCGATGCCGCGGCTTGCCGCTGCGAGCAGGTGGGCGCGCTGCTCGTCGTGGACGAGTGCTTCCTCGGATTTGCGCCCGACGCCCGCGAAAGGAGCGTGGCCGCACGCGCCGCGTGTTCGCGCCACGTGGCCGTGCTCTCCGCGTTCACCAAGCTCTACGGAATGGCGGGCTTGCGGCTGGGATATCTGATCAGCGGAAACGCCCAACTCATCGAGGGGATTCGCCGGGCGGGGCAGGCGTGGCCCGTCTCCTCGGTCGCCGAGGCCGCGGGCATCGCCGCCCTGGAAGACGTTGAATACGTCTCGCGCACGCGCGATGTATTGGCGGGTGAGCGAGCGTGGCTTTCCCACGAGCTCTCCTCGCTCGGGCTTTCCGTCGTGCCATCGGATGCGAACTTCCTTTTAGTCCGCACGCCGGCGAAAGATATCCCCGAGCGCTTGTATAAACAGGGGGTTTTGGTCCGCACGTGCGACTCGTTTTCGGTACTGTCCCGTTTCTGGTGCCGCGTCGCGGTGCGCACGCGCAAGGAGAATGCCCGGCTTGCGATGGCGTTCAGCCGCGCACTTCGGGCGGAAGGTGCATCGGGCGAAGGCGAACCCGACGAACGGAGCGGCGCTTCTTGCAGCGGCGCTATGGCGGGCGCGGATGGCCGAGGCTCGGCGAAGGAGGTCGATACCCGTGGGTAGGGCGAAGCCCATCATGATCCAGGGCACCATGTCGAACGCGGGGAAGAGCCTGCTTGCGGCGGGGCTGTGCCGTGTGCTTTCGCAGGACGGCCTGCGCGTGACTCCCTTCAAGAGCCAGAACATGGCGCTCAACAGCGGTGTCACGGCCGACGGGCTCGAGATGGGGCGCGCCCAGATCATGCAGGCCGAGGCGTGCGGCATCGCGCCCGACGTGCGCATGAACCCCATCCTTCTCAAGCCCGAAAGCGACCACCGAAGCCAGCTCATCGTGGCCGGCAAGGCGCAGGGAGCCTTCGCTGCGAGGGACTACTTCGCGCGAAAGAAGGCGCTCATGCCGCAGATTTTGGAGGCGTTCGATTCGCTCGCGGAGGAAAACGACGTCATCGTCATCGAGGGCGCCGGCAGCCCCGCCGAAATCAACCTTTCCGAAAACGACATCGTCAACATGGGGCTCGCGCGCGCCGTGTCCTCCCCCGTGCTGCTCGCGGGCGACATCGACCCAGGCGGGGTGTTTGCCCAGCTCTACGGCACGGTCGCGCTCTTTGCGCCCGAGGATCGCGCGCTTTTGCGGGGGCTTGTGGTGAATAAGTTCCGCGGCGATGTGGAAATCCTGCGCCCGGGTTTGGCCCCGCTCGAGAAGATGTGCGGGGTTCCCGTCGTGGGGGTCGTGCCGTATCTTACGCTCGACCTGGACGACGAGGACTCGCTCGCGCCGCGCCTATCTGCCCGCGAGGCGCGCGGCGTCATCGACGTCGCCGTCGTGCGCCTTCCGCATCTGTCGAACTTCACCGACTTCGACCCGCTTTCGCGCGTGCCCGGCATGGGCGTGCGCTACGTTTCCTCGACGACCGATCTGGGCCGACCCGACCTGGTGGTGCTTCCCGGCTCGAAGACCACGCTCGACGACGCGCGCTGGCTTGCGGCTAGCGGCATCGGAGCCTGTGTACGCGCGCTTTCGGGCGCGGGCACGCCGGTGCTCGGCATATGCGGAGGCTACCAGCTTTTGGGAGACGAGCTTTCCGACCCGCACGGCAGGGAAGGCGCTGGCACCGCGCGCGGGCTCGGGCTCATCCCTGCAAGTACGGTGTTCAAGGAGGAAAAGCGCCTCGCCCAGTCGGAGCTGCGCATCACGGGCGCCCAAGGCGCGTTCTCGGTGTGGAACGGCATGACGGCGCGCGGGTACGAGATTCACGACGGCGAAACGACCGTCTCCTGTGCCCCTGCGGGCACGATTGGCGGCAAACCAGAAGGCGCGGCCTGCGGAAACGTGTTCGGAACCTATCTCCACGGCCTGTTCGACGAACCGGGGGTGGCGCTCGCTCTCGCGCGCTCGCTCGCGCGCATGCGCGGCCTGCCCGAGAGCGTCGTGGGTGCTGCGGGCGCAGCGTCCGCAGCCGATCACCGTGCGCGCGAGTTCGACCGCCTGGCCGACGTCGTGCGCGGGGCGCTTGACATGGAGTATGTCTACCGCATTATCGAGGAGGGCGTATGATCCACGTGTATCATGGCGACGGCAAAGGCAAGACTACGGCGGCGATGGGCCTCGCCCTTCGCATGCTCGCCGCAGGCCGCCGCGTCGTCGTCGTGCAGTTCCTGAAAGACGGCGAAAGCGGGGAGGCGCGCCTGCTCGCCGAGCATTTCGGCGTGCCCTTGTTCGCGGGGAAGGTGTCGGACAAGTTTACCTGGTCGATGACGTCGGAAGAACTTGCCGCGACGTGCGAGCTGCACGATGGGAACCTCGCTTCCGCGCTCGCCGAGCTCGAGGGCGCGCAAGAGGGACTGCTCGTGCTCGACGAGGCGCTCGACGCGCTTTCGAAGGGGCTTGTCGACGAGGCGCTCGTGAACCGCGCGCTCGATTTGTCCGCGCGCGGCGTCGAAGTGGCGCTCACCGGGCGCGCGCTTTCCCGCAAGATCGTGGAGAAGGCCGACTACATAACCGAGATGCGGTGCGAGAAACACCCCTACTCTCAGGGGATATGTGCAAGGGAAGGAGTGGAGTACTAGATGGATTCCAAGGAGATGGCGCCCGGCGACATCGAGCGGCGCAGCTTCGAGATCATCACCGAAGAGCTCGGCGGCTGCACGTTCCCGCCGCTCGAAGAGCCCGTCGTGAAGCGCGTCATCCACACCACTGCCGACTTCTCGTACGCCGATTCCCTCGTGTTCACCCATGACGCCGCGCACTGTGCGCTCGACGCACTGCGTGCAGGGGCCACGGTGCTCACCGACACGAACATGGCGCTCGCAGGCATAAGCAAGCCCGCGCTCGCGAAGCTCGGCTGCAAGGCCGTGTGCTACATGGCCGACCCTGATGTCGCCGCGGCTGCGCGCGCCGCGGGCACGACTCGCGCCGTTGTGAGCATGGACAAAGCTTGCCGCATCGAGGGTCCGCTCATCGTGGCCGTCGGCAACGCTCCCACAGCACTTCTGCGCCTCGCCGAGCTCATGGACGCGGGGAAGATCGCGCCCGCGCTCGTCGTTGGGGTGCCGGTCGGGTTTGTGAACGTGGCCGAGGCGAAAGAGGAGCTACTTGCGCGACGCGTGCCGGCCATAGTCGCGAGGGGCCGCAAGGGCGGCTCGACCGTGGCGGCCGCCATTATGAACGCGCTGCTCTACCAGATCACGCGCACTGGTGGCGCGAAGTGACGGCCCCCGCATCCGTGCCGGCGCTGCGCATCTTCGCCGGCACCACCGAGGGCCGCCTTCTGTGCGAATGGGCGAGCGGGGCGGGCATCCCCGCCCGTGCCTACGCGGCAACCGAGTACGGAGGCGAGCTTTTGGGTGAGCTTCCGGGCATCGAGGTGCATGCGGGCAGGCTCGACGATGCCGACATGGAGCGCGAGCTTTCCGGCGCGCGCATCGTCGTCGACGCCACGCACCCCTTCGCTACGCTCGCAAGCGACAACATCCGGGCCGCTTCGCTCGCCGTGGGTGCACGATGCCTGCGCCTTGCGCGCCCGGTCGAGGCGCTGCCCAAAGGCATCGTGCCGGTCGCGTCGATTGCCTGCGCGGCGCGCTTTCTCTCCGAGAACCCGGGTCGCGTTCTTCTCACGACGGGGAGCAAGGAGCTTGTTCCCTACACGCGCGTCGCCGATTTCGCGGAGCGCTTCTTCGTGCGTGTGCTCCCGCTGCCCGGTGCTATAACGAAGTGCATCGACGCGGGGTTTTCGCCGTCGCACGTCATCGGCATGCAGGGGCCCTTCACCCGCGAGCTCAACGAGGCGATGCTTCGGCAGGTGGGCGCCCAGTGGCTTGTGACCAAGGACTCGGGAACCGTAGGCGGCACGGCCGAGAAGCTCGCCGCAGCGCGCGCCGTGGGAGCGCGCTGTATCGTGGTCACCCGCCCCGCCGAGGGAGGCGGGGCCCTTTCGCTTCGGGAAGTGGAAGATGCGCTCTTACGGGAGTTCGCGCGCTAGGCGCTCGCCGCGCCTAGCGCGCCCTCCCGCCCGCGAGGAGGATCGCCCCGAGCAAGCTCGACCCGTACAAGCCCGTCATCCGCCAGAGCTCGAGGACGACGCCCGAAACTGGCGCAAACAGCCCTTCAATGAGTTGCGGTGAAATAGTGTCTGTTTTTTCTGCTAGATAGCATATTCAGTCCCTAATTCACCGCAACTTGTTGGTGGTGGCTTACTGGTAGCGTAGGCACTCCACCGGGTCGAGCTTTGCCGCGCGTCGAGCGGGGTAGAAGCCAAAGATTACGCCGATGCCGACGGAGACGGCGAAGGCCAGCAGCACCGTGGCGATTGAAAAACTCGGGGTGATTTGCCCGCTGGCACCGAGCTCGCCAAGAATCCCGGATCCGGAGGCAAACATCGCGAGGCCCCAGGCCAGCAGATAGCCTATCAGGACACCCAGCAGGCCACCGGTGACGCACAGCGCCGAGGACTCGGCCAAAAACTGTGCGGTGATATCGCGACGACTGGCGCCCAGAGCGCGACGGATGCCGATCTCGCGGATGCGCTCAGTCACGTTGGTGAGCATCATGTTCATAATACCGATACCGCCGACAAGCAGCGAGATACTGGCGACAGCACCCATGATGAGCGAGAAGGCGCCCATAAAGGAATTGAGGGAGTCGATAGCGCTTTTCATGGAGGTAGCCGATACACTGTCGTACTCATCATCCTCCGCGATACCCTTCATCGCGCGTACCTTGGACTCGATGGTCTTGCAGAGCTCATCCATGTCCGTGCCCTCGGCGGCAAGTGCCGTCACGCTGGGGAATGAAGGATTCTCGTCGCCAAATAGGCCGGAGATGGTTTCGCGTGGCATATACAAAGTGAGCGAGCCCATGGAGTCGCCGCCGCCATCAATCACGCCTACAATCTGCACCTCGCCGTTGGACACTTTGATGGTTTTTCCCAGCGCATCCTGTTCGTTGCCGTAAAGCTGATCGGCGCCGCCGCGGCTGATGAGCGCCACGCGCGAGCCTGCCTTTGACTCGACATCGGTGTAGGTGCGCCCCGCAACGAGCTTACTGGCACCCACGGCGTCGAGCATGTCGCTATCGACACCCTGTGCCATGACGGTATAGCTTTTATCGCCGGTCTTGTACTCGGTATACGCGCTTTTGACAATGCCGATCTGTTCTATCTGCGGCACCAGTTTTTTAAGCTTCTGGACGTCAGAATCAGAGAGTTCTTGGGACGAATAGATCTGAACCATGCGAGCTGCGTTGAGGCCAAGGCTGTTGACCAAGCTGTTTTGGATGCCGCCGATGAGCGAAGTCATGGCAATGACCGAGGCGATGCCGATGACAATGCCCAGGATGGTGAGCAGGCTGCGCCCCTTGTTGGCCTCGAGCGAGTGAAGGGCTTCCTGGATAAGATCGCGGGCGCTCATGCCATCACTCCTTTCGGCGGGTTGGCGGAGGCGGAAATCATGGGCAGGTTATCTACGGCGCTGCGTAGGGTCCGCGGTGCATGCGGAATATACGCGCCGTCGTGAATGCGACCGTCGCGGATGGTCACGGCACGGTCGGCCTCGGCGGCGATGCCGGGGTCGTGTGTGATAAGCACGATGGTTTTGCCGCGCTCCTGGAGCTTGTGGAAGGTTTCCATGACGAGCGCTCCCGTGGCGGAGTCCAGGTTGCCCGTCGGCTCGTCGGCCAAAATGATGGGTGGATCGTTGACAAGGGCGCGCGCGATGGCGACGCGCTGCATCTGGCCGCCCGAGAGCTCGGATATGCGGTGGTCCCAGTGGTCGACGGGCAGCGTGACGGCCTGCAGCGCGTGTACGGCGCGCATCTCGCGCTGGCTGCGCGGCACATTGGTGTAGGACAGCGGCAGCATGACGTTTTCGATCACCGTCAGGCGCGGCAGCAGATTAAAGCTCTGAAAGACAAAGCCGATGCTCAGCGCTCGCACCTCGGTGAGCTCGTCATCGTCGAGCTCGGCGACGTTGAGCCCTTGCAGGAAGTAATCGCCCGCCGTCGGTTTGTCCAGGCAGCCCAGGATGTTCATGAGCGTCGACTTGCCCGAGCCCGAGGGGCCGGTGATGGCAACGAACTCACCGGGGTCTACTGCCAGGCTCACGTTATGCAGGATGTGGGCGCAACCGGCCTCGCTCTCAAAGATGCGGTGCACGTTGCGGATGTCGATGACGGGACGCATTACTTGCCCTCGTCGGCAGGCATGTTGTCGCCGCCGTCTGCCGTCATTCCTGTGCCGGTATCCGTCACGATGGTGTCGCCGTCGCGTAGCTTGGTAACCGGGACGTCTGGATTGATCTCGTTGCCCTGGTCGTCGCGCTTGACCTGCGCCTTACCGACTACAGCCTCGTTGTCGTTTTGCGTCACGACGGTCACCTTCACGCGGCGCGTCTTTTTGCCCTCCGAATCGGTGGCCAAATTGACGTAATAGTGCTCGCCATCTTCGGTCATCAGCGCCATGGTCGGCACCATCACCACGTCGTCGAGCTTCTCGGTCACTACCGAGACCTCGGCAGTCATACCCGGCTTAAGGCGACTGTCAGGTGCTTCGATGAGGATGTCGACGTTGAAGGTCACACTGCCGCCGCTCCCGGAGGAGGAGTCGGAGTTTGCCACCGAGGCGATAGCCGTGACGGTGCCCTGGCTCACGATATCGGGAAACGCGGGGTAGGTCACGTTGGCGCTTTGGCCCACGGCAATTTTGACGATATCCTTTTCGCCCACCTGAACCGTCACCTTCATCTTGGACAGGTCGGCGATCTGCATGCACTGCTTGCCGCCGCTCGTATCGCTTTCGCCCATGATCATGCCGCCTGTTACCGTGGCGCCCACCTTGGCGTTGAGCGCCACGATGCTGCCCGAGCTCGGGGCCGTGACCGTACGGCTGGCGGCCTTGGCGTTCGCCTGATCGAGGTTTGCCTGGGCCGATGTGAGGCTGCGCTGCGCGGCCGATACGGCGTTCGTGTCCGCTGATGCGGCGGAGATGCCAGCCGCTGCGGAACCTCCGTCGACGTCCGTCGTTGGGTTGGCCTGCGCGGCAGCTGCGGCTTTCTTCGCGTTGGCGAGGTCTTCTTGAGCGGCTGCAACTGCACGCTGCGCCTCGGCAACGTTGCGATCGAGCTCTTCGTTTTTAATGGTCATAAGCACGTCGCCCTCGTTGACGGATTGGCCTGCCTGCACGTTGATCGAATCGACCGTGCCGTCGACAGAAGGGGAGACCACTGAGGACGAAATGGGTTTGAGCTGGCCTTTTGCCTCGACCGTTGTGCTAAACGTGCCCTCGGTCACCATGTCGGTCGCAGGCCTGCTATCGCCCTGTGGCTGCGCATTGATAACCAGGGTTGCAACAATAGCAATGAGCGCGATGACACCCACGATGCCGGCGGCAATGCCGCGTCGAATCAGCTTTTTGCGTCGACGTTCGGCACGTTTTGCCTTGAGCTTGGCATATGCCTCTTCATCGGAAATCTCGGCCGTATCGTTCGTGCGTCCGCTCTCCTTGTCGGCATGTACGTCTGTGATCAGAGGAAGCGTTTCGGTGGCACCTTCGGGCGTGTGCTCGGTATCATCCGGGCCCGGGGTGATGTTGGGGACATTCGGCATAGCGTCTCCTTTATAGAAAGAACCTTGATAAGTATATGCGCCCGCCGGTTGGGGCAGGCGCATAGGACGGTATCTTTCGGAATTGTTAGATTGGTCGCAGCAGTTGCATGTTGTATGAATGCGCGCGTTGCACTACGAGTGGACAACCACGCACAGGCCGACTTTGATGCAATCGTGCAGCGCCTTGGCGTCGGCCAGGCGAAGGTTGATGCATCCGTGGCTGCCGCACCACTTGTAGGAGTTGGGATCGTCGAAACTCTTGTCGTTTTGCCACGTTGCATCGTGGAAGCCGACCATGTTTCCCTCAAACGGCATCCAATAGCTGACCGGGCTCTCGTATTTGGGCTTGCCGGTCTCGGGGTCCTTGGCACCGATAAGCTTGCTGGCGCCATTGTTGCTGTTGATCTGCCATACGCCCTCGGGGGTGGCGTCCTCTCCCGGCTTGCCGGAGATAAAGTTGGCCTCCCACACGATATTGCCGCTCTCGTCGTAGTAGCGCGCGTGCTGCTCGGACAGATCGACATCGACGTATGCCTTCCAGTCGGGCTCTCCCTTTGCAGTAAAGGTGTCGGCCTTCTGGGAGTACTTGATCTCGATTTCGCCGGTCTGCTTGTTGTTAATGGCGTCCTCGACCTGCTTGGCGAGCGAGCTGCTGTCGATGGACCAACCAAAGTCGCCGCCTTCGACGGCGCATTGCTTGCCATCGGCGCGCGTCCACCAGCGAGTGGAGCCCACGGTGTTAAAGCCGTTGGCGAGCTCGGCTGCCCAGCTGCCGATCTGCGACGTATCGAGCGTGGGGTTGGCCGGATCGGCAAAGCTGATCCACTGCAACACGGAGCTGCCATCAACCTTGCCGGCATCCTCGCCGTTGAGCTTGAGGGTCACGTTGACGCCCAGGAAGTTGTTGGCGGCATCGCATGCGGCCTGAATCTGATCATCGGTCAGCGTTCCATTGAGCGGCTCATAGGCATCGTTGCCGAGCTTGGAAAGGTCTACGGTCTCGGACAGCGAGGCAAGCTCGAGCTCGGCATACTTAATGACATGCTCGCGGTCGAGTTTTTCGTTGGAGCGCGCCTTCTCGACGGTAAACTTGCCGGCCTGCTCGTCATAGGAGCTATTGGCCTCGAACGTGCCCGAACGGCCCTCGTTAAACTCATCGATGGCGGTGCCCAGATCCTTCTCAAACTGCTTTTGGTCAAAGGTATCGGAGAGCATGGACAGGTCGACGTCTTGATCAAGATCTACTTCGTTGGAGGTAGCGGTTGTTTTGGTCTTGCCGCTTAAGGATTCTACAAGGCGGACCGGCCATACAAAGGCTTCGTTGTGGTTGATGATCTCTTTTGCGGCAGCTTCGCCGTCGACGATGGGCTCATCGGACTCGGGCTGATAGGTCCAGCTAAAGTCATCGCCCGCCACGGTGAGCTTATAGTGCTTCCACGCTGAGTTGACCTTGGTGGCGGCAGACGAAGCGTTGGAGAACGAGACGTCGACGCCGGCGATGGTGGTGTTGGGGTAGGCTACCTGCGAAAACGCTACGACGCCTACGATATAGACAATGACGATAAGACCCAGGAGGACAAAGAGCGTCGTCTTTTTGCCCGACTTATTGTTCCCGGTGGGTTTGCGCGCGGGGTCGCGATCGCCTCGACCGTGCGTGGGGGGCTGCTTGGGCGTATTGCCGTTTGCCTGGCGCTGCTGGCGCTGCTGGTTCGGGCGTTGCGAAGCGTTTGCCGCACCACGCTGCTGACCGTGGCTCGGCGCGATAGGACGCGGCGACTGAACGCCGCCGGTGTGCCTGCTCGGCTGCTGCGGATCGGGAATCAGTTGAGTTCGATCGTTTTGCGACATCGTATGCATATCCTTCGGATTTCGCCTTGCGGCTCATCGTGTTTTTACTGGGCTTGCATTATAGCGATTACCCAGTTGTTTGTGGTATGGAAACGGTGGCATTCAAAAGAGGTGGGACATTTGTCCCACCTTCGAGTCTTTCTTTGTCGCTATCCGCACACACCGCATTTTGCACAGGCCGAAAGTGCGGCCGGAGCCTGCGCGATGCCACCCTTTGCCGTCTCGCGCAGAGTGGCCGGCAACGCGTGGCCCACGGAGAGCATGACGTGCGCCATCTGGTCAAACGGCACCAGGCTCTTGATACCGGCAAGTGCAAGCTGCGCCGAGCTAAATGCCGCGGCCACGCCGATGGCATTGCGGTTTTGGCACGGCACCTCCACGAGGCCGCCCACCGGGTCGCAGACCAGGCCCAGCAGGTTGCTCAGGGCGATGGAGCTGGCGTCGAGTGCCTGCTCAGGCGTGCCTCCGAGCATCTGCACCAGCGCGGCGGCGGCCATGGCGGCCGCGCTTCCCACCTCGGCTTGGCATCCGCCCTCGGCGCCGGCGACGCAGGCGCTCGTGGTGAGGTTGAGGCCGATGGCGGCGGCGCAGTAGAGGGCGTCCATGACTTGCTCATCGTCCAGTTGCAGATGGTCGGCGAGCGCCAGCACGCAGCCGGGCACGACGCCTGCGGAGCCGGCCGTGGGGGCGGCGACGATCATTCCCATTGTGGCGGAGCGCTCAAGGACGGCCATGGCGCGGGCCACGGCATCGGTCTGGACGGCGCCCATCAGGCTTATGCTCAGATCGTTTCGGCTGGTGGCATCGACAAGCTTTGCCTCGCCGCCGATGAGGCCGCCGAGCGAGCGCTGTGGATTGGAAATGGGGGCTGTGGTCTCTTCGCGCATGACGTCGAGTACGCGGCGCATGGCGGCGATAGCGTGTGCCTCGCCGGTCAGACGTGCCTCGCGCACGGCCATGACGGCGCCGATGTTGAGCCCCAGTTCCTCGCACGCATCGAGCAGCTGCTCGCCGTCGTCGAAGATTTCCTTTGCCGAGACGCCGGGGGAGAGCGACGAGGCAGAACCGGGGAGCTCGATAAAGGTCGCGTAATCGACATTGTCGAGCTTGCGGAGCATGGGGACGACGGTGTCGTCGGGGGCGCCGTCGGTCTCAAAGACGGAGTAGGCCTGGCCGCCCACTTCGGTGCGGTAGGTGCGGCAGAAGGCGATGTTCACATGGGCGTAGGCGAGGAGGTTGGTGAGCGCGGCGAGCACGCCGGGGACGTCCTGGTGTGCCACAAACAGCGTGGAATTCATGCCCGAGATATCGACGCCGACGCCGTTAATGCGGCTGATGCGCATCTTGCCGCCACCCAGGCTCTCGCCGCGTACCTGAGCCGTGGCTCCCGTGGCGTCGACCATGTCGATGTCGACCGTGTTGGGGTGGATGGAGGCGTCGTCGCCCTTGATGTCAAAGTGGTAGTCGAGGCCCTGCTCGCGTGCGAGGTCGAAGGCCTGCTTGATGTTCTCGTCGTCGGTGTCGAGGCCCAGGATGCCCGCGACGAGCGCACGATCGGTGCCGTGGCCGCGGTAGGTGTGGGCAAAGGAGTTCCACAGGCCAAAGGTGACCTTAGTGATGCGGCCTTCCAGCAGGCTGGCGGCAACTTGGGCGCAGCGCAGGGCGCCGGCGGTGTGCGATGAGCTGGGGCCGACCATGACGGGGCCCAAGATCTCGAATGCCGAGGTCGTAGCTAGTGTTTGCGGCTTGCCTGCCATGGCTGCTCCTTTGCCTTGTCTCGTCGTCCCGAGGGGCGGGGCATAAGGTCGCCTGCTCGGGCAGTCCTGCTCGCACGGAGAGCACATTAAGTGCTCTCCGGCTCGTGCGGAACTCGCGATCGACCTTATGCCCCGCCCCTCGGGACTAAGGATACATGGTAGAAGTGCGCATGCTGCAAAATTCATTAGCTGGTGACGCAGCGTGGGCTCATATCGATATATCTTCACCACCGGATTAATAAAAAAGAAGTACCGGTTGGAGCCGGTACTTCTATTGGTGCGTTTCTATTTGGCTGTGGCTTTTCTCGTTAGCTTACAGGCCGCAGGCTGCTTTGAGTTCATCGACTCGGTCGGTTTTCTCCCAGGTGAAGTCGGCGTCTTCGCGGCCGAAGTGACCGTAGGCTGCCGTCTTTTCGTAGATGGGGCGACGCAGGTCTAGGTCGCGGATGATTGCGCCCGGGCGCAGGTCGAAGGTCTTCTCTACGGCCTCGACGATCTTGTCCTCGGCAACATGCGCGGTACCGAAGGTGTCGACCATGATTGAGAGGGGCTTGGAAACGCCGATGGCGTAGGCAAGCTCGACTTCGCATCGGTCGGCCAGACCGGCGGCGACCACGTTCTTGGCGACCCAGCGCGCGGCATACGCGGCGGAGCGGTCAACCTTGGTGCAGTCCTTGCCGCTAAAGGCACCGCCACCGTGACGGCCGTAGCCGCCGTAGGTGTCGACGATGATCTTGCGGCCGGTCAGGCCCGTGTCGCCCATGGGGCCGCCCACGACAAAGCGACCGGTGGGGTTTACGTAGATGTCGGCGCCGTCCCAAGGCATGTTCTCGGCAGCCATGACAGGCGCGATGACATGCTCGATGAGGTCGGCCTTGATCTTGCCCATGTCCTCAATCTCGGCAGCGTGCTGCGTGGAGATGACGATGGTCGTGACCTCCACGGGCTTGCCTTCCTCGTAGCGCACCGTGACCTGGGTCTTGCCGTCGGGACGCAGATAGGCGAGGGTGCCGTCGTGACGCACGGCGGCCAGGCGCTCGGCCAGGCGGCTTGCCAGGTAGTGCGGCATGGGCATGAGGGTCTTGGTCTCGTTGGAGGCATAACCGAACATCATGCCCTGGTCGCCGGCGCCGATCAGGTCGATCGGGTCGGTGGTGGCGCCGGTCTGGGTCTCGAAGGACTCGTCGACGCCCTGGGCGATATCGGGCGACTGATCGTGGATAAGGCTCATAACGCCGCAGGTGTCGCAGTCAAAACCGAACTTGGCACGGTTGTAGCCAATGCGACGGATAACGCCGCGGGCGATTTCCTGTACGTCGACGTAGGCCTGGGTGCGAATCTCGCCGGCGACGATGACGGTGCCGGTGGTCACGAGGGTCTCACAGGCGCAGCGGACGTTCTCCACGTTGGCAGGCACGCCGTTGGGGGCGATGTAGCCCTGCTCCTGGAGCTCTATTTCTTTGGCGAGGATTGCGTCGAGGACGGCGTCGCTGATCTGGTCAGCGATCTTATCGGGATGACCTTCGGTCACCGACTCCGACGTAAAAACAAAGGACCCGTGTTGGGGTGGGATGGAACGAAGTTCTTCTGACATGATTGTCCTTTCAAAAACGTGTCCCGGCGACCGTTACCATTCCGCTGGGCTCTCTATGCAATGGCACATCATAGCGCGTAAATCAAACATTCACACCCTTTCCGCACCCTTGCGGCACTTTACTCATTGGGGACAGACTTAAATGACCAGCCTTGCCTAAGTGCCGACAGGTTGCCCAAAGACTGATCATTTAAGTCTGTCCCCAATGAGTGGGTCGGTGCCCTTTGTGCGGAGGTGGGCATTGTTGCTTTATACTAATGCGGTTAGACATCCATCCTGCAATCGAGGAGATTTCCATGGCATCAGACGTTCGCGTCCGCTTTGCACCCTCACCGACGGGCAAGCTGCACATCGGTGGCGCCCGCACCGCTATCTATAACTGGGCTTTCGCCCGTGCAAACGGCGGCACGTTCATCCTGCGCATCGACGACACCGACCCCACCCGCTCTACCGACGAGAACACGCAGATTATCCTGCGCGCCATGCGTTGGCTGGGCCTGGACTGGGACGAGGGTCCCGAGGTGGGCGGCGATTTTGGCCCCTACGCCCAGACCGAGCGCCTGGACCTGTACAAGCAGGCCGCCCAGAAGCTTTGGGACGAGGGCAAGGCCTATCCCTGCTTCTGCACCAAGGAGCAGCTCGACGCCGATCGCAAGGCCGCGCAGGAGCGCAAGGACCCCTTCCAGGGCTATCAGCGCCGTTGCCGCGACCTTGATCCCGAGGAGGCCCGCCGTCGCATCGAGGCCGGCGAGTCCTACGTCCTGCGCATCAAGGTGCCCGAGGACCGCGGCGACGTCGTCATCCACGACGCCGTTCACGGCGAGGTGACCTTCGACGCCAAGGGGCTCGACGACTTTGTCATCTTCCGCTCCGATGGCACGCCCACGTACAACTTTGCGACCGTCGTCGACGACGCCATGATGAAGATCACCCATGTCATCCGCGGCGACGACCACCTCTCCAACACCCCGCGCCAGGTCATGGTCTACGAGGCCCTCGGCGCGCCCGTGCCCACGTTCGCCCACATCTCCATGATTCTGGGCGCCGACGGCAAGAAGCTCTCCAAGCGCCACGGCGCCACCTCAGTAGAGGAGTACCGCGACGCCGGCTACCTGTCCGACGCTTTCGTCAACTATCTGGCGCTGCTCGGCTGGTCGCTTGACGGCGAGACCACGATCATCCCGCGCGATGTCCTGGCCAGCAAGTTCTCACTCGACCGCATCTCCAAGAACCCGGCGACCTTCGACCCCAAGAAGCTCGACTGGGTCAATGCCGAGTACATCAACGGCATGTCCGATGCCCAGTTTGCCGACGAGATCATGGTCCCCGAGCTGCACGAGGCGGGTCTCATCGAGGGCAACGTCGAGTACGGCGAGGACTGGATTGACGCACTCGCTGCCATCGTCAAGCCGCGCACCAAGATGCCAGCCGACGCCGTGACCGTCGCCGCTCCCATCTTTGCTACGGCCGAGACGCTCGAGTATGATGAGAAATCCGTTAACAAGGGCCTGGCCAAGGAAGGCATGGGCGCCATCCTGGACGCCGCCAAGGCCGCGCTCGAGGGCGTGGACGAGTGGACAGCCGCGAACATCGACGCCGCGCTTGAGCCGCTGCCCGAGCAGATGGACCTCAAGAAGCGCGTGGTGTTCCAGGCCGTGCGCGTCGCCGTTTGCGGCAACATGGTGAGCCCTCCGCTGGGCGAGACCATGGCGCTCGTCGGCTGCGATGACTGCCTGGCACGCATCGACCGCGCCCGCACGATGGCGCTGTAGCAGCTGCGCAAACGTATGTATTCGAGCCCCGTTCACCCCGAGCGGGGCTCTTGTTTCTGTACCGATGAGTGGGTTGCTGGGACAAAATAATCAGTGGTGTTTGTCCCGTGTTCGAGCGACGCAACAAGCTCGACACTCGTATCGGCCATGGGACAAACACCACTGATTATTTTGTCCCACCCCTTTCAGGTCCGTTCGTTAGAGGTGGTGTATGGCTCAACAACTGTCGCTGTTTGGTTCACCGGAACCGGAGGAGGCTCTGGTGAAGCTCATGCCTGCCGCTGCCTCGGCTCAGCCTAAGCCTGCACCTGAGCCCATCGCTGCCTACGCGAGCGTGGTTCTCGACATTCCTACCCGAGCGCTGTCCGAGCCATTCGCCTACGGCATTCCCGAGTCCCTTGCCAACGAGGCCCAGGTCGGATCGACGGTCCTGGTCCACTTTGGCAACCGTGCCGCCGCAGGCTACATCGTCGATATTGCGCCCGAGCTGGGCGACCTACAAGGCAACAACGCCCTTGACCTTTCGCGCATCAAGCCTGTCGAAGCCATCCTCAGCAAACCGCTCTTTACCGCCGAGGCTGCACGCATTGCGCGCTGGATGAGCCGCGAGTATGTCGCGACGCTTTCCGAGTGCCTGCGCCTGTTTTTGCCACCGGGCGGCAGCCCGCGTGTGGTCAAGGGCGACGACGGCGTGTGGACGGTTGAACGTCCAGCCGTCAAACCCATCCAAAACCGCTGGGTGATGCTTACGCCCGAAGGCTTTGACTACACGCCACCCAAGACCGCGGTCCGCCAGCGCCAACTCATCGAGGCGCTCCAGTGCGGACCGGTCACGACGCGCGACCTCAACCTTCTCTATAACAGCATGTCGGCGACCATCAAGGCGCTCGAAAAACGCGGCGTTGTGGTGGTGGAAGAGCGCCGCGCCTGGCGTGGCTGCGGCGAGCAGACCACGCTGTCCTCGGCAAGCGGCAAAGCGCCGGTCTCCCTTACCAGTGGCCAGCAACAGGCACTCGCGCAGATTGAGCGCGCCCGTCTGGACGCTCATGGCGACGTGGTGCTGGTCGACGGCGTCACCGGCTCCGGCAAAACCGAGGTTTACCTCTCCGCCATCGAGCGCGTGCTCGCAGCCGGTCGCTCGGCCTGCGTGCTGGTGCCCGAGATTTCGCTGACGGCCCAGACCGTCGGCCGCTTCCGTTCGCGCTTTGGCGAGACGGTCGCCGTGTTCCATTCGCGGCTTTCGGCCGGCGAGCGCCTGGACCAGTGGGATATGGTTGCCAGCGGTGCGGCCCGCGTGGTCGTCGGCGCACGTTCGGCGCTCTTTTGCCCGCTTGGCGACCTGGGCCTCATCATCATTGACGAGGAGCACGAGACCAGCTACAAGCAGGGGTCCAGTCCGCGCTACCACGCGCGCGAGGTGGCGGCCGAGATGGCGCGGCGCTACCGCTGCCCGCTCGTGTTGGGCTCCGCCACGCCCTCGGCCGAGGCCCTCGACCACTGCCGCCGTGGAACGTATAACGGCACCACTTGGACGCGCGTCGAGATGCCCGAGCGCCCGGGACACGCCGTGCTGCCCGAGGTCCGCATTGCCGACCTGCGCCGCGAGTTTTCGCACGGTAGCCGTTCAATGTTCTCTAAACCGCTGATGGAAGGTTTGGAGCGCGTTGTAGAGCACCGCGAGAAGGCCGTGCTGCTGCATAACCGCCGTGGCTTTGCGCCGTTCCTGATGTGTCGCGAGTGCGGCTGCGTTCCCACCTGCAACCACTGCTCCACCGCGCTTACGTATCACGAGCGCACGCACACGCTGCAATGTCACACATGCGGATCCTCCTGGCGCGTGCAGCCGTATCCCGCGCCCACGAGTCGTTGCCCCAAATGTGGCAGTCGCTACCTGGCAAAAATGGGGCTGGGCACGCAGCAGATCGAGGACGCACTGCACCAGATGCTGCCCGAGGACGTCGCCATCATCCGCATGGATGCCGATTCCACGCGCGGCAAGGATGCGCACAAAAAGCTGCTCGAGCAGTTCGATGCTGCCGATTGCGCCGTGTTGCTGGGCACCCAGATGATCGCCAAAGGCCTCGACTTTCCCGAGGTCACGCTCGTGGGTGTGGTCAATGCTGACTTCGCCCTCAAGCTGCCGGATTTCCGCGCAGGGGAGCGCGCCTACGATTTGCTTGAGCAGGTCGCCGGTCGCGCCGGTCGCGGCGACCGCCCTGGCGAGGTCATCATCCAGACGTATCTGCCCGAGGATCCGGTCATTCGCGCCGTCGCCGAGCACGATCGCTCGATCTTTACCGACTACGACCTGGACCAGCGCCGCGACGCACTGTATCCGCCGTTCGTGCGCCTGGTTAACATTTTGGTGTGGTCGGCAAGCCGCGACGATGCGCAGGATTATATCGGGCGCATTGCAAAGCTTCTTAAGCGCCGCTGGCATGCCGCCGCGCCCGACTTTTTGCGGGCGGGTAGCGCCGTGCCCCAGGTGCTGGGCCCGGCTTCGTGTGTAATCGAGAGAGCCAAGGACCGTTACCGCTTCCATCTGCTTGTGAAGTCGCCTGTGGGGTACCATGTCTCTGATGATATCGACGCCTGCCTCAAAGAGGTGGGCTCTGTGCGCGGCGTGAGCGTGAGCGTTGACGTCGATGCCTATGATTTGATGTAACAACCCGAAAGGATGGCCATGGAAGCCAACGGAATCGTACTGTCGCCCGACCCTCGCCTGCGTCAGGAGTGCGCCGTGATCGAGGAGATCACCCCAGCGATCGAGGCGCTTGCCGAGAAGATGAAGAAGATGATGTTCGACAACGGCGGTTGCGGCCTGGCTGCTCCGCAGATCGGCGAGCTTATTCAGCTCGTCACCATTGACTGCGACTACAGCGACAAGAACGACTACGACCCGTACGTGCTCATCAACCCTGTCATTGTTGAGCAGAGTGACCATCTGGTGCCGTTTAGCGAGGGCTGCCTGTCCATCCCTGGCATTAGCTGCGAGATCGAGCGTCCCGACCATGTCGTCGTAGAGGCGTACGACTTGGACGCAAACCTGATTCGCTACGAGGCTACGGGCGACCTGTTCTGCGTGTGCCTGCAGCACGAGATCGATCACCTGCATGGCAACACTATGTTCGAGCGACTGAAGCCCATGCAGAGGCTCAAGGCCGTCAAGGAGTACCAGGACGCCCTGGCCCGCGGCGCTCGACCGGGCGAGACGGAGTAGGTTAATTGTCCGTCCCTGGGATGGGGCCCACACATATCATCCCGTGCTCAAACATTCTCGCTTTGCTGCGAAACTGCGCGCGGGACGATATGTGTGGGCCCCATCCCAGGGACTACGTTGTCGCTCTTCGTTTCGCCCGGGTGCCGTCGGGCCAGGGAGGGGCGTCTTCGCTGATAGGTGCTTTCTTGGGAGGGCTGCTTTTATGCGGCTCTTTCTTTGTTTTTGGGTATATTTGTTTCTGTTGAACTATTCTTGCGGCTGGGCGCGCTTGCGACCAGGAACGCTTTTTTGTAGCCGTCTCGGCTCGTTATTGAGAGGAGACTAACTTTTATGCGTATTGTGTTTATGGGTACGCCTGATTTTGCTGTGCCTTCTTTGACTTCGCTTGTTGAGGCTGGGAATGAGATTGCGCTTGTTGTTACTCGTCCTGATGCTGTTCGTGGGCGTGGTAAGAAGCTGGAGCCGTCTCCTGTTAAGGCTAAGGCGCTGGAGCTGGGGTTGCCGGTCATTGAGGCGAATCGTATGACGCCTGAGGTTGTTGAGGTGCTCCAGGCTGCCCAGGCTGATATTTTCTGTGTGGCTGCCTATGGCTGCATTTTGCCCGATGAGGTGCTGCATATGGCACCGCTCGGCATTGTGAATGTTCATGCGTCCTTGCTGCCTCGTTGGCGTGGGGCTGCTCCTATTCAGCGTGCCATTCTTGCTGGTGATGAGGTTGTTGGCGTTTCCATTATGCGCATTGGGCATGGCGTGGATACCGGCGCTTATTGCGCCCAGGCGTCTACGTCGGTTGCAGGCAAGCATGCCGAGGCACTGACTACGGAGCTTGGCGAGCTGGGCGGCAAACTGCTTGCCGATACGTTTCCTTCTCTTGCCGATGGCACCGCCGTGTGGACTGAACAGGATGAGGCGCTCGTTACCCATGCTGCCAAGATCTCCAAGCAAGAGATGCGTCTGGATCCGCACATGGCGGCGCTTGATTGCGTGCGTCATGTGCTGGCCTCGTCCGATACCGCGCCTGCTCGTTGCGTGATTGCCGGCAAGACCGTGTGCGTGCTCGACGCTGCGCCGGCTGATGTGTCGCTTGGTGAGGGGCTCGTCGCCATTCAGGCTAAGCGTGTTTACCTTGGCCTTTCCGATGGCTCGGTTGAGTTGCTCGAGGTTAAGCCTGATGGCAAGCGTGCTATGGCCGCTTCTGCTTGGGCTGCTGGCCTGCAGGGTGCCGATCTTTCGTGGGGTGTTTTGTCATGAGCAAGCTGTCTCCCGCGCGCAAGCTTGCGCTCGATGTGCTGATGGAGGCCGATCGCCGCGGCATGTACGCGCGCGACGTGCTCTTGTCCCGTGCTTCCGCCAGGGCCATTGACCAGCGCGATTCCGCTTTTGCCGCCCGCTTGGCGCTGGGTGTCGCCGCCACGCAGGGTATTTTGGACGAGCTGCTCGACCAGTTTCTCGATAAGCCCAAAAAGGTCGCTCCGCGTGTGCGCATGGCGCTTCGTATCTCGGCCTTCGAGATGCTCTACCTGCATACGCCTGGCCGCGTTGCCGTAAGTCAGGGAGTTGAGCTGGTTCGCTGCGGTGCTAAGTCCGCCGCTGGCTTGGCCAATGCTGTACTCCATAAGGTTTCAGACAATGTTGAGGACTTTGCTACTGCGTCCGATGTGGATGAGTCTGAGCGACGCTTGGTTCGTCTGTCGCGTCTGATGGGTCTTCCTCGCTGGCTGTGCGCTCGCATTATGGCGTCGTTTGACACGCCAGAGGGTGCGCTTAACTTTGCCGGCAATCTGGCCCCCGCGCCGCTGGCCCTGCATGAGAACGCCTTTGCGACTAATCCCGATCCGTATATCTCGCAGCTTGTGGCACCCGTGTTCCCGGGTTGCCATGCCCCGGTTGATGCCCAGGTTACCGTTGCTTCGGGTGCGTTTGAACGTGCTGCCGCGGTGGCATCTGATCTCAACGCGCAACTTATCGCCACAGCTGCCACGCGCCCTGGTAGCTGCCTTGAGATTGGTGCCGGTCGTGGCACCAAGACCTATGTGATGATGTGCCAGGCCAAGCGTACGGGCTATGAGCGTCAGCATACGGCGCTCGATCTGCATGATCGCAAGTGCGATTTGAATCTCGCTCGCCTGCATAAGGCTGGTATTCAGGGCGTTCGCACGGTTTCGGGTGATGCTTGCGAGCTTGATGAGGTGCTCACATCGTTTGATGCCATGCTTGGCGAGCCGGTTAAGTTCGACACGGTCTTTATCGATGCGCCGTGCTCTGGCACCGGCACCATGCGCCGTCATCCCGAGATCCCGTGGCGCCTGACCGAAAAGGATGTGACGGTTGAGCTACCCAAGCTGCAGCTGACGATGCTCAAGGAAGCCGCTGCGCGTGTGGCTGCCGGCGGCGAGCTCATCTATGCGACGTGCTCGGTCTTTGATGAGGAGAACACGCAGGTTGTGGATGCGTTCTTGGCGTCGCCCGAGGGTGCGGACTTTAGCCTGGAGCCGCTCTCCGAGGCGCAGATTCTGCAACTCCCCGATTTCGAGCAGGCCAAGAAACTGGTAGCCGTCCGTCAAAACGACCGTGGCCTCTTCCAAAGCGTCCCCGTAAACGCCGACTCCTACGACGGCCACTTCTGCGCTCGCCTGATCCACAACTAACTACTAATTTGCGGTGAAATAGGGATTGAATAGCGGCTTCTACCTGCCAAACTGTCCTTATTTCACCGCAATTCATAAGGAAACCTGGCCTGATAATTAGCTACCCATTGCGCAAAGAAATAGCCCCGCGATCGGTGTTGATCGCGGGGCTGATTGGTTTCTAGTGGCTGTGCGGGCAGTTGGCGCAGCAGCCACTCGTGGCGCTGGTGCTGGAGCCGCCGCTTCGCTGGTCGGTGTTGTAGAAGCCACTGCCCTCAAACTTGATGCCGCTGGCCGAGAACGTCTTGGCGGCCGGAGCGCCGCAGTTGGGGCACACGACCTCGGGGGTCTCGGACATGGGATGCTCAACCTCAAACACGTTGCCGCAGCTCGAGCACTTGTAATCGTAGCGCGCCATAATACTTCCTTTTCAGCACAAAGCGGGCAGATTACTCTGCCCGCAAAAATTCAAACGTCTGTAACTGTACCCTATATCGGGCGTTTTATCACGCTTCGCCCCAGAATCTATGCGTGTTGCGCAGGAGCTGTGCGGTTTTGCTCTCGGCGGCCGCAACGTCGGCCTCGTCAGCCTGCCAGGTCCAGTTGCCCGTGGCCACGCCCGGTACGTTCATGCGCGCGTCGTCGCCCAGCCCCAGGACATCCTGCAGCGGCATCATCACCAGGGGAGCGTCGCTTGTCAGCGCGTCACTCATCAGCTTGGCTGCCACCTCAACACCGCTCGGCTCGTCGCCGCCCGCAAAGGAGCGCGTGCACCAACCCGCGAGCGTCGACGTGTCGTGAGTCGATGTGTACAGGATCTTGCCGGGCGTAGGGTGCACGCCGCAACGAACGTCGTAATCGCTAAACTCCAGTACGTCCATACCGGGGAAGCCGCAAGTCGAAGCCATGGCGCGAACACCGGGCGTCAGGTAGCCCAGGTCCTCGGCGATAAAGTTGAGCGGCCCCAGCTCGTCATAGGCGGTCTGGAACAGGTCCTTGCCCGGGCCTGCCAGCCAACGCCCGTCGGCGCAGGCCTTACCCGCGGGAATGCTAAAGTAGCTGTGGAAGCCCAGGAAGTGATCCAGGCGCACGCGGTCGTAGAGCGAAAATGCACGACGCAGGCGATCCATCCACCAGCTATAGCCGTTCTGCTTCATGTGGTCCCAGCGGAACGTCGGGTTGCCCCACACCTGGCCCTCGGGCGCAAAGTTGTCGGGCGGCGCACCGGAGATCTCGATTGCCTTACCGGTATCGGACAACCAGAAGTTCTCGGGCTCGCTCCACGCGTCGGCCGAATCGTCGGACACGTACATAGGGATATCGCCGATGACCTCGATGCCCTTCTTGTGCGCATAGTTCATGAGCTCGCACCAGGCCAGGTCAAAGCGGTACTGCATGTACGCCTGAAGCTCGGCCTCGTCGTGGAAGCGCTTGTCGTCGATCAGATGCTCGTTGTAGCGCGCGACATCTGCCGGCCAATCGTGGCGCGATTCGCCCTCAAAGTACTTTTTGACGGCCATGTAGACGCAGTACTTCTCGAGCCAATCGGCATTGCGATGTTTAAACGCGGTGTACAGCGGATCGGCATCCTCGCCGCCGCGGGCCTTCCAGGTCTCAAAGTCGGCTGCCAGCTCCTCGTGGCTCTCGGGCAGCAGGTCGATATTGCCTGCAAAGGCCGAAGGACCGGCGTAAGGGGAGCGGAAGAAGTCCGTGGGGTTGACAGGCAGGACCTGCCAGTAGCGCATGCCCATAGCGGCCAGATGATCGATAAAACGACGCGTGGGCGCACCGATTGTGCCGGGGTTGCCGTCGTCAGTCGGCACCGAGGTGATGTGGCACACAACGCCCGCACCGTGATCGAGCGGCTCCTGCAGGCGCTGCTCGGCGTGGTGATAGATGATCGACGACCCCAGCGGATACAGATCGAGCGTGACCGTACCATTGTGGATCTCGCACTCGTGACCGCTGATCACGTCGCTCGCGCATTCGCCGAGCGCTGGAATCGTCACGCGGTGCGAATTGCGCAGGCTGCGGTTGATGATAACAGTCGCGGACTCGCCATCCTTGCCCGTGCGGTTGTATGCCAGTACCTCGTCGTTGAGCGCGAAGGCCTTGATCTCGCCGTCGATCATAAATGGCAGAGCGCGGCGCACAGCAGATGCGTTCTTGACGATCGCGAACGTATCGAAGTCGTGCAGGTCTTCCTTCAAAGGCAGCGTGCGGCGATTGCCCGGATCGGTCAGGCCCTCCAAGCCGTACTCATCGCCGTAGTAGATTGAAGGCACACCGGGGAAGGTCATCTGCATGAGCGTGGCGAGCCAAAAACGGCTCTTGGCCAGGCCCATCGAGTTCTCGTCCAGGCGCCATTTGCTGCGCTCGCACTCGGGCAGCTGCGACTCGTCGGGGCCGCCGCCGAGCACCGAGATGATGCGCGGACGGTCGTGGCTCGAAAGCAGATTAAGTGCGCAGGACAGGGCCTCACGGGGATAGTTCTCGCGCATGGTTTCGATATCCTCGGCTGCCTGGTAGGCGTTCTTGTAGCCCATCAAAAAGCCGATGACCATGTCACGGAAGGGGTAATCCATAGCAGAGTCCAGCTCGGAGCCCTGCAGGTAGCGGCGCAGATGACCGTAGCTAATCTTGTTGGAGGCGTCTTCCCAGACTTCGCCGAGCAACAGTGCATCAGGCTTTTCGGCAAGTACGGCCTTCTTGATCTCGGCCAGAAAGTCGTCGGAAAGCTCGTCAGCGACGTCCAGACGCCAACCATGGGCACCGGCGCGCAGCCATTTGCGGATCACGCCGTCCTTGCCCAGGAGCTTCTCGCGCACCAGCTCGGACTTCTCGTTGATGGCTGGCATGTTGCCAACGCCCCACCAGCAGTCGTACGAGCCGTCCTCGTGGAAGGTAAACGCATCGCGCCACGGCGAATCCTCGCTCTGCCAGGCACCCACGCCGGGGTAGTTGCCGTAGCGGTTGAAATAGATCGAGTCATCGCCCGTGTGGTTGAAGACACCGTCCAGGATGATGGAGATGCCCAGCTTCTCGGCTGCCTGGCACAGCTCGGTAAAGTCCTGCTCGATGCCCAGAATCGGGTCGATCTTGGTGTAGTCGGCCGTGTCGTAGCGGTGGTTGCTCGCGGCTTCAAAGATGGGGTTGAAGTAGATGGCCGTAAAGCCCAGCTCGGCGATGCGGGGCAGGTCTTCCTGGATGCCCTTGAGCGAGCCGCCGTAGAAGTCCCATGTCTTGATGGAGCCGTCCTCGGCACGCTCGTACACGGGCGGCTCGTTCCAGTCCTCGACCATGCGGCGCTGGATTCCGTTGCGCGGTTTTTCGACCTCGGCCAGCGTGCGCTCGCGCCAGTGCTCGTCGCGGGCATAGCGGTCGGGGAAGATCTGGTACACCATGCCGCGCTCGTACCAGGCGGGGCGGTTGTCGCGGTGCTTATAGACGGTGATCTGGAACGAAGGTACCTCGGCGTAGTCGTAGGTTACGCCTTCGCCGCCGGTGCGGCCCTGCGGTGCGCCCAGGCGAACCTCGGGCTGGCCCTCGATATTGCAGATAAAGCTGTACCAGATAAGACAGGGCTCGGTACACTCAAGCTCTACGGAAAATATGCCGTCGCCTTCATGCGTCATGGGATACCGAGACTCGCCGATCTCATCGACCCAGGTGCGCAGGGTGAGCGTTGCCTGGTTGGGGTCGGCATCCTCCAAGATCACCGAGAGCGAAACGGAAGTGCCAGTGGTAACAGCGCCAAACGGAGTGCGAAACTGCGGCAGGCGGCTGTTGTGTATCAATCTCATAGTACGGTCCAGTTCAATAGAATCATGGCCTGCTGGCCATGGGCTTTACGCACAGGATGTAAGTATATCTGTTGTACACAGGCTGTATAAACAACATCCGTTTACCATCGGCGAACGGTTGTCCTAGAAAATCGTTTTACCAACTATCCACAGAGAAGGGGCGCCCGGTTGGAGCGCCCCTTACTTATGGTTTGATGAGGTTTTGGATCGTCTGTGGGCTAGCGGCGCTTGCGGGTGGCCGTTGCCTTGCGGACGGACGTCTTCTTGGACGGCGCTTTTTTCTCGGTCGCGGCGGCGGGGGAGACCGGGGGCTCCTTGGCGGGTTCGACCTTAGGCTCGGCCTTTGCCGTAGCCTTCGGAGCGGTTTTCGGTGCCGGCTTGGGCTTTGCCTCGGGCTTGGGCTCCTCTTTGACGGCGGCGGGCTTAGCCTCTGCCTTGGCAGCTGCGGCCTTGGTCGTGGACTTCTTGGCCGTCGTCGTTGCGCGCTTGCGCGTGGTGGTCTTGGCGGTCGGCTTGGCCTCGACAGCTGCCTTGGCCTTAGGCTCGGCGGCTGCCTCCTTAACCTTGACGGCGGGCTTTGTGGCAGCCTTCGGAGCGGCCTTGGTCGCAGTAGCCTTGGCGGCCGTCGACTTCGTTGCCGTGGTCTTCTTGGCAGCTGTTACCTTCTTGGCGGTCGTGGTCGCCTTCTTGGCAGCGGTCTTTGCCGGAGCCTTGGCGGCCGGCTTGGCCTCAGCGATCTCGGCCTTTACCTCAGGAGCGACCTCGGGTTCGGCGGCCTTCTTGGCAGCTGCGGTGGTGCGCTTGCGCGAGGTCGTTGTCTTGACAGCGGTGGTCTTGGTTGCCGTCGCTTTGGCCGCTGTGGCCTTCTTAGCCGTCGTCTTACGAGTCGTGGTCTTCTTAGCTGCAGGCTTCGCAGCTGGCTTGACCTCGGACTCTGCCTCAGGAGCAGCCTCAGCCTTCACCTCAGACTCGGCCGTAACGGGCTCAGCTTCAACCGGCTTCTCTTCGGCCTTGGGCTCCTCAGCGGCCACCGGCTCAGCAACAGCCTCAGGCTCGTCGACAACAGCCAGCGGGCGCTCGATCTCCGGGTGCATAAAGAAGTACAGATCCAGATACTTGTCTGCCGAGCGCGTCCAGCTAAAGTCCTGGCTCATGGCCTGCGTGACCAGCTGGTTCCAAGCGTCGCGGTTATCCCAGAACAGGCGCGCTGCGCGGAAGACCGCGTCGCCCATCTCGTCGCCGTTAAAGTTGCTAAACGAGAAGCCCGTGCCCTCGCCGGTAAACTCGTTATACGGGATCACGGTGTCCTTCAGGCCACCGGTCTCGCGCACGATGGGCAGCGTACCGTAGCGCATGGCGATGATCTGCGACAGGCCGCAGGGCTCAAACTTCGAAGGCATCAGGAACATATCGGCGCCAGCGTACATGCGCTGCGACAGCGCCGGATCGAACTCGATGCGCGCGGCCATGGTGCCGGGGTACTTGTCCTGGAAGTAGCGCAGGCCGTCCTCGTAGTCGCGGTCGCCGGTACCCAGCACGGCCACCTGAACGCCGCCTGCCAGGATGCGGTCGAGCGCGTACATGACCAGGTCCATGCCCTTTTGGCGCGTCAGGCGCGTGACCATCACCATGAGCGGACGGTCGTCGCGAACCTCGAGCCCCAGTTCCTCCTGCAGCTTGGCCTTGCACACGGCCTTGCCGGAACGGTCCTCCACGGTGTAGTTGGCGGCAATGCGCTTGTCGGTCGCCGGATCAAAGCCCGCGACGTCGATGCCATTCAAAATGCCCTGCAGCGCATAGGAGCGCTCGCGCAGCACACCGTCCAGGCCCTCGCCAAACTCGGGCGTCTGGATCTCGTTGGCATAGGTGGGGCTCACCGTGGTAATGGCGTCGGCATAGCGAAGCGCGCCCAGCATGTAGTTGACGCTGCAAGCGTCGCAACGCAGCTGTGAGGCGGCCGCGGGAATATGCGCCACACCCAGGATGTCCTCCATCACGGTGTCGCTAAACTGGCCCTGGAACGCCACGTTGTGGATCGAGAACACGGTCTTGACGCGGTCGTACAGCGGCAGGCCCTGGTAGAACTCGCGTAAGAACACTGGTGCCAGCGCCGTCTGCCAGTCGTTGCAATGCAGGATGTCGCACTCAAAGCCGGCCGGCAGGTGCTGCAGGCTCTCGGTGATGGCCTTGGAGAAGAACGCGAAGCGCTCGCCGTCGTCAAAAAAGCCGTACGGATAGTCGCGCGCAAAGTAGCGCTCGTTGTCCACGAACATATAGGTGACGCCGTCGCGCTCGAGTTTCTCAAGCCCGCAGTACTCGTTTCGCCAGCCTAGGCTCACGTAAAAGTCGGCAAAGTGCTCCATCTGCGCCTTGTACTCGTCCTTGATGGTGGCGTACTTGGGCACCATCACGATAACCTCGGCGCCGGCGCGCACAAGCGCCGCAGGCAGCGAGCCCGCCACGTCACCCAGGCCACCGGTCTTTACAAACGGTGCGCACTCGGCCGAGGCAAACACGATCTGCATCTTTTTGCTGGAATCAGCCATATTGTCTCCCATGTTGCAATTCGAGAATAGCCGCCTGGCGCTAACCGGGCGGCTATTCTACATTTTACGAGCGATGTTGCGGTGCCAACGTTAACGTACGATGGTGGTGTCGGAAGTTAACGGAGCCTTGCCCAGCACCAGGATGTTCTCGGGCGTGCCGCGAAGCTCGGTGTTGGTGGGGACCACGTTGTTCTTGTCCAGAATGGCGTTCTCAACGCGTGCGCCGCTCTTGATGATGCAGCTCTGGTTGATGATCGAGTTGGTCACCGAAGCGCCTTCCTCGACCACGACGCCGCGCGACAGGATCGAGTTACGCACGGTGCCCTTGATGATGCAGCCGGCCGAGATGATCGAGTTGCACGCGTGGCTGCCGGTCGCATAGCGCGAAGGCGGCACGTCGTGAGCCTTGGTCAGGATCGGGCGCTCGGGGTCAAAGAGCTGATCGGCCACGGTCTGGTCGAGCAGGTCCATGCTGCGGCGGTACAGTGACTTCTCGCTAAACACGCCCACGACCTCGCCCTTGTACTCGTAGCTGCACACGTCGATGTTGCCAAAGTCGCCCTGAAGTGCCTCGAGTAGGTCCAGATAGTCGGCAGCCTGGTAGTGGTCGATGATCTCGAGCAGCGTATCGCGGTTGACGATGCAGCAGTCCATAGAGGCGTTGTCGCCGTACACGACGCCAGCGCTCACGCCCGTCAGGCGGCCGTTCTCGTTTATTTCGAGTTTGGTCTCGTCATCGACGTTGCGCGTGGCCTTGCAGTACACCACGGTCATCTGGGCGCCGGAGTTCTCGTGCGCGTCGATGATGGTGTTGAGATCCATGTTAAAGATGATGTTGGTGCCCATCATCACGACATAGGGCTTATCCGAGCGCTGGAACAGCGTCTTGTTGGAGATGATGTCGCGCAGCAGGAAGCGCATGCCACCCTTGGTGGTGCCATACGCGTTGCCGGGCACCATGAACAGGCCGCCCTTCTTGCGGTCCAAGCCCCAGTCCTTGCCCGAGCCCACGTGGTCGATCAGCGAGCGGTAGTTTCCCGGCATGACGACGCCGACGGTCTTAATGCCGGCATTCATCATGTTGGACAGCGGGAAGTCGATCAGGCGGTAGCGGCCCAAAAAAGGAACGGACGCGATGGGGCGGTCCTTGAGCAGCACGCTGCCGTAGGTCGAAGAGTAGTTAGCGGTGATATAACCGATGGCCTTGCGATTGATCATCGGATCATTCCCCCTTCCCGATAACGACGTCATTTCCAACGACGGCCGTATCCTTGGTGGTATCGACAGAGCCGAGCTTCACGCCCTCTTCGACCGTGGAGTTCTCGCCCAAAATTGCGCGGCAGATGTGCGCGCCGCTCTTAACGTGCGCACCCGGCAGCAGCACGGAGTCCTCGACCACGGCGCGTTCTTCGATGATGACATCGGTCGAAAGGATCGAGTGGCGAGCGGTGCCGTAAATCTTGCAGCCGTTGGAGACCAGGCAGTCGTCCAGGC
Source organism: Collinsella sp. OM08-14AT (assembly GCF_003438115.1). Classification (NCBI taxonomy): domain Bacteria; kingdom Bacillati; phylum Actinomycetota; class Coriobacteriia; order Coriobacteriales; family Coriobacteriaceae; genus Collinsella; species Collinsella sp. OM08-14AT. The sequence continues at coordinate 279,253 of NZ_QSTE01000001.1, forward strand.
GGCCGTCCGGGCCAATGTAGTGCGGCGGACGCGTGGTGATGTTGGACATGATGGGGAAGTGCTTGTCGAACAGATCGAACTCGGGGTTGTTGCCCAGCAGGTCCATCGAGGTCTCGTGGAAGCTGGCGATGGTGCCGACGTCCTTCCAAAAGCCGTGGAACTCGTAGCTGTACAGGCGCTTGCCCTCGCCGAGCAGCTTGGGGATGATGTCCTTGCCAAAGTCGTGGCTCGAGCGCTGGTCCAGAGCATCCTCCTCGAGCGCCTCGATCAGCACGTCTGCCGAGAAGATGTAGATGCCCATGGACGCGAGGTTCGAATCGGGCTTATCGGGCTTCTCGGTGAACTTGGTGATGCGGCCGTCCTCGGGATCGGTGGTCAGGATGCCAAAGCGGCTGGCCTCCTCCCACGGCACGGGCATAACGCTCACCGTGAGGTCGGCGTTGTTCTCAATGTGCGTCTTGAGCATCTTGCGGTAGTCCATGCGATACAGGTGATCGCCCGAAAGAATCAGGACGTACTTGGGGTCGTTAGCCTTGATGTAGTCGAGGTTCTGCGTAATGGCGTCGGCCGTGCCCGCATACCAGGCGCCACCGGTCTGCGTCTCGTACGGCGGCAGGATCGACACGCCGCCATCGCGGCTGTCCAGATCCCAAGCCTCGCCGGATCCCACGTAGGCATGCAGCAGGTAGGGGCGGTACTGCGTCAGAACGCCCACCGTGTCGATGCCCGAGTTGGAGCAGTTAGAGAGCGAAAAGTCTATAATGCGGAACTTGCCACCAAAGCTAACCGCCGGCTTAGCGATCTTTTGGGTGAGTGCCCCCAATCGGCTGCCCTGTCCTCCTGCGAGGAGCATCGCGATGCATTCTTTCTTACTCATCGATTTCTCCTTCTGTCATCGATGTTCCTAAACCCATTAGCGACGGGCGCGGCGCTCGGTCGCGCCCGTCGAGTAATGCCGTGCTGGCATAAGGGAGCTCGCGCGCCTTTACGCGTGCCAGATCTCGTCGCGGTACTCGCGAATGGTGCGGTCGCTCGAGAACCAGCCGGAGGAGGCAGTGTTGAGCAGGGCCTTGCGGTTCCAGGTCTCCTGGTCGCCATAGCTGCCGGTGAGCTTCTCCCACGCATCCACGTAGCTGCGGAAGTCTGCCATGACCAGGTCGGGGTCGTTGTTGTTCATGAGCTCGTTGTAGATGCTCTCGAAGTTGCCCGAAAGACCCGCAAAGGTGTTGTCCTTGAGCTCGTCCATCACGCGGCCCAGGCGGTCGCGATCGTTGTTGAGCGTATCCCAGGCAAAGTAGCTGTTCGACGCCCAAAGCTGCTCGACCTCGGGAGCGGTCAGGCCAAAGATGACCTCGTTCTCGCGGCCGGCCAGGTCGGCGATCTCGATGTTGGCGCCGTCGAGGGTGCCCAGCGTAATGGCGCCGTTCATCATGAGCTTCATGTTGGACGTGCCCGAGGCCTCCTTGCCGGCCGTGGAGATCTGTTCCGAGATCTCGGCGGCAGGGTAGATGAGCTGGGCGTTGCTCACGCGGAAGTTGGGGATAAAGCAGACCTTCATGACCTCGTTGACGCGCGGGTCGTTGTTGATGACGTCGGCCACCGAGTTGATCAGGCGGATGGTCTCCTTGGCAAAGGTGTAGCTCGAGGCTGCCTTGCCGCTAAAGATGAAGGTCGTCGGCGTCACGTGGAAGTTGGGATCGGCGATGCGACGGTTGTAGATGTCCATCACCTTCATGATGTTCATGAGCTGGCGCTTGTAGGCATGGAAACGCTTAACCTGAACATCGAAGACGGTGTTGGGGTCAATGACCAGACCGGTCTCGGCCTTGACGTAAGCGGCCAGGCGCTCCTTGTTGGCGCGCTTGGAGGCACCCACGGCCTTCAGGAACTCGGTGTCGTCCTTAAACTCCTTGAGCTTCTCCAGCTCAAAGGCGTCCTTCAGCCAGCCATCGCCAATGGCCTCGGTCACGAGCTTGGCGTAGGTAGGGTTGGCCTCGGCAAAGAAGCGACGGTGCGAGATGCCGTTGGTCTTGTTGTTGAATTTCTCGGGCGTCAGGGCATAGAAGTCCTTGAGCACGATGTTCTTGATGATGTCAGAGTGGATCTTGGCCACGCCGTTGACGCTGTGGCTGCAGATCACAGACAGGTTGGCCATGCGAATCTCGCCGTCCCACAGGATGGCGGTCTGGCGCAGACGCTCCTGCCAGCCCTCCTGCGTGGTGTCGAACGACTCATGCCAACGACGGCTGATCTCGTCGATGATCTGGTACACGCGGGGGAGGAGCTTGGAGAACGTGCCGATGGGCCACTTCTCCAGAGCCTCGGGCAGGATGGTGTGGTTGGTGTAGCTCACGACCTGCGTCACGATGTTCCAAGCGTCATCCCACTCGAGCTTCTTCTCGTCGATGAGGATGCGCATGAGCTCGGGGCCGCACATGGCGGGGTGCGTGTCGTTGGTGTGGATGGCCACAAACTGCGGCAGCAGCTCCCAGTTCTCACCGTGCTCCTTCTCAAAGGTGTCGAGCAGGCTGTAGATGCCGGCCGAAACGAACAGGTACTCCTGCTTCAGGCGCAGCAGACGACCGTGCTCGCCGGCGTCGTTGGGGTAGAGGATGGCGCTGATGGCCTCGGCCTCGGCGCGCTCGGCGTCGGCCAGGGCGTAGTCGCCGCGGTTGAAGGCCTCAAGGTCAAAGTGCTCCTCGACCGGCTCGGCGGCCCAGACGCGCAGCTTGTTGACGGTCTCGCCGGCATAGCCCACTACGGGGATGTCGTAAGGAACGGCCAGGATATCCTGCGTGTCCACCGTGCGGTAGAATGTGCGGCCGTTCTCCTTAAAGCCCTCAACATGGCCACCAAGCTTAATGGTCACGGCCTTGTCCTGACGACGAACCTCCCAGGGATAGCCGTGGGTGAGCCACTCATCGGTGGCCTCGACCTGACTGCCGTTGACGATCTCCTGCTTAAACAGGCCGTAGCGGTAGCGCATGCCGTTGCCGTAGCCGGCAATGCCCTCGGCTGCCATGGAATCCAGGAAGCATGCGGCCAGACGGCCCAGGCCACCGTTGCCCAGCGCCGGATCGGGCTCCTGGTTCTCGATGACGGACAGATCAAAGCCCATGTCGTCGAGCGCCTCGGCGACCATGTCGCGCACACCAAAGTTGAGCAGGTAGTTGTCGAGCAGGCGGCCGATCAAAAACTCAATCGAGAAGTAGTACACGCGCTTCTTGCCCTCGGCGGTGACGCGGGCGTCGCTTTTGGTGGCAACGGTGCGTGCCTTCTCGGCCACGAGCTTGGCCAGGGCGTTAAAGCGGTCCAGGTCGCTGGCGGCCTCGACGCTCTTGCCGCTGATGCTCATGACGGCATCGCGATAGAGCTCGGTAAACTCCTGCTTGTTGTCGAAGATCTTATTCATACGTTCCTTCCCCCGGGGATGTTTCTCCCGGAACGGTTATGGCTTGTATCCTACGCCCCTGCGGGGCGGGTAATTGCAGTGGTAACGCTTTTGTTACGCTTTCCTGGCAGGAGCCTTAACAGCGCCTGTCTTGGCCTTGGGAGCAGCCTTTTTAGCGGTTGCCTTCTTGGCCGTGGTGGACTTAGCCGAAGCCTTGGCAGCGGGCTTGGCAGCCTTCGCCTTGGCCTTAGCCGGAGCCTTCTTAGCAGCTGCAGGCTTGGGCTTCACCGAGGACGTGCGCTTTTTGGGCGCAGCTTTGGGCTCCTCAACCACCGGCGGCTTGTAGCTGCTGGGACCGCGGCGCTTAAGCACTACGCCTGCCAGGCCGGGCACCTTCATCTCGATGGAGTCCATCTGCCCGTTCCAGGGATAGGGCTCGCTCGAGCAGGTGTAGGGCTCTTCACCGGCGTATCCGCTGCCACCAAACTCGGGACGGTCAGAATCGAAGATGACTTCCCAGTCGCCCTCGCGCGGCACGCCCACGCGGAAGCTCTCGTAGCTCGCTGGGTCAAAGTTGATCAGGATCACCAGGTCGTCATCGACGTCCTCGCCCTGACGCACAAAGCTCACGATGGACTGCCTGGAGTTGTCCGCGTCAATCCAGGTAAAGCCGTCGTCGGTGTAGCCGCGCTCGTACAGGGCGGGCTCGGCGGTGTACAGGTGGTTGAGCGCCTTGATAAACGCCTGATGATGGCGGTGTGTCTCGTACTCCTCGGTCAGGAACCACTGGATGGACTCGTAGTAGCGCCACTCAATAAACTGTCCGATCTCGTTGCCCATAAAGTTGAGCTTGGCACCGGGGTGCGTCATTTGGTAGAAGGCCAGCGTGCGCAGGCCGGCAAACTGGCGCCACCAGTCGCCCGGCATCCGGCCAATGAGCGAGCACTTGCCGTGCACGACCTCGTCGTGGCTCAGCGGGCAAATAAAGTTCTCGGTAAAGGCGTACATGATGGAGAACGTGAGCAGGCCGTGGTTGCCGGGGCGCCACGGAAAATCGGTCTGCATGTAGTGCAGGGTGTCGTTCATCCAGCCCATGTCCCACTTGTAGTGGAAGCCCAGGCCGCCGTCCTGCGGCGGATAGGTCACGAGCGGCCACGCGGTGGACTCCTCGGCCATCATCATCACGTCGGGGTAGTGCGCCTCTACAGCGCAGTTGACCTGACGGATAAACGCGCTGGCGTCCAGGTCCTCCTCGGTACCGTACTTGTTGAACTTCTTTTGGCCGGGATCGTCAATGCCAAAGTTGAGGTACAGCATGCTGGACACGCCGTCCATGCGAATGCCGTCCACGTGGAAGTTTTCGAGCCAGTACAGCACGTTAGAAACCAGGAAGGAGCGGACCTCGCCACGGGCGAAGTCAAACTTGTGCGTTCCCCAGTTGGGGTGAATCTCGTGCTCAAACAGCATGTGGCCATTAAAGGTGGCAAGGCCGTGGGCGTCGGCGCAAAAACCGCCGGGCACCCAGTCCATAATCACGCCGATACCTGCCTCGTGGCATGCATCGATAAAGTGCATGAGCTGCTGCGGGTTGCCGTAACGCGACGTGGCGGCGTAGTAGCCTGTCGTCTGGTAGCCCCAGGAGCCATCGAAGGGATGCTCCATAAGCGGCATGACCTCGATATGCGTGTAGCCCATGTCGCGCACGTAGTCCACGAGCTCCACCGACAGGTCGTCGTAGGTATAGAACTCGCCGCGCTGCGCGGGGAAGGGATCCATGGGGCCGGGGTAGTTGCCGTACTCGTCGGGCTCGCCCTGCGGCGCGTCGCCGTGGCGCTTCCACGAGCCAATATGCACCTCGTAGATGTTAAGGGGCTGCGACATGTGGTTATGGCTGGCGCGGCGCTTGAGCCATGCGGCGTCGTTCCACTTGTAGCCATCGAGAGTCCACAGCACGCTCGCGGTACCCGGAGGGCACTCGGCCTTAAAGGCGTACGGATCTGCCTTGTAGAGCTTTTCGCCCTCGTTGGTCTCGATGAGATATTTATAGAGCTGGCCCTGCTCGGCGCCAGGAATAAAGCCTTCCCAAATAGCGCTCGTATGCACGGGTACCAGCGGGTTGGCATCCTCATTCCAGTCGTTAAATTCGCCAATGACATGGACACTCTTTACGTCGGGCGCCCAAACGCAAAAGCGCCAGCCGCGCGTACGGTTCTGCGTGTCGGGATGCGCGCCCATCTTTTCCCAGCTGCGCTCCCACATACCAATGCCAAACAGGTAGACATCGTCCTTGGAGAGCTCCGGTGCGTGCGGAGCCGGTTTGCGGGTTGCGGGCTTTTTAGCCGTTGGCTTTAGCTTTGTATCGCTCACGTTTGATCCCATCATGACGCGGCAGCGTGTTGCCTTGGTGACTAGATGCGAAAGGTCCAAGGCTGCACGAATCGAAGGGACGGCGATAGTTCTATGATTCGTTCCACCTCGCGTGCTCGGTGGAACTTTCGGCACAAAATAAGATAGCACCTGTACGTTACTTTTATGAACGAAAGAGGATTTGCGGTGGCGTTTAATCGGTAAGCGCCATGTTTATACCACTTGCAGAATTGCCGTGGTAAAACTCTTGACAGTTTTACCAATTAGGGTTTCAAGATAGTTGGGTTGACGTTTGGTAAAACGTTTTTAGCAGGTTGTTTACCATTTGACATCGAAAGGTACGTTTATGTTCCAGACCGCCGCTCCCAATGCCGCTTTTATTTTCGATTGCGACGGAACACTGGTTAATAGCACCCCGGTTTGGGCCTATGCGCAGCCCGAGTTATTGCACCGCCACGGTGTTGACGTGACGGTCGACGATTTTGCCCAGTTTGAGCATTTGTCGCTCGAGGACGAGTGCCAGGCCTACCACGACACCTGGGGTATTGGAGCGAATGGCGAGGAGCTGTATCGCGAGCTGAGCGACATTCTGATCGATGGCTACTCTAAGGTGCCGCCACGCGAGGGTCTGCTGACGTTTTTGGAGCAGGCGAAGGCGGCCGGTATTGCCATGTGCGTTGCCACGTCCACGCCGGCCGAGCTGGTGCAGTCCGCGCTCGCTGGTGCCGGGCTCGACGCTTACATGGAGTTTGTTACCACGACGGGCGAGGCGGGACGCTCCAAGCAGTTCCCCGATGTGTACGAGCTGGCGCTGCGCCGTCTGGAGGGGCGCCATGGACACCAGTTTGACCGCGCATGGGTGTTTGAGGACGCGGTTTTTGGCCTAAAGAGCTCTGGTGTCGCCGGCTTTAAGCGCGTGGGCATCTATGACCCGCACGGCCGTATGAAGCGCGACGACGTACGCGCCAACTGCGATATCTTTATCGATGGCTATGAGGACCTGGATCTGGTCCGCGTGCTTTCGTTTGAGGGATAGGCGAGGGCTGTGGCTTGCAAGGTATTAGTGGTCTGCGGCTCGCCCGTGGTGGCGAGCGCGGATCTGTTGCGTAGGCTAGCAGGGGAGTGCGACCACGTTGTCGCCGTGGACCGCGGGCTCGATGCGTTGCTGGGCGCCGGCCTGAGCTGCGACGTATATGTGGGGGATGCCGACACGGTGAGCGATGCAGGTCGCGCGCTGGTCGATGCCGCCACCGATTTTGAAGTTGAGCGCCACGATCCGTACAAGGACTATACCGATCTGGCGCTGGCGCTCGATTCCGTCCGACGCCGCTGGCCGGTTGCCGAAGTAGTTGCGACTTGCGCCACCGGCGGCCGCCCCGATATGGCCCTAAGCGTCCTAGGCCTATTATCCAACTACAAAGATGCTCCCGTCTGGATTGCCGAGGACAAGGTAGTCTCCCACATCCTTCGCGCAGGCGAATCGTGGGCCATCGAAGGCGCCGAGGGCAAGACGTTCTCCATCATCGCCATTGCCCCCAACACCGAGGTAAGCGAACACGGCCTAGAATGGGAGCTAGATCACGCCCCCCTGGGCTTGTTAGCCGACACGGGCATTAGCAACGTCGTCAGGTCAACAGCCACGATTCAAGTCCACACCGGCATCGCCATCGCTTTTCTATATCAATAGGCATTTAGAGTCTGGCTCAAAAAAGTCCTTGCACGCCGTGCCAACTTCCCCTATAGTATCTCCACGTCACGGGGGCGTAGCTCAGCTGGGAGAGCGCTTGACTGGCAGTCAAGAGGTCAGGGGTTCGATCCCCCTCGTCTCCACCATCGTGAATGCAAAGGTCTTCGGTATTTCGAAGGCCTTTTTTCATATGAAACACCACACGCCACAAACCCCACCTACGCCAACAAAAAGTTGCACAATTTATTTCCCATGTCTGTACATAGTTTGTTATCCAAACGCAATTACCAGTGCAGCTCGCTGCTCCAGTTTGGCTTCAGGAACGCACCTAATTATTGCCAGCACCCCAATAACCTGCGCCAACGTGAACAACATCCCAAAACAACCCCCTTAATCACGTCAAATGAACGATATGTTGTCCAACGCAGCCCAAATCAGTTTCACTAACAGCTTGTGCTAGGATACCTAACGTTACATGAGTTCAACTGTGCTCACGGCTCCAGCAAGTCATAAAGCGCAGGGTTGATCAGCATCCGGCCGTAACGGCGGTGCCAGAAACACCACGAGCTCCAATATCGATTGTCATGTGCGATTTTGCACTTGCTTTTGTGGCTATTTATAAGCTCGCCATAGGCTGTGCAATATATTCTCATGACAAACCGCAGCAGTATTCAGCTGTTTGCGTGCGGACCACTTTTGAACTCTCTTGACTGGTTCGCACGCAGTCAGCTGAGGTTGCTGGCATTCTTGCGATACGTGCCTGTGACCTCAGCGCTGCTTGTATACATACCGTTCACGGTGGGGCAGAGCCACGTGCTTGTCTGACTGGGCTCAGGGTTTGAATATGGGGCGCCTTTGCGCACAAGCGCTCTGGCGTAGCCATACCCAAACCCCGTGAGCCACACGTAAGACAGCAAGGGGGTGGTACTCGTGTGGTATGTGATCCAGGTCATTAACGGTCGCGAAGACGTAATGCGCGAGCGCATCGAGCATATGGTGCCGGCAAGCGCCATGCAGGAGCTCTTTTATCCCCAATTTCAAACCGAGATCAAGGTACACGGCGAATGGGTCAATACGACCAAGCCGCTGTTCCCCGGTTATCTTATCTGCGACACGGCAGATCCCCGTACCGTGCAACAGTATCTGCTTCGCGTGGACGACTTTGCCCGGGTGCTATCCCAGGACGGTCAGTTTGTGCCGCTGGCAAAAGAAGAGGTCCAGCTTATTGGCAGCTTTACGCATAGGGGAGACCGCGTTGTACCCATGAGCGAGGCCCTAAAAAACGGTGATCAGGTCGTAGTGACGGCAGGTCCACTGCTGGGCCACGAAGGCCTTATCAAAACCATTAACAGACGCAAAAACACTGCTTATTTGGAGCTCGACCTGTGCGGTCGACGCGTGACTACGCGCGTTGGTCTTGCCGTGCTTTCGGCCGAGCAGCGTGTAACGCGAAACCTTAAAAAGGCGATCGCTTAGCTGCAGACGGTCGCTATTCAGAACAGGGAGGATCCCCGACCCGGGGACGAAGTGTTGGAAGAGAACGTGTCGGATAAAACTCAATATACAACGGATGCGCCCGCAGGGGCGGCACTGATTGCTCAGGCCATGGACCGGCGCGAGGGCGTCGGCCGTTACAAGGCCATGCAATCCATCGTGGACTGGGATCGTTCGCGCCTGGCCTACCGCGCCGTTAAGCGCGCCTTTGACATCGTGTTCAGCGGCTGCGTGCTGGCCGTCATAGCCGTACCCAGCCTTGTGCTTGCCGCGGCCATCCGCCTAGAGAGTGAGGGCAACCCCTTCTACAGCCAGATCCGCGTTGGTCAGACCTGCCCCGACGGCAGCCTGTCAACCTTCCGCATGTGGAAGTTCCGCTCCATGTACAGGGACGCCGACGAGCGCCTCGCCGAGCTCAAGGAGCAAAACGAGATCGCCGGCGCCATGTTCAAAATGAAGGAGGACCCCCGCGTCACCAAGATCGGGAAGTTCATCCGCAAGCACTCCATCGACGAGTTCCCGCAGTTCCTGAATGTGTTTCTGGGTCAGATGTCCGTGGTTGGCCCCAGACCGCCGCTGCCGAATGAGGTCGCGGAGTACACCGAGTACGACCTGCAACGTTTGGCCGTGAAGCCCGGCATCACCGGCTGGTGGCAGGTTACCGATCGTAACTCAACTGGTTTCGACGGCATGGTCCGCCGTGATCTCGAGTACATAGCCAGGCGCGGAATTGTCACTGACCTCAAGATCGTCTTCCTCACGGTTCTGGAGGTCTTCAACGGGAGCGATGCGTACTAATGCAGCATGTTTTCATCATCGGATCCAAGGGGATTCCGGCAAACTACGGCGGCTACGAGACGTTCGTGGAGAAGCTGACCGAGAATCAGGTTTCGCCTGACATCAAATATCACGTGGCGTGCGCCGTGGATTCCGCCGAGCAAGTCGGCGAGTTCGAGCACAACGGGGCGCACTGCTTCAACGTGCTGCGCAGGCCTGTCGGTGCCGCGAGGGCGATCTTCTACGACATCGACGCCCTCAAGTGGTGCATCGCCTACATTGAGGAGAACCGAGTCCAGCACCCCATCGTCTACGTGCTGGCCTGTCGCATCGGGCCGTTCTTCGGCAGGTACGTGAACAGGATCCACGCCCTTGGCGGCAAGGTCCTCGTGAACCCCGACGGGCACGAATGGAAGCGCGCCAAGTGGAGCGCGCCCGTCCGCAAGTACTGGAAGGTCTCGGAACGCGGGATGGTCAAGCACGCCGACCTGATGGTGTGCGACTCCAAGAACATCGAGAAGTACATTCGAGGGGAGTATGCCGACCTGGACCCCGAGACGACTTTCATCGCCTACGGGGCCGACATCAGGCACTCCGCGCTCGCTGACGACGACCCCAAGTTCACCGGATGGCTCTCCGAGAAGGGCCTCGAGCCCTACGGCTACTACCTGGTTGTGGGACGCTTCGTGCCTGAGAACAACTACGAGACCATGATTCGGGAGTTCATGGCTTCCGACTCCAAGCGGGATTTCGCGCTCGTGACGGGAGTGGACGACTCCTTCCTCGCAGAGCTCGAGCGGAAGACGCACTTCAAGTCCGACCCACGCATCAAGTTCGTGGGAACCGTCTACGACCAGGAGCTCCTAAAGAAGATTCGTGAGCAGGCTTACGGCTACTTCCACGGCCATGAGGTCGGGGGCACCAACCCGAGCCTCCTGGAGGCGCTGGCATCCACGCGCCTTAACCTCCTTCTCGACGTCGGCTTCAACCGCGAGGTCGCCGAGGACTCGGCTCTGTATTGGAGTAAGGGATCCGGAGACCTGGCTGAACTTATTAACCGTGCGGACATGATGGACTCAAACTCGATCGAGGAGCTCGATACGGCCTCGACTTCCGTTATCCGCGACCGGTATTCGTGGCGGTCCATCACCGACAGCTATGAAGAACTTTTCCTCGGAAGGTAATAGTGCCATGAAGGGCATCATCCTCGCCGGCGGGTCCGGTACGCGCCTGTACCCGCTCACGCTCGTGACCTCCAAGCAGCTGCTGCCGGTCTACGACAAGCCCATGATCTACTACCCGCTGTCCACCCTCATGCTGGCGGGCATCCGCGACATCCTGGTCATCTCCACGCCGACCGACCTCCCCAACTTCGAGCGCCTGCTCGGGGACGGCTCGCGCTACGGCGTGAACCTCTCCTACGCGGAGCAGCCCAGCCCGGACGGCCTGGCGCAGGCGTTCACCATCGGCGAGGAGTTCATCGCCGGCGAGCCGTGCGCGCTGGTGCTCGGCGACAACATCTTCTACGGCAACGGCCTTTCGCGCCACCTGACGCGCGCCGTGCAGAACGCCGAGTCGGGCCGCGCCACGGTCTTCGGCTACCACGTGGACGACCCCGAGCGCTTTGGCGTCGTGGAGTTCGACCGCGAGGGCCGTGCCGTCTCCATCGAGGAGAAGCCAGCCGAGCCCAAGAGCTCCTACGCCGTCACCGGCCTGTACTTCTACCCGGGCGACGTGGCCGCCAAGGCGCATGGGGTGGAGCCCTCCGCCCGCGGCGAGCTGGAGATCACCGACCTCAACCTGATGTACCTGGAGGAGGGGACGCTGTCCGTCGTCACCCTCGGCCGCGGCTACGCGTGGCTCGACACCGGCACCATGGAGAGCCTCCACGAGGCCGCGGAGTTCGTCCGCGCCGTGGAGCACTCCCAGGACCTGCCCGTGTCCGTGCCCGAGGAGATCGCCTGGGAGAACGGCTGGATCACGACCGCGGAGCTGGAGGAGGCCGCGGAGGCCTACGGCAAGTCGGTCTACGGCCGGCACCTGAAGAAGGTCGCCGCCGGCGAGATCGTCAACAGCCCGCGCGAGTACTAATTCAATCCAATGGGAGATAGAAACATGTCTGAAGAGCTCTTCGAGCCCAGGAACATCATCGTCACGGGCGGCTGCGGCTTCATCGGCAGCAACTTCGTGCACTACGTCGTGGACAACCACCCCGGCGTCCACGTCACCGTCCTGGACAAGCTGACCTACGCCGGCAACCCCGAGAACATCTCCGGGCTGCCCTCCGACCGCGTGGAGCTCGTCGTGGGCGACATCTGCGACGCCGCGCTGCTCGATGAGTTGGTGCCGGGCCACGACGCCATCGTGCACTACGCCGCCGAGAGCCACAACGACAACTCCATCGCCGACCCGGAGCCGTTCCTGCGCACCAACGTCGAGGGAACCTTCCGCCTGCTGGAGGCCGTCCGCAAATACGGCGTCCGCTACCACCACGTCTCCACCGACGAGGTCTACGGCGACCTTGCGCTCGACGACCCGGCGAAGTTCACCGAGGAGACGCCGTATCACCCGAGCAGCCCGTACTCGAGCACCAAGGCGTCCTCCGACATGCTGGTCCGCGCCTGGACCCGCACCTACGGCCTGCGCACGACCATCTCCAACTGCTCCAACAACTACGGACCCTACCAGCACGTGGAGAAGTTCATCCCGCGCCAGATCACGAACATCATCGACGGCGTGCGCCCCAAGCTCTACGGCCGCGGCGAGAACGTCCGCGACTGGATCCACACCGAGGACCACTCCAGCGCCGTCTGGGACATCCTCACCAAGGGCCGCACGGGGGAGACCTACCTCATCGGAGTCAATGGCGAGAAGAACAACATCACGGTCCTGCGCATGATCCTCGAGGCGATGGGCCGCGACCCCGAGGACTTCGACTGGGTCGCCGACCGCCCCGGCCACGACCGCCGCTACGCCATCGACTCGACCAAGCTCCAGCGCGAGCTGGGCTGGAGGCCGGCGCACACCGACTTCGCCGAGGGGCTCAGGCAGACGATCGACTGGTACGTCGCCAACGAGTCCTGGTGGCGCCCGGCCAAGGAGGCCACCGAGGCCAGGTACAAGGCACAGGGCCAGTAGGAGGGGAGAGACATGGCTGACATCGCATTCGAGAAGGACCTCTCCGTCGCCGAGACCGGCATCGGGGGCCTCAAGGTCGTCGACCTGGCCGTCCACGGCGACTCGCGCGGCTGGTTCAAGGAGAACTGGCAGCGCGCCAAGATGTGCGCCCTGGGCATCACGGACCTCCGCGTCGTCCAGAACAACGTCTCCTACAACGACAGCCGCGGCGTCACGCGCGGCATCCACGCCGAGCCCTGGGACAAGTTCATCTCCGTGGCCCGCGGCTCGGTCTTCGGCGCATGGGTGGACCTGCGCGAGGGAAGCGAGACCTACGGGAAGGTCTACACCTGCACCCTGGACCCGTCCAAGGCCATCTACGTCCCGCGCGGCGTGGGCAACTCCTTCCAGGCCCTGGAGGACGGCACCGCCTACACCTACCTGGTGGACGCCCACTGGTCGCTGGAGCTCAAGAGGACCTACACCTTCGTGAACCTCGCCGACCCGGAGCTCGCCATCGAGTGGCCCATCCCGCTTGCGGAGGCCACCGTATCCGAGGCCGACCTCAACCACCCGATGCTGAAGGACGTCGTCCCCATGGCACCGAAGCGCACCCTCGTCACCGGCTGCAACGGCCAGCTGGGCCATGCGGTGCGCGCGCTCGCCGAGGAGCGCGGCGTCGCCAAGGACTTCGACTTCTGCGACATCGACACCTTCGACATGTCCGACCCGGACGCCTACTCCAAGTACGACTGGTCGCTCTACGGCACCGTCATCAACTGCGGCGCCTACACGGCCGTGGATAAAGCCGAGACCCCCGAGGGCCGCGTTGTCGCCTGGAAGGCCAACGCGACCGGGCCGGCCCTGCTCGCCCGCACCTGCGCCGGGCACGGGATCACGCTCGTCCACATGTCCAGCGACTACGTCTTCGACGGCACCGCGGAGGTGCACACCGAGGACGAGCCCCTCAGCCCGCTGTCCGTCTACGGCCAGACCAAGGCAGCCGGCGACATCGCCGTGGCAGGGGGCCCCCGCCACTACATCATGCGCAGCTCCTGGGTCATCGGCGAGGGGCACAACTTCGTGAAGACCATGAAGGGGCTGTCCGACCGCGTCGCCGACCCCGAGGACGGGCTCGAGCGGGTCACCGTCGTGGACGACCAGCTGGGCCGCCTGACCTTCACGCGCGACATGACCGCCGCCATCTTCCACGTACTGGGGACGCACGCCCCCTACGGCACCTATAACTGCACCGGCTCCGGTGCCGTGAGGTCCTGGGCGGACATCGCCCGCGCCGTCTTCGAGGCCGCCAACGGCAACGGGGACAAGGTCGTGCCGGTTTCGACCGCGGACTACTACGCGAATGCCGAGGGCCCCATCGCCCCGCGCCCGGTCCACTCCGCACTCGACCTTTCCAAGCTCGAGTCGGTCGGGTTCCACATGTCCGACTGGGAGAAAGAGCTGGGGGAGTATGTTGGCTCGGATGGCGACAGCGTCGCTCAATCAACTATGGGGATAGAAGCCGTATGAGTGTCGAACTTTCCTCATTGTTTACGAATTCTGATGGCCATGGGATTGGCAAGAGCAATTTCGTACCTACAAAAACCTATAGCCTCTTTACCAATTTGCTGCTTTTCTTCATTTGCGGAAATGTGGCGCTTGATTTCTTTTCAGGATTATTCGGCATAAGCTCGTTTTCCCAAATTGTCCGAATGACTTTCTTTGCCTTGTTGTTATATATAGAACTTCGTCTTGACCCTAAAGGATTTTGTATACTGTTTCTTGCTTTAACGTCGATTGTAATTCAATCTGTGCTAATGCAGGCGTTTAGCACAGAAGGCATGACAGCGTCTACATTACTTTATGACATAAGCATCGGTATTAAACTAATAATTTGTTTTGCAGTTTTCTTTGCTTCAAAAAGTTTGATTCGCTGCAATGCGTTGTCTATTAATCAAGTCAAAAAAGCAATATCTATCGCTGCAATTTATGTTCCGATTCTATATTTGGGATCGATTGCTTTGGGACTTGGGGCATCAAGCTATTGGGATGGCTCAGGCTATAAAAGCGTCTTTTCTTCTCTTAACAGCATCAATGTTTCTATGATTGTGCTTTTTGCTTATTCGGCTGATGCTGTATTTATACAGAAAAAGTCTCTTTGGATTATCCCAATGGGGTTAAATCTAATTTCATTATTATTGCTTGGCACAAAGGCGGGATATCTATTCGCCTTTTTCATAGTGATGTATTACTTATTAATTCCCCCTGAAACTAGGTTGAGAAATGCCGTGATCGGAATTCTCGTTTTTGCTGGCCTGCTATTCGCCTTCAATAACGTAACCTTTCTAAATGAAATGCTTGAAAAGGTATCTGTTCGTCAAACTTACCTTTTCGAGAATCGTTCATTAATTGACTACCTCACAAGTGGACGAACCTGGATGCTGGCTGAAGCAACCAATCTATTTATTGCAAGCAATAATCCTCTGGGTTTCTTAATCGGCAATGGGTACTATCGTTTTCACCATGATTTAGCTGTATCAAGTGGCTATTTATTAACTGCAAACGTTAGACCGATCGAATTTGATTGGGCTGATTTATTTTTTTCCTATGGGGCCTTTGCCTTTATCTGTGTATATGCCTTTTTGTTTAAACAGCTGCGTCTGTCTTGGCGAACAAGAAACGAAGGACATTTTCAATTTATAGCTTTACTTGGAATGCTTGCGTTTAGCTGTGTTGGTGGTCATGTCTTTTTTGAAGCAATTTCTTCAGTAACGTTGGGTTCCGTTTTGGCCTGCATCTATGAGGATAGTAATGGACGATAAATTTAAGATGATTCTTTCGGCTTGCACCGAAGATCGGAGCAATGTTATTGCCAAAGGTCAAAGTGCTTGGTCAAGACGCTGCGGTATCGACTTGCTCTTGAAAATGCTGCTTGTCTATATCAACTCGATTGGCTTGCGTCATGCACCAGAATCGACAATTTACGTTGATGAAATTAAGAATAACAACATGGTTTCTAATTTGCGAGATACTGCGGAGATCTGCGATGCTGAGAAAGCTACGTTCATTTGTCTCAATAGTTACTCGCCAAATAGACACATCAAAATGGGCGTGTTTTGGCCGATATTTAAAGCTGTGACCCTTGTTGTCCTTTCCCTGCCTCGTGTTCTTTCTTTTATCGGCAGCGAATGCACCGTAAATGATAGTTTAGCTAGGTTTTTAATTAAACGAATGGATAACTACGTTGCGCGTATAGGCTACCAGCATCCTTTTATTTTGATGACTGACCATCATTTTTATTCAACAGTCATAGCCATGAACGACCATGCAACATCCGCAGTTCTTCAGCATGGCCTAATTGGAGACGCTCGATTCTTTTCGCCTGTGCGTGCCACATATTTCTATGCCTGGAGCAAAAAGAGCGCTGTTCTTGTCAATTCAGAAAAAGCTGTCGACGCTGGTACTTATAAATTTTCAAAATTGATGAGACTGGAACCTAAGCATTATGTTGAGAGTTTTGCTGACGCAAAACGTGTCTTGCTCATTCTTTCCAGCTCGAAAACCTCTGAACAGATTTCTCATCGCATCGAACCTCTCCTTAATCTTCAGAATCGCTTCGGTTTCAAGCTGCTCATCAAAATGCATCCTGGCTCCCTGTTTTCCATTAATGAACTGCGCGACGCCGTTTCGACGAGTGATGTTGAACTATATAAGGAAGAGAAAATTGAAGCAATTGATTTTGATTTCGCCTTTATTGAGCAGTCTACTGCTGCGCTAGACGTCGCTTGTCTTGGAACCCCCTACATTGTTATTGACGAGTCTCTTGACAGCTATTTTTCCGAATACCAAGAAATGTTGCCTACCGCAAGTAATCCTGACGAGCTGCTGAGGTTGACGGTTGAATTTAGTTTGACCAAATATATGCCAGCCTATACGTCCTTCTTGGAACAAGAAATCGACAACGGTCAATGCCGCATCGATTCGCTTATTCATCGTTTGCAAAACGAATGTGGGTCAACATATGGAGGGCGGTATGGCAAGTAGTTCTTCGAATAAGTCTGGAAAAGCAAATACATTCCTTTGGAGTTTCATTGAACAAGGTGGCTCTAAGGCTATTCAACTTTTCGTTCAAATTATTCTTGCTCGATTGCTATCCCCTGAGGCCTTCGGTATTTTGGCAATATTGTTGGTGGTTACTCAAATCACCGATTCTATTGCCCAAAGCGGTCTAGGGATGGCACTTATTCAAAAGAGCGATGCCGACGATCGTTCTTATTCCACCGCTTGGTGGCTGAGTCTCGGATTGGCAGCCGCTCTATATATCGTGGTGTACTTTACGTCGCCGACAATCTCTGTCTTCTATAATATGCCAGATCTCGTGGTTTATCTTCGAGTGCTCGGTGTAATAGTCTTTTTCAACTCGGCAAACTCTATTCAGCGTTCCTACCTCCAACGAAACATGAATTTTAGGTGCATTTTCGCCGCCACGACAATAGCCGCGCTCATTTCGGGCTTCGGAGGCGTGGTGCTCGCTTTCTTTGGGTTTGGCGTTTGGTCTCTAGTCTTACAGTCTTTGCTTCAAAGCATTTTCATTTGTATTGTCATGTGGCTGCAAATCAGCTGGAAACCTGCATTTACGTTCGATGTCGCTCAGGCGTGGTCGTTATTTAGTTATGGCTGGAAGATCTGCATTACGGGAATTCTGAATGTTATCTACTCCGGCATCTCGGAGTTGATAATCGGTCGTGCCTGTTCAACCAGCGAACTCGGGCTGTACAGCCAAGGCCGTAAGTATCCCACTGCAGCAATTGGGGTGATGAGCAATTCCATCGCCAACGTATTATTTCCAATGTTTTCAGCAATTAAAGGAGATTCTGAGGCACTTCGTGGCGCCATACGTCGCGGGCTCACGCTCGGTACGTTTCTCGTCGCCCCCATATCTTTGCTGGCTGCCGTAGTTGCCAAGCCACTAGTTGCCATTCTCTTGACAGAAAAATGGCTCGCTTGTGTTCCAATCTTTCAGCTGACGTGCATCTCTAATGCCATTTTGATGATTCAGCTTGTAAACCTCCGAGCGTACATGGCTCTGGGAGATAGCTCTCTTTATATGCGTCTCCAAATTATTAAAGTTTTGGGCGGAGGAGCCATCATATGGATCACCGCCGCCCTCACCCACGATATTTACCATACGGCTTGGGCAAATTTCATCGTTGGAGTTATCTCGATCGTCTTCGTCGACGCTACACCTGCAAAGCGCCTTCATGGCTATTCGTCTTTGAACCAGGTCAAGGACGTTCTGCCAATCTTATTCCTCTCTCTCGTTGCCGCTGCGGCATCGCTCGCTGTTCAGCTTCTGGGGTTGGGCTGCGTTCCCGAATTGTTTCTGCAGGGCATCCTTTTCGCTTCTGTCTACCTGGGAGGAGCAAAGCTCTTCAAGTTCAGTGAATTATCCGAGGCAGCATCACTCTTGCGCGGGTTTATTTCAAGGAGAAGCTGAAGCTCAACTCTTTATTAGGTTACTTATCAATTCGAATACGATAGAAAGGGATCAATCCAATGTCGACATTCAACGGGTCAACTTTAATGATTACGGGAGGAACGGGATCCTTCGGCAATACCGTCCTCAAGCATTTCCTGACCTCCGATGTGGGGGAAATTCGTATTTTCTCCCGCGACGAGAAGAAGCAGGATGATATGCGTCACGAGCTTCAGGCTCGATATCCTGACCATTTCGCTAAGGTGAAATTCCACATTGGCGATGTACGTAACATTCAATCCGTGCGCGATGCCATGCATGGCGTGGACTATATCTTCCATGCAGCAGCCCTTAAGCAAGTTCCTTCTTGCGAGTTTTTCCCGATGGAGGCTGTCCGCACCAACATCATGGGCACGGATAACGTCCTTCACGCTGCATCGGATGCAGGTGTTAAGCGAGTCGTTTGTCTCTCCACTGATAAAGCCGCGTATCCCATTAACGCTATGGGAAAGTCCAAAGCACTTATGGAAAGCGTGATCTTCGCCAATGCTCGTAGAGCTGCAGAAAAAGGCGATACGGTGGTGTGCTGTACTCGTTACGGTAACGTTATGTGCTCTCGCGGTTCTGTTATCCCACTCTTTATTGAGCAGATTCACGCTGGTAAACCCATCACCATTACGGATCCCAGCATGACACGATTCCTGATGAACCTTGATGAGGCAGTTGACCTTGTTAAGTTCGCATTCGAGCACGCCAACCCGGGTGACCTTTTCATTCAGAAGGCAGACGCAAGCACCATTGGCGATCTTGCGAAGGCCGTTCAGCAGCTGTTTGGCGATACGGGTACAACTATCATCGGCCCGCGCCACGGAGAAAAACTGTTTGAGACGCTCATGACTCGCGAGGAGCGCCTGCGTGCCGAAGATATGGGCGGTTATTATCGCGTGGCAGCCGATATCCGTGGTCTGAACTATGACAACAAGCAGGCCACCGGAGAGGTGAGAACCATGACCGACGAGGCCTATACGTCCCACAATACCAACCGACTGGATGTTGAGGGCACTGTAAAGAAAATCATGACTGCTGAGTATGTACGCGAAGAGCTTAATGGTATCCGCCACATCTAAAGGAGGGCAAGATGATTTATAGGTTCCCGTTGCGTGACGTCAAAGACATGCTGCTCAATCAAATCGGTAACAACTTTTTTAAGTCAATTGATGATGAGCGCCTGATTACCAAGCATATGGAGCGAACGCTCGAGAGGCTGGAGCGCAATATCTCTGCTAATGAAAATAAGTACTACTGGAGACTTAATGCGGCGGGGGAGCGTGAGGCATACTTCGATCCTCTGCATACTTGCCATTGGATGCTGTTTCTGTACCTGACGGCTAACACTATTTTCCGAGAGGAAAAAGACAATCCCACTGCAGCACGTATTGTTTGCGACAAGATCTACGGTCAAATGAAGACGGTTTCGGGTTGCGACTTGTATTACGAAGTTGAACTGCCTGAGACTTTCACCTTCGATCATCCGACCGGCTCCTTCATGGGCCGAGCAACCTACGGAGAGGGCTTCTCGTTTACTCAGGGGTGTACGGTCGGCAATATTAACGAAGTCTACCCGGTCATCGGCCGTGACGTGCAAATGTGTACCGGTAGCAAGGTGTTGGGCAATTCTCACATCGGTGACGGCTGCCTGATTGGAGAAGGTGCCGTCGTAAGGGATGATGATGTGCCTGCCGGATCAGTTGTCTACGGCAAAACTCCGAATCTGAAGATTATGCCCAGGAACTAATAGTACTGTTCAACAGGAGGTTTGACATGAAGGAACTCGCAATAAACGGCGGCAAACCCACTAGTCTCAAGGTTTTGGGCTATGGACACCAGGATATCAACGAGGACGACATTAAGGCAGTGGAAGATTGCCTGCGCGGTGACTATCTGACCTGCGGTCCCGCGACCGAAGCCTTCGAAGAGTCCATTAAGGCTGCCACAGGGGCTAAATTTGTAACTGCCGTGGCTAACGGCACTGCGGCTCTGCACGTAGCATGTCTTGCCGCAGGCATTAAACCCGGTGATGAAGTGATAGTATCTCCTATCACTTTTGCCGCATCGGCTAACTGCGTGCGCTACTGTGGTGCTACGCCTGTGTTTGCGGATATTGATCCGAAGACCTGGAATATCGATCCAGCTTCAATCCGTGAGAAGCTTTCCGCCAAAACGAAAGCAATTGTGGCTGTTGACTTTGGCGGTGTTCACGTTGCTTCTGATGAGATTCGCAAGATTTGCGATGAGAACGGTCTGACCTTCATTGAGGACGCAGCCCATGCAATGGGCACGTTCCACAATGGCCGCGCAGTGGGTGCTATCGCTGATATCACTACTTTTAGCTTCCATCCGGTGAAGACCATCACTACTGGTGAAGGCGGCGCCGTAGCAACGAATGATCCCGAGCTGGGTAAGATGATCGAGCTTTACGCCAAACACGGCATTACGCGCAACCACGATATGATGCGCGAGACGGACCAGGGCGGTTGGTACTATGAGCAGCTAGTCTTGGGCTACAACTACCGCATTAGTGACATTGAGGCATCTCTTGGCGTAAGCCAGATGAAGCGACTAGACCAGTTCGGCTCTCGCCGTAAGGAGCTCGTTGCCTTCTATAACGAGCAGTTCTCCAAGATCCCGGAGGTGCAGTTCCAAATGGATGCCTCTCCTGAAGATACCGTGCGCCACCTCTATTGCCTAAAGTTTGACACGGAAGCACTTGGCGTAAACCGTCGTTGGATCTTCGATGCTTTGCGTGCTGAGAACTTGGGTGTCAATGTTCACTACCTGCCTGTTTACCTATTACCATACTACAAGGACCTGGGACACGGCCGCGGCGACTGTCCTAATGCCGAGGATTACTATGATCACTGTGTAACGCTTCCGCTGCACTGCGGACTCTCCAATGAGGATGCGCAACTCGTTGTTGACGCGGTTACCAAGGTCGTTGAGTGGTGCCGTGCCAATAGGGGTGCGAAATAATGCCCTCTAGTGTTTGCATCATTACTGCCCGCGGTGGCTCGAAGCGAATACCGCGCAAGAATGTCCGCGATTTCTGTGGCAAGCCCATGCTGGCGTACTCGGTCGAGACTGCGGTTACGAGCGGCATCTTCGACGTCGTGATGGTCTCGACCGACGACGACGAGATTGCCGACGTGGCTAGGAAATACGGGGCCGAGGTTCCCTTCATGCGCAGCGAGGCTACGAGCAACGACTACGCCACGACGGCGGATGTGTTGCGCGAAATACTCTCCGAGTACGCCAAACGCGGCATCGAGTTTGATAGAATGTGTTGCTTGTACCCGACGGCACCCTTCGTCCAGGTCTCCGAGCTCATGGAGGCCTCCGAGATGATTGAAGCGGGGGCCTCATCCGTAATCCCTGTTACCTCATTCGATTTCCCGCCTCTGCGCGGCTTCAGGGTGGGTGAGGACGGCTCGCTCGAGTACGCCTTCCCCGAGTACGCACAGACCCGCAGCCAGGACCTCCCCGAGATGGTTCACGACTGCGGGAGGTTTTACTTCGCGAAGGTCGCGTCTTACTACGAGACCGGCAGCTTCATCACCAATAATACGAGATTTCTGCGCATACCCAGCAGGCTCGTACAGGACATCGACACTCCCGAGGATTGGGAGCTGGCCGAGCAGAAATATCGAGCCATGACCCAGGAGGACTAGACAATGAGACTATTCGAGACCATAAAGCGCGGCGACGTCTACTTCATTGCTGAGATGAGCGGCAACCACGGCGGGAGCGTCGACAAGGCAATGGAAATCGTCCGCTCCGCCGCTGAGGCAGGCGCGGATTGTCTGAAGCTTCAAACCTACACCGCCGACACTATTACCATTGACTGCGACTCGCCCGACTTCCAGACGACGCCTGGCGGGCTGTGGGAGGGTAGGACGCTCTACGACCTCTATGAGGAGGCGCACACCCCCTGGGAATGGCAGGCCGAGATTAAAGAGGAGTGCGAACGCTTAGGCATGGACTTCCTGTCCTCCGTCTTCGATCCGACCTCCGTTGACTTCCTCGAGTCCATCGGCTGCGAGATGTACAAGATTGCTTCGCCTGAGCTAGTCGACGTGCCACTTATCCGTTACACCGCCTCAAAGGGCAAGCCTATGGTCATTTCCTGCGGGATGGGTACCGCGGACGTAATCGCCGTCGCCGTTAACGCCTGCCGCTCTGTAGGCAACGACCGCATCGTGCTGCTGAAGTGCACGAGCGAGTACCCCGCCGTCTACGAGGACATGAACATTGCCACCATGACCGACATGCGCGACCGGTTCGGGTGCGCCGTTGGCCTTTCTGATCACTCCATGGGCTGGGGTGTCGACGTGGCTGCGGCCACGCTGGGAGCGAGCGTCATAGAGAAGCACTACTGCATCTCCCGCGAGCAGAAAACTGTGGACTCGGAGTTCTCAATGGAGCCCGCCGAGTTCAAGGCGATGATCCGCGACGTTCGACGCGCGAAGGCATCCATCGGCCATGTCACCTACGAGCGCACTGAGAAGGAGGAGAAGGGCCTTCCCGGCCGTCGCTCCCTCTACGCGGTGAAGGACATCGCGCGCGGCGAGGCTTTCACCAACGTGAACGTGCGGAGCATCAGACCTGCCTATGGAGTGGCACCCAAGCACCTGGACGCGCTTCTCGGCCACGCAGCGCAGCGCGACATTAAGTTCGGAGAGCCCATCATCCAGGCCGATCTGGAGAGCTTGTAGCGGGCGAGCTGAGGGAAAGGAGAACGGTTTGACCAAGAAATGTCTTGTCATAGGTGCCTCGAGCTTCATTGGTGCCTATGTCGTGGATGCACTACTCGACGCTGGTTACGAAGTAGTCGGCACGGGCAGGAACCGGCGATTCACGGACCACTACCGAAAGCTTGGCGTCGAGTACATACCCCTCGACCTCGATGACCCATCTGGCATCGGTGCCCTCCCCACCGACTTCGATTTCGTCGCCCATCTGGCGGGAAGGCTGCCAGCAAACTCGGCCTTCGACCTTTCCACTGAGGACGACGCCGCTGAATATATCAGGACGAACGTCCTGGGGACCGCCTTGCTCCTCGAGTGGGCGCGCAAGAACGGCGTGCGCCGGATCGTTTCCACCACTTCCTACGCAGACGTCCAGAACAGCTGGAGCGCTTCGGAGCCCGTGCGCGAGGACTGGCCGCGGAACTTTAGGCTGGACGGCGACCACGCCGCCTACGTTATCTCGAAGAATGCCTCCGCGGACCTGCTTTTCTACTACAACGAGCAGTACGGCATGAGAAACTGTGTCTTCAGGCTCCCCCCAGTTTACGGCTGTGGTCCTCACGGCTCGCTCAGGGTCAACGGCGCTGTCAAGAAGTCGGGCATTGGCCTTTTCGTTGACAAGGCGAAGGTAGGCGAGGACATAACCGTATTCGGCGATGCTGACGCGGCGGTCAGAGATATCGTCTACGTCAAGGATGTCGCGCAAGCATTTATAAAAGCGGGAGAAAGCGAGTCAGCCTCTGGCCTATACAACATCGGCTCGGGGCGCGCGGTTTCCCTCCGCGAGCAGGCTGAGGCGATAGCCGACGTCTTTTCGGGAGCCGCTGGCACCTCCGAGGTCTGCGTCGACGAAACCAGGCCGAACGGCATCCAGCCTTACTCGTTCGACATCTCCCGCGCGGCGTGCGATTTCGGCTATGCTCCTGCTTTTGCCGATTTCCGCGATTTGATGGCAGACTGGAAGGTTGAGGAGGAGAGAGGCGTGATGCCCACGCTGTTTGATGCTACCCATAAACCGAGCGGGGGTCTCCTAGACTAGGGGTCGCACCGGGCACCCTCTCTTTTAATCCTCGTGCTTAGAAAAAGCGGCGGGATGCATATGGAATGCTACATCCAGCTCCCCTTCGGCAGAGTTTCGCTCTGGCGATTTGTCTCCTATGACGTCGCGAGGACCTATGATTGGGTTTCGGACCTCTGGTATACGGGCGATTTTACTGGGTCTGCAGTGCCGAATCCTGGGGCGCACCGCAGGTATTTCGAGAACGACTTGGTGGATCACAGACAGGTTTCCTTCGCGGTTTGCGTTGGCGAGTTCTTTATCGGCAGCGCCGTCCTTAAGTACTTCGAAGGCGATTCCTGTGAGTGCTTGTATTACATTGTGAATGAGTTACAGCGTGGCAAGGGCTACGCCAAGGAGATCGTTAACCTTCTCTGCCGCGTAGCGTTCTCTATCGAGGGCGTGGTTCGCATTAAAGCCAGCGTACTTAAATCGAACCCCAAAAGCTCGAAGGCTCTTCTTTCGAACGGATTCAACGAACGCGGGAAGTTCGTCGACGAGAAGAGGGTTTCATAATGTATGAGAAACGAAATTGGTAAGATGAAAATGGTGAACACTTCACGAAGGAAAGTCTTAATACGCACTGACGCCAACGCGGTGATTGCGGGAGGCCACGTCATGCGTTGCCTTTCCGTGGCCGACGCACTCGCGGGCCTTGGCGCTGATGTCTCATTCGTCCTTTCGGATGGCAACTCCGTCCAGCTCATAGAGTCCCGGGGCTTCGCAACGTCCGTTCTCGGGTCCAACTGGAGAGATATCGGAGATGGGGCCGATGAGCTTTGTCGTCTCTGCGACGACGCCGAACTTCCAATCGTCCTTGTTGACACCTACTCGGTGTCTAGGGAATTCGTCGACTGCCTCGCTCAGCACGCCAAGGTATGCTATCTCGGCAGCAAAGACGGAGATCTCGGCAAACTTTCCCTTATCATTAATTACTCGACTTGTATCGATGAGGCATTCTATGAGGAAACATATGGTGATCGTGGGACGAAACTCCTTTTCGGTCCCAAATACGCACCGCTTAGACCATGCTTCGCCAGTGCATATCGTGAATGCAGCGCCGAGATTGAACACGTTCTCGTGACTACGGGAAACACGGATCCTCAGGGCTTTCTCCCTACTTTCTTAGGTGTGGCTCTTTCCGATAAGCGTCTTTCCAACATCACCTTCACAGCGGTAGTAGGCAGAATGGTCTCTGACGATGTCGCTGCAAAGGTTGAGCTCATTGAATCGAGAAGCTCTAGGGTTAAGATGCTTCGCGCCGTCACTGATATGGCTGGGCTGATGGGTCAATGTGATGCCGCCGTCTCTGCAAATGGCACGACGGTGTACGAGCTTTTCGCTGCAGGTCTTCCCTCTGTAACTTTTGCGATGGTTGAGGAACAGGTGCAGAGCGCTGAGTCTCTCGCGAAACTAGGGGCTGTGGAATACTGCGGACTCATGGGCAACGAGCCGCACGCCACCGCAATTGAAAGCGTTAATCGGCTCGAGGATCTCGTCGCGTCTCATGACAGGGCCGTAGCCCTCGCGACTCGCGCACACGCTCTCGTAGACGGCTACGGCGCAAATAAGATAGCTAAGGAGATACTCTCGCTATGACAAACGTAGATCAACGCAGGACAGTAGTGATGCTCGGCGGAAGTAGGCTGCAGGTACCCGCCATCATGGCGGCACAGAGGCTTGGATTCCGCGTCGTATGTGCCGATTATGACCCCGATGCGGTGGGCTTTAAAGTCGCCGACGTCTCATCGCTTACGAGCACGCTCGACGTCGAAGCTGTGGAAGCACTCGCTCGCGAGGAACAGGCAGACTTCGTGATTACATCTACGAGTGACGCTCCCGTAAGGGTAGCGGCCGTCGTCTCCGAGAGGCTCGGGCTTCCCACCGGCATATCATCAACTGACGCAGTGTGCGCCACACAAAAGGATGCCATGCGGAGAAGGCTCGCCGATCACGGCGTGCCCATGCCCGAGTTCGAAGTGTGCAACAGCGCTGATGAGTTCGGACGCGCCCTGGAGCGCTTCGGTTACGACTGCATCGCGAAACCCGCGGACTCCGCCGCTAGCCGCGGCGTAAAGCTCATTACTCCCGAGGACCGCGCGACGTCAGCGACTGAGCTCTTCGACCTCTTCCGCAGCTTCTCCCGTAAGGGAACTGTAATGGTCGAGCAGCGAGTCACCGGTCGGGAGGTGAGTGTGGAAGGCATGACGGTTGATGGCAAGACGACCATTCTAACCATCACCGATAAGCTAACAACTGAGCCGCCCTTCTTTGTCGAGCTTGGCCATTCTGAGCCCTCAAGACTTCCAATCGAGGCTCAAGAAGCCATTCGCGAAGTTGCGAAAAAGACCATCGATGCCATCGGCATCGTGACTGGACCTTCGCATACGGAGATCATGCTCACCGACGAGGGTCCGAAGGTTATCGAGATGGCTGCACGACTTGGAGGCGATTTTATTACTTCCAAACTCGTACCACTGTCGACCGGTCTCGATTTTGTTGAGGGGACCGTGGCCGCAGCTCTTGGACTGCCGTTTGACTTTGAGGTAAAGGCGCATCGTGGGTCGGCAATTCGCTTTATCACTGCGGATCATGCTGGAACGATATCCTCCATTGATGTGGCGGATAATCTCTGCCACACTGAAGGCCTTGGGGAAATCGAGCTATACCTTAAGCCCGGAGATTCTATTGAGACGCCGCACTCAAGTAATGACCGAATCGGACATGTCGTATGCAGCGGCGATAACGCCGATGAAGCTGCGGCACGAGCTGAATGGGCACTTGGACAGATTAAGGTAAACCTGAGCTAGCGCATTTTGGAATTGGTGTTAGGAAAGTATTATGGATGTATCGATTATTGCGCCGTATATCGTTTCGATACTTGCCGCGATAATTTCCGGCTTCAGCTCTTATTTGGTAGCCCACAATAAATCCGCTTCGGAAATTCGAACGCTCAAGGAAGCAAATGAGCATGAAATCGAAAAGCTCATGAAACAGCACGAAGTTGATTTGGACAACTTAAAGGAGACCCATAAGCTTGAGATGGAGAAACTCGAAGCGGAGCATAGATATTCCCTCGAGCTGGCGAACTCCAACGCGCAGAATGAAATGACCAAGCAGCTGATGGGTTCCCTTGTCGGAAATTTGATGGCAGCACCACAAATGCAAGATCTCTTTGCAAGCGCGTTGGCTGATTCAATTAAGAAGGGTAAACAAGAGTAGCAACTAAAACGATAGGACATTTATCGTCTCAATAGTTAATGCTTGCATTTTTGAGGACGGACCGCTTTGTTACTAGCTAACAAAGCGGTCCGTCCTTATTTGTACAGCTTCCAAGATCGCAGAAGAACGACTGTATGACGTCGAGTTGTACCTTCGGGACGATGATGTCGTCCTGGTAACATACTCGGAAGATTCGAACGAGGACGGCGGACTCCATTTCCAAGGGTTTTGCTTTGACATTGGGGGTGTTCGAGATGTCGCCCAGCTCTACATTGACGCCCTTTACGAGCTCGATCGTTACGTATCGAGATTGAGGAACAAGGACTTCGAGTGAGGCGTTCGCCGTAATCTTGTGGTCGCTCTCGTCGAGGTTTATCCAGCTTTTGATTTCGCCCGATGAATTATCTTGCCGCTCACGCAGATTTGCCGATTCGGCGATTGGTGAGGGGTTATCAAGACGCCGCTTTGGGCATTGTTTATAGAATAAGGATGACAGCACGATTTCGAGGATGTTCGCGGGAGATACGAGGGGATTTTGTAATTCTCTTTTATAGCCTTTGCATCAGATTTAGAAACTGCTGGTTAATTCAGATTCGCGCAATCAGCGAGGTTAATTGGAGGTGTTCGTGGTCAAGAACTTCTTTGTCACTTGTGGAGTATGTGGATGCGTGCATCGTGTGCGCGTCCAGGCTGGATTTGTTAATGACTATCCGGTTAGATACTTGTGTCCGCAGTGCCGGAACCGCATCGACGGAGCGGTTCGCCTTGACCCGAGCTGCGCTTTGATTGATTTTAAGCTCGACCCTGGCACGGTTGCCTCCATGGGTGGAAATTTAGATTGCGCCCGAGTTATGGTGGAGTTATCTGGTGAGCTTCCGTCATATAAAATATCTGTAGAACATCGTGCCTGCATGACAAGCCCCTTTATCAGAGCCTCTGAGCTGATTCCATTTGATGAACTCAGCGAGTACGTGAGTAATATGGTTTATTGTCTTCATTATTACCGCGAAGACTGGCCTACCCTGAGGACCGCTCTTCAACTGTATTGCGATGGGCATGACGATTATGCGGATAAGGTTCTTTCGGAATTCGAGCGCAAACTGTTAGGCGAGGACAATCGACACTATTCCTTGCTGAGCCGAATCGCGAGAATGTCTTGGCTCGGTCTCCCCATGATTGCGGGAAGCGACGCGCATGAGCGCGCTGTTGAATGTGAAAAACTCGTTTCTTGTCTAGAGGCAGAGGCGCTTTCCGGCCTAGCAGGTTACTACCTCAAAACCGATATGACTGCCAAGTCGCTGCTTGCTGAAATCAACGAAGTTCTGGATTCCGTAGCCGGATCATTTCCGGTTCTCCTCAACGGTTTTACTTTTCTTATGGCGGGAGACGCCTATGACTTGGAAAAGTACGGTACGTTCTGCTGCACTCCTAGTGATATTGAGAAGCTTTATTGTCGGGAATATGAGCTTATTGGCAGCCTGCTTGTTCTGTTTATCGGGCTCGACAACATCGAATGTAACGGGGCGTTCGATGTCATGCCCAAAGGCGTAGATCTAGGTGCAAAGTCGTTCGACAAACTTTCTGTAGCCCCTAAGGCAAAGCGATTCAACGCTGTCGGTACGGGCTCATTTACTGGCCATATCAAGCAGTGTTGGAATCCGGTTCTGCGCAATGCATTTAGTCATAATCGGACGGATTTCGACTGCGCGACTCAAGTCATTCGCACTTTGCGTGAGGATGGGACCAACGATTCTCGAGGCAACACCTATTTGCTTGAAATGGTTCGCGATTGCATTTTGATGGCTCGGGAAATTATGGTATTTCGTGGTGTCTTATTCCATTTCATTGGAAGTGGGCTGTGGTAAGGATTGGACTTAACGCCGATGTGCATGCACGGCGTAAATCGTGGTGCACATGTGCGTCAATCATCGAGCTGTGGGTGTGAAAGCGATATGCCAGCGACGGTCATCTCTGGCCATCTCCGCGTTTGCACTCGCAAGGCAAGGATTAAGGTGCGCCGCCCTAATTGGCATTGGAGCGTCGACGACCGCGTCTATAAATTTTGATGAACAGTGATATGGACTCATTGTTATAGCTAGGAGCCAAACATGGAAGCACCCGCCGTTCTCTATCATTATGCAAGCCTAGATACGCTGGCCTTGATTCTGCATAATCGAACTATCAGGTTCAGCCGGTTAGATAAGGTTGACGACCCACAAGAACAGCGTTCAGCAGACTCTCAAAATCTTGGAAAAATGAAGCTCGTCAGTTGTTGGACCTCTTCTGATGAGGAAAGCATCCCCATGTGGCGCGAGTATGCTGGAGCTGAATGTGGAGTAAGAATCCAAATGAAGAGTCATCCGTTTAAGCGGTACTCTGTGTCTACCGAAAGCCTAAGTAAGCTATCTAGTGACGCAGTTTTGAATACTCCTGGTGGCAAGTTTGATGGACTTCAATTGCCGCTCGAAGACTTTTGGGATAAAAAATATCATTTTAAAGAAATGGCCCGAAGCGTTGAGATGCTTCATGAAGTCCAGTATACGAACGATAAGTCGCTTCTGTTTCCAAAGTTGATCCGTAACTTCGAAAACGGCTGGATAGAAGCCGATTTAAACACACTTGGGATTCACAAAGCTACTGCCTGGTCATACCAAAACGAATGGCGATATGTTTTGACGGCAGTTCCTGTGGGCATCGCCTCTGTAATCAAGGGTGATGTTGAAGCAGTTAAGAGGGCCACTGAGGTCATACTTGATAGATGCGATCCCGAAATTCCTTCCTTTTACGATTTGATTATCTCAGACGAAGCATTTTCTTCGATGAAGATCGTCGCTTCCCCAAAGATGACGCCGGGGAACCGATTAATTCTGGATGAATTAGTGCAGAAATACGCACCTGGCATTGATGTTGCAGAAAGCTCGATTGAGTTGGTTTAAATAGGCAGCAATATGATGCCGGAGGTTCCCATGTGTTGTCTGCGAATTCATGGTGGGGGAGCCGATACTCTTCTAATCCAATGCGCAAATAATCAGATCGCACTTTTGGACAGCTCTAGAAGTTCTTACTGATAACTGCATATCCGCAATAAGGGAAGGGCTGACAAGTGGCTGCCGATATGCCCCTTCTTATTAAAGCCAATTTGCTACTTATTAAGGGTCTAAATAATTACTGCCCACCCGAACTTATCGTCCTTGACTATTAAACATGGTTATACTGCAAGGAGTATTCTTGTTTGTTCTTTTGGAGCTCGGCATATGCAATTTAATTATTCCGCGCTTGATAGCTATGAGTTTGAGTTGCTCAGTCGTGATGTCGCCGAAAAGCTTATGCATATTAAGCTGTCCTGCTATACCGAGGGCAGGGATGGCGGGATAGATGCCTCCGATTTTTATTTCTGTGGTTCTCATGCCTGTCCATCGGTTGTCGTTCAAGCCAAGCATTGGACTCAGCATGTGCGTTATTCCAGGCTTGAATCAACTTTATTAGCTTTGATTAAACAGCTAGACTCTCGCGGTAATCTTCCCTCCAGATGTTTAATACTTACTGTGGCCTCTGGCGTTACGAGAGAATTCCAACAGCGATTGTTTTCTAAGGCGGAAGCTCTCGGTGTTCAAGATTTCAAACTACTGGATTCCGTTAAGCTTGACCAGCTCCTTTCTGATGAGTCTAATTCAGATATTCTGCGTAATCATTTTAAGCTATGGATTGCTGGGGCCAATGTGCTGCAAAACCTGTACAACAGGTCATTCTTTGTAGGCTGTGATTTGTATCTTGCTAATATCGATGAACGCAAATCCTTATTTGTCCAAACCGCTCTATTTAACAGGGCGGTCAATATTCTCGAATCAAACCCCTGTCTAATCATCACCGGCGATCCGGGTACGGGCAAAACCACACTTACACAAATGCTCGCCCTTCAAATGTCCGCAGCTGGTTATCGCGTTCTCTATTCTTCATGCTATGAATTGGAGGGCGTAATTAGCGCATCTTCGCCCGATTCCAACCTACCGGAACTTATTGTACTAGATGATTTCCTTGGACAGAATTTTCTTGATGTCGATTCAAAGTTGCTGCGCCTGATTAGCAGCTTACTTTTTATGGTTAAGAAATCTGACAAGCGAAAGATAATTCTCAATTCACGCATTTCCATTCTCAACGAAGCTGGTAGGAAGGACGATTCTTTTCATCGTTTGATTCGCAAACTTGATGATCAGCTTGTTTTAATAGACACCAGTTCCATGGCCTTATTTGACAAAGCTCGAATACTTCTTTCTAACTTGCGATTCGAAAACGTACCGCAGCCGTACATAGAGGCGCTATCTAAAAAAGTCGATAAAGATAAAGCGGGCTGCGTTAAGATTTGTGAACACGCCAACTATAATCCTCGTGTGATTGAGTATTGTTCTCGCCCGGAATTTATTGAGCAATGTGATTTGAACAATTACTGTTCAGAGATTGTTTCACGTCTTAATAACCCTATTGATATCTGGAAAAACGAATTCGAAGAGCGTCTTGGTGAGGAAGAGAGAGTTCTTGCTTTTCAACTATTTTCGTTTGGAAAGAAATTCGTAAGCCTGTCACATCTAAAAACTGCCTTTAATTCTAGAATCAAACTATCTTATGGGATTGATTGTTCTATCGATTGCTTTGATCGTGCAATCAAGCGCCTTGAGTCGGCCGTAATCAAAACGGTTGTTATCGATGGTGAGCGGCATGTTGCAATGATTAACCCTTCTGTTAATGATTACTGTGCCGCCTTTCTTGCTGGAAATACCCTAGAGTCTACAGCGATAGTGGAATCAGCAATATATGCCGATCAGCTAGAAACCATTTTTAAGGTCAATACAGATAGGTCCGTTATCGACGCATTTAAATTCAGGGCCATTAAAGGCGAGGTTTTAACCCTTAAAGTTGATTGCCCTGGATCTTGGCTTCGTCTATGTCCGGAGCATTATGTTTGTTCTGTATTGCGACAGATTATTGGTCTTCTTATCGATAGTGATTTTGAATGGATTGGATCTCTTCTGAGTGAAATGCTCGATTCAGAAAACACTAAAGCCTGGGAATCTGTTTCGCTTTTGCTGGTTGGCTCAGGTCGGGGTGCTTTCTATAACAGCCCATACTATGCGGAATTGCTATGCTCCTTTTTGAACTTGAGTCATTTAGCGATAGGTACAAGCTATTTAACAGCCTATGACTTATTGGAAGACCTTGAAAGAGCTAAAAAGATACTGAATGTCTCCGATAAAGTTTCTGGACGTCTTTCACTTGCGCTTAAGGCGGAAGCGAATCGTTGGCTTAAAGAATATGTCATAGATTCCGTTGAGAGCTTTGGTAATGGTCGTGATTGGGAATCTGAATATCAACCTTCGATGTTCGACTGTTATATCGAGGATTGGGAAACGTTTGTAAAAAAGAAGATTCACGATGCGATGCTCAAGAATTTAAATCCATATTCGATACTTTATGGTTTTTGTGACGGTTTAGGTGAATTTCTAACGGAAGACATTTCGTTAGACCAGGTAGAGGAAGTAGTTAAAGATTGCGTTTCCGAATTTGTATGGGATTTGAATCTTGAGTATAAAGACGATAGGGAAGACCGCGTTGTCGACACTGCCGACGATTACCGATATGAAATGGCTCAATATCAAAATGATATAAGAGCTGTAGAGAAACTATTCATCGAATCATGTTGATTCGGTCTTGGGTTCTAGTCGGATAATCCAAGCATCTTTATAGAACGGTGCATGCTTCATGTAAGCTCTTGTTGTGAATAGTTGCATGGGCGAGCAGTGGCCGGTCCAAGGCGTGTGCTGTCTGACGACAAAGTCAAACAGCGACAACTTACGAGCGAGCTCCATCAAGGGCGTCATAAAGTGCGTTAAGGGCAAGGGCGTGCCCGTGGTGGTCTACGAGCCCACGCTGGACGCGCCGGAGTTCTTCGACTCCGAAGTGGCCCACGACCTGGAGGCCTTCAAGGCTGGCTGCGACGTGATTGTCGCCAACCGTTGGAGCGAAGAGCTCGCTGACGTGGCGGACAAGGTGTACACGATGGGTCTGTTTAAGCGGGATTAGGGGAGAGACCGCCTGCGCTAGGTAGGGCCTGACCTGCAGCGAAGTCACCTTAGCTGAGGACGGGGCGTATCGGCTAGCGCCGATACGCCCCGTCTTTCGTAGTTATCAGCAATTACAATAACGAATACCGAATGTGCGAGTTCAGCAAGATCAGCATGTAGGGAAGGCATTAGCTGCTAAATATATTGACTCAGCAAACACTTGATCTAGTGCTGCAAATCCAGGAATGACCGATTGGAGAACACGCAATGCAAGCAAAAGAAATCACCGAGGCAATTAAAAAATACATGCAATGTGACACCATTGGCCTTCAAGCTGTAGTTCTGCATGGCGAATGGGGTTCGGGGAAGACGTATTATTGCGAGAACGATCTTAAAGCCGCTCTAAATGATATAGGCGTAAAGACATGTCGCGTGTCGCTATTTGGCGTTTCCGGCTATGATGAGATCTGCAATAGAGTTCTGGCTTCACGACTCCATATTTACGAAAACGCAAAAGATCGCGTTGGCACCGCGATGAACGTTTTTAAGAAAAGTGCAATTGAAGCCGGCACCTCAGCATTAAATAGCAAAATTGCAGATTTAGGAATTCAGATATCAGTAAATTCCGACTTGATGCTGTCTTTAATCGACATGACGAAAGTTCTCGTAATATTGGACGATTGCGAACGCAGTAGCTTCGCCCATGATGACCGTTCATTTCTTGGGTTCGTTAACAATATGGTCGAAAACCATGGCTGGCATGTGATGCTCGTTAGGAATCAGCCCCTGTCTTTTGAGGATGACTGTTCTGTTGAAAAGGCGG
This sequence comes from Collinsella sp. OM08-14AT, assembly GCF_003438115.1. Taxonomy (NCBI): domain Bacteria; kingdom Bacillati; phylum Actinomycetota; class Coriobacteriia; order Coriobacteriales; family Coriobacteriaceae; genus Collinsella; species Collinsella sp. OM08-14AT. Next base: position 313,522 of record NZ_QSTE01000001.1, read on the forward strand.
TTATACGCCAAATCGAATATGAGCCAGACCTACAGGCGCTTTACCGAGTCATGGTAAAGGACAAGCTGCGCATTCCCAAACATATCGACTTCGAAGTCATGGATGCTATTGCTGAAGGACTGAAGGGATCCCTTGTCAATATAAGGGCTCTATTAAGATCAATTCCGTCTATTAACTGCGCATTAAATACGTCGGTTCTTTTCGATGAAAATATCGATTTTCATGGAAGAGTAAAAGCGTTCTCAGATTTTGTTGGCTATACAGTTCAAGCATCAGCAGGAATAGTTCCTGATGAGCCTAAAGACGCGAAAAAATCAATGAGCATTTTCAATGCGTCTGAACTTCAGGAATATGACAACTATCTTACTTTATCAAGGGCCCTTGCCCCTTTAGCTGAAGGGAAGGATATAAACCCAGAAACTGTTAAGAGTTCATTCAAAAAATTTGTGCTGAAGAAAAACCCCAATTCAGCTGCAGACGTCGAGGCCCAAGAAATGGAATACCATTGGAGCGCTTTGCACTGCTTGGAAGACAGTGAGGTTGAATTGCTGGCGAACAAACTTAAAAACATGCTAGCTAAGGGGCAGTATTCTCAAGAATGGTTCTATAAGATCATTGGGTTTTCACTTAATCTTATTAATCTTGGGTTCTGGGATGAATCATATCGCGAGAAGCTTCTCGATTCGCTTCGGCTCGCCGCAAATCACGACCCCAAGTGCGACGCTGCTGCTTTGAGGCAAGAACGGGATAATTTTAATGATTTTTATGGTACAGATGCCAATCTCATAATGGACAAACTTATAACTGAGGTTGAACAAGATGAAAGGGAGCGAGATTTAAATCGCATCAGTTTTGAGTTTTCTATAGTTGACCAGAACACAGGTAAAACAATCTCCGCGTTTTTTGAAGAAGTCATTAAATCCGAGCACCAAAATAGAATACTGAATGTACCAGCTGAAACTGTGGCCATGTCAACCTATGTAGGAACCGCCGACTCACAAAATTCTCTGCATTCATTTTTTCATACCGGCATGAAGAGATATAGAGACAAGCATAGCCTGAATGAAGCCGTTGGATGGTTAAAAAAGATTGACGCGCAACTTGTCAAAATGGGGTCCAAATCTCGCATGGGCGGACTGAGAACTAAATGGATTCGCAATGACATCAAGGAGGCAATCGAAACGTTGAGCGAAAGGGCGCAGTGCGCATCAACTGAATCTGATGCCGTTATGTGATTACGCCTAGTTGCTCAACGCCTTGCTGATGCCATGCGCTTGTTCAACATATGAGAAGCTTCCTTTCGCCGACTGACAAAACGATTTACACCTAATTATTGGCACTGTTCACGGGCGTTTTCTTTGCTTACGGCCTGATCTCGCTAAACTAATAGCTGCTGCTACCAGGGCATTTTCTGGTGCACATTCTATTGGCTCCTGCGAAGATCGGAGCGGGTATGTTTGCTGCCGAGTCCCACACCAGCCGTCATTACATTGCGATTGTTGCCATGGCCTGCCTATGCGTTTTGCTGGGCGGGCCTTCTTATGCCGCGGGCGCGGAGAGCCTCATCATCGCGGGCGAGACGTACTACGAGCCGGGCGTGTCGGGCCCCGGCTGGGCCTGGACCGATGCCGACCACCTGGAGCTTAACGGCTACGCGGGCGAGGCCATCGGCGCCGAGGGCGACCTGGTGCTGACGCTTACCGGGCAAAACTCCGTGACGGAGTCGCATGCGCCCGATGCGGACATCACGCTGTGCGGCATGGAGGTGTGGGGCAACCTGACGCTTAGCGGCACCGGGACCCTAACGGCGACGGGCTCGCAGTGCGGGATCCACGTTTCGCAGGCGCTCGTGGTGGACGAATGCACCGTCGATGCCCGGGCAGGCGGGGCCGATATAACGGACGAGGCGGTCGCTGGCGTGATCGCAGGCGACATGGCCGTGCGCGGCGGCGGACGCGTCGTTGCCGCGGGCGCCGGGTCCGGAGCGGGCGTGCGCGCCTACGGCGTGTATCTGCAAGATGCGGGCCTTGGCGACGGTGCGGTTGGCTGCCGGCTTTCCGTCGACGCCTCGCGGCTCGATGCGGCCGGTACCGACGGCGGCGTTGCATGCACGGGCGGGTCGCTTGTGTCCGCGCGGTTTGTGACGCCTGTTGGTGGGGCTTTTGGTGCTGGCGGCGTGTTGGATGCCTCCGGTGCGATGGCACCGCATGTGGTGGTTGTGCCCGATGTCGCCACGCCTCCCGCGGGGGAGACCGACGGGCGCGACGTGCCAGGTGGCAGCGTGGACAGGTCTCCCACCGATGCTAACCCCGCTGCCGGAGGGCCCACCACAGGACCCACGGCAAATCCCACGATGAAACCCGCGGCCACGACAACCAAGACAGCAACGACAGTAACCAAGACCACGGTGTCCACGTCCTATAAGCCCAAGACCGCAACCGCCACCGCGACAACTGCGTTACTCCCCAAGACCGGCGACAACAACTGGGTCGCAGCTTCCGTGACGCTTTTCCTGCTTGGTACAATGCTTCTAGCTGCCGCATGTCGTTGTTGAGATAGCTGCCATTTGGAAGAAAGGGACATCCACAAGGCATTGCTATTTGCTTGTTTGCTTATAGGCGCCCAATTATCGAAGGCAGAGGCCATACGGACGCGTCCATGGGCTGAATCGCGGCAACGAGACCCGGGTTGATATACGGGAGAAAAGAATTCAACAATAAGGTGGTGCAGATCACAAACAGCAAAAAGGGCACCGGGACTTATGTCGGCTCCGGTGCCCAAGCGCAATATCGGCAGTACACAGAGCACCGCAATGCAACAATCAGGGTCGAGCGCAAGGCGGATTTAGATCCGCTGAATTCATTTATAGTGCAAGCAGTATGGTCTAACCCCTCTTTTGCGTATATCCGGCTGTTGCGGTCGAGGCCTACGTCCCATGCGTAGAATTGCTTGGTATATAGAATTGCAACACCATTAAGTATTGTGGGGGTTTCTTGTGAAGTGGAACGAATTGGCTGAATTAATATGCGCGTTTATCTCTTTAATTGTGACAGCCATCATTGGCAAGAAACAGTGTTGCCAGAGCAAGCGCATGGAGGAATTCGAGCGTCGCCAGGACGAAAGAGACGAACGCAGACACGCCGAAGGGAATAAGGCGCAGGCAATCGAGTTTATCTCGAAGTATTACTCAGACAGAGGATTAATTCCGCTTTGCGCTGTCGCCGCCATGCACAATGACCTTTTTTATTATTCACGTGAGATGTACCGGAACTTTTGTTGTCTCGTGCCGGAGGTACAGAATCTAATTCTTAAATACTGCAATCTTGACTTGCGGGTCAGGGGAGAGGATGACCTGTTCGTCCGTTGCATCACCGCAGTCGAAGCCGCCCTCCGTGACCGCTTCCCAGAAGACGAACCCGTTCTTTATGATGATGGGAAATACGTGCTTCGCAGCCTCGAAAGGTATGCGGGGGAGAGGCTGCCAGAACCTCGGGTTGACCTTCTTTCTGAGTGCCTGGACTCTTCCTTTCTGCCCCCTGATAGCTGTTCCCCGGGGTACGATTACCTTATCCGTAAGGTCCTTTCCGAGGCCTTCGAATCCAGGGTCGCTTCCTTCGCCCCCATTTCCTATCTGAAAAATGAATATCAATTCGAATCGAGCTCCGAGATTGAGGCCTGCCGATTCGCGTTAACCGTTGCATTCTACGCGGCGACCTACGGCTCTGGTGACGAGGCCAACGATAAGGACTACGGGTGCCCCGGCGGTTTCGATGGCGAGAGAATCGAGACCATGGAAGACCTATTTCTTCTTGCCGTCTTTCAGATGTATACCAGGTTTCTACTTCCGGACGAGGAATAGGAATCGCAACCACGTGTCCGAGCCTTAAATATGTGTTCAAACTTCTTCCCCTATGTCCCCTTTGGGGACAGCCGCCAGCGCAATACCTCAGTGCTATACTCGTTGTCCTAAGGAAGTGATTCATATGTACTTGAGCGATACTAAGATTCAGGAGCTCATCGACAGCAAGGTGCTGCTCAATGCCGATGCTTCGAACATCGGACAGGTTACGTATGACTTGCGCACTGACGGGTTCTACGTTAACGAAAGCAAGCAATCCGAGGTCGAACTTGGCCCTGGAGACTCGACTTTTGTCTCTTGCGTTGAATGTATCGCGCTGCCCAACGATTTGACCGCTAGCGTTCTTTTACGCAATTCGCGCATTCGCCAGGGGCTTTCTTTGGATGCGCCGCTATATTTCCCCGGTCATGGAACACGGCTGTTCTACCGTGTTACAAACGTAAGCGGCAACACGATTGCCCTTGATAAATCTAAGGGTATCGCGCAAGTCGCATTCCAGCGCGTCGAAGGCACGGTTGCTCATCCTTACCATGGAGCCTTTTCCGATGAGCTCAATTTTAATGGGCTTGCCGACTATTCCGACGTCTATGCCGGAGAGCTCAAAAAGGTCGAGGATAAAAAGAACGAAGTCGCCAACATCGAGTCTCGTATCTATGGCAACGTTCTGGCTCTCTTCGCCATTTTTGCCGCGATCTTCACGCTTGTGAACGTTAATGCCGGAGGGGTTTCTTCCGATATAACGACCGTCCGTTTCGTTGCGCTTGATCTGCTGATTATCGGCGGATTCCTGGTCCTTGCGTCCGCAATTGAGGCTTTTCTTGTTAAGGATAAAGAAGATAAGGCGTGGCTTCCGCTCGTGATAGGCATCATATGCATCGCAGCGGCGGTTTTCCTTGCTTTTCGTAAATAGTCAAGTGATCTAAAGGTAAGCAATATGGCTTCCGAGACGGGGTGCCCCGGCCAATGCCGGGGCACCCCTATCTGTTGAGCGGTCTTTTGTTTTTAAATTACATGGCAGCCATAGCAGCCCCAACACATCCTCTATTTAAAAAACGCATGTCGCATAGCGTAAAACCGGGGTCTGGTCGACGGGCCTTGGTTTTACTCCGCACTTCGCTTGGATCCGCGACCTCGTTTTCGAAAGCCACTCCCGCGACAAGCTCGTCAAAAAGCAAGGTCGCAATTGCTTTGTGGCGAGCCGGCGACCTGTCGCGCGTATAGAATCTAAGGATCCGCACTCCAGTTATGAAATGGATTGGACACCACACGGAGATCCCCAGCACCCTGTGCAGCAATGTGTACGACTTCGCGTTTTGCCCCGAGCCCTGCTACGACCGCCTGGTCGACCTCGCCGACCCCGAGGACTGGGGCCCCGGCAACCGCATCCTCAAAAACTACCTGTCGTTTTCGTTTAGCCGCGCGGTGTTCCTGACCGAGCGCGACGTGGACCAGACCGCCCCGTCCAACTTGCCGCTGGTGTTCGACGACGTCCGCTGCCTATTCAACACCGGCCTGCACACGCGCCGCTACGAAACCACCTACGGCCTGTTTGAGCCCAACACCAAGCCCGACGCGCACCAGCACTGGTTTTTGAAGGGCTCCTTTAAGGAAAGCGACCCCATGCTAGTCTCGTTTGAGTACCTGCCGTGCCGCGTACGCTTTGCCGAGGACCCTTCCGAGCTGGTCTTTGACCACCGCCTTCCCATCCGCTCCAACATCGATCACATTCTGGGCGACGAGGAGAACCTGACGCGCATTCCTGCCAGCCTGATGGGGGAGGGTAACTCGCTGCTGCTGCGCCGCGCCTTTGAGGGTGCCGTCGTCGAGGCCGCCCGCCGCGCCGCCGCCAACTACACACTCGCCGTGCCGCAGTTCTACGGCGGCCGGATCCAGCTGCTCTTGCCGCTGTGCCTAACCGGCGACAAGCCCGAGCTGGCGCTGACCATCCAGCGCGAGGACGGTTTCTACGCCGCACGCACCTGCCTCACGCTCGACATGGCCTACAACAACGCGCGACTTATCTGCCGTCCCGAGACCTCGTGGATTAAACGATAAAGGGTGGTTTAGCTGCGGTTTTTCAGATTGCTTTGATTGTTTTGGCTTGGCTAGCACCCACGAATTTAAAATCGAGGGCAAAAAGTTCTTGGTAAACCACGCGCGGCTATGTTAGTATCTCTTTTGCCGAAAGGCGACGGGCGATTGGCTCAGGGGTAGAGCATATCCTTCACACGGATGGGGTCACAAGTTCGAATCTTGTATCGCCCACCATCAAAAGCGCAGGTCAGAGGTGTTAAGCCTCTGGCCTTTTTTCATATGATGCCAAATCGAACCGAATTTACCTAAAGCGTTGTATGTTATGCAGTTCACTTTAGTTGTCGTCATCGCACGTTTTGAAAAGTGCATCTGCGTTCATTCATTGAATTCTCTGCGCAATCTATGCGCAATTGTGGAGACAGAGACCACTGGCTCACAGCTCGTACCAGCACGTTCATGTCTATGGCGGATTTTCAATAGATTGCGTCAAGCTTTTGGTCAGTGTTTGGTCAGCTACCCGTACTTACCCGCATGATGCGCCAGTAGATAATCGACCTTGCCCGCAATCCGCACGGCCTACGGCCGATACCAGGGGAGGCGCAAATGGACGATATCGTCTGCGCAAACACTGCATTCCGCTATTGGCGCTGCCCACCGCAGGTGCGCAATCTCTACCCGCGCCTGCCCAACTCCGAAGACGGCTGGCGAGCTCTATCCCAAGCCCCTTTTGTAACCGAAGTCCTCAAGACCCCAATTATCGCTGTTACTTCGCCAGGTTGTTGTAATCACCACTCGGGATTGCGCTCTACTATTCGCTGGGAAGGGGCATCGGATGCCGGCACAACAATCGACACTAATTTAGGCTTTTGTGTCACCAATCCGCTTAACACGTTATTTACTATGACACGCTTTGTATCCCAAATAGATCTCGTACTGGCTATGTACGAACTTTGCGGTTGGTTTTCTGTTTTCGAGCCGGCTCCCGCTGCCGAAATGCAGTTAAAAATGGCGGTAGAGGAGAATCGCAATTCCAGCACGCAGGATCTGTTCGAACTTGGAGAAGGCGAAGACGAGGTTCCTTGGAAACGAGTTTATGCCCGCGCAACCGTTAAGGACCCAGATAATGATAGCCAAACGAGCAAGCGTGAAGATGGAAGAGAGGTTACGAAACTCAAAGGTACTTCTCTCTGGATGAGAAAGCCGCTCATCGAGCTGAGCGACCTGCATCGTTTCGCCGACAAGGTCAAAAGTCAAATGTGGGGAAAGCAGTTTTATGATGCCGCTCAGCAGGTTATCGGCATTGCTGCGTCTCCGCTCGAGGTTGCAGGAATCTTGCTTCTAAACCGTCCGCGGCGTCTTGGCGGCGCTGGCTTCACGAACGTTTATGCCAACGACTTAACTCCTCTTTCCATATCGGCGCAAAGCATCGCAGGTCAAAAGGTCTGCTACGGCGATATCGTGATCGTAAATCCGATTCTTATGAAAGGGGCAATTATCGAAATCCAAGGTGAAGTCATTCATGGTTCAGGTGCAATACTTGACCACGATGCGGAACGCATGACTGCGTTGCAGAGCATGGGATTCGATGTATTCCTGGTGACTCACGATATGCTCAACGATTCAAAGCAGCTAGACACCATAGTCAGAAGTGTCTGCGACCGTTTAGGGATTCGCTATAAAGTCAAAACTGAGGCAATGAAGTGCGCCGAGACGAGACTGCGAGCAAATGTTTTGTGCAACTGGTTGGAAATCGGAATTTAGCCGGCGACAAGGCGCTAGAACTACCTAGTTTGCCTGTTAGTGAATTAATGTCATTTCAAAACTGTGCCGGATTACGGGGCTGGACCCGGACCGGCCGTCCATACCCTGCATTTCACGGAATGCGCAAGTCGCCTACCTGCGATTTTGATTTTACCGATTACGGCATGCTCGGGGGTTCCCGGCCTGGCCCCGTAAACCGGCATGGTTTTGGAATCGCCGGGTCGGCGGGGGCGCGGTCGGCCCCGGTAATGGGCCTGGCGCCGGCAAGACGGCCGTTGGGCGGATGGCGGAACGCGCCGCGACTGCGAAATTTTCCAAAATTGTCCTTGCATCGTGGTCCGAGTTCCCGTATAGTACTTCTTCGCACGGGGGCGTAGCTCAGCTGGGAGAGCGCTTGACTGGCAGTCAAGAGGTCAGGGGTTCGATCCCCCTCGTCTCCACCCGAGCATTGAATGAGGCTCCAACGCAAGTTGGGGCCTTTTTTCATATTGGCACACAAGGTCAAAGGCGGCACCATGATCCTCCTGGTCGACAAGATCGAAAAAAGCTTCGGCGCACGCGTCCTCTTTAGCGGCGCGTCCTTCCAGATCAACCCCGGCGAGCGCTTCGCGCTCGTGGGCCCCAACGGCGCCGGCAAAACCAC